>JABXIW010000471.1 GCA_013372875.1 Gammaproteobacteria bacterium | reverse complement strand
ATTCCATCGTTAATGGTTCAAGGCACCACCTCGGATGCCGGAAAAAGTGTGCTTGTGGCAGGTTTATGCCGTGTATTAGCCAGAAAAGGGATAAATGTTGCCCCATTTAAGCCACAAAATATGGCGCTCAATAGTGCCGTAACCAAAGATGGCGGTGAAATTGGACGAGCTCAAGCGGTTCAAGCTCAGGCGTGTAATATTGAGCCAACTGTGCACATGAATCCGGTTTTGATTAAGCCAAATAGCGACACAGGTGCTCAGATCATTCTTCAAGGTAAAGCTTTGTCGAATATGGATGCCGCCAGTTTCCATGACTACAAAAAAGTGGCCATGAACACGGTGTTGGATTCGTTTTCTAAGCTGACTAAAGAGTTTGATTCGATCATGATCGAAGGTGCTGGTAGCCCAGCGGAAATCAACTTGAGAGAAGGCGATATCGCAAACATGGGGTTTGCGGAAGCAGCCGATGTGCCAGTGATCATTGTTGCGGATATTGATCGTGGCGGTGTGTTTGCGCATTTATACGGAACATTGGCGTTACTTTCTGAATCTGAACAGGCGAGAGTAAAAGGGTTTGTCATTAATCGCTTTCGTGGCGATATTCGTTTGCTGCAATCAGGTCTGGATTGGCTAGAAGAAAAAACGGGTAAGCCTGTTTTAGGCGTGTTGCCATATCTGCACGGCTTGAACCTAGAAGCCGAAGACGCCATTACTGCACAGCAGGAGTTGAACTCTGAAGTTAAGTTAAATGTGGTTGTTCCGGTGTTAACGCGCATTAGCAATCATACTGACTTTGATGTTTTACGCTTAAATCCCGACATTAATCTTCGCTATGTTGGGAAAGGTGAGAAGATCGATAAAGCCGATCTCATCATTTTACCGGGAACGAAATCAGTACGAGACGATTTGGCATATCTAAAAAGCCAAGGTTGGGATAAAGACATTCTGCGCCACATTCGTTTAGGTGGAAAAGTAATGGGCATTTGTGGTGGCTACCAGATGCTTGGTAAAACGATTGATGATCCAGACGGTGTAGAAGGTGAACCGGGTTCAAGCGAAGGTTTGGGACTATTGAATGTTCATACCGTGCTGACTGGTAGTAAACAGCTCACCAAGACTGAAGCTGTGCTCAATCTCAATAACCAAAAAGCGAAGGTGAAAGGTTATGAGATTCATGTTGGTAGAAGCCGGGTACTTGACGAACAACCGCTTGAACTCGACAACGGAGAATGTGACGGTGCCATTAGTGAATGTGGCCAAATTATGGGAACCTACTTGCACGGATTTTTTGACGAAGCGGAAGCGCTAAACCTCATTACTGAGTGGGTGAATGGCACTCAGGTCAAACAGCAAGATTTTGAAGCATTGAAAGAACAAGGTATTAACCGTATTGCGGATGCGATAGAACAACACATGAACCTTGACTTTCTGTTTAAATAACTCCTTAACCAAACGCTATCTTTAACCAAATTTTCTCTCGGCTCCTTATTAGAAAAACGGATCGGGCTGGGAACGCATTCATTTGGCTAGATAGAATTTTCGCTTGCCTTGTACGGAGTCACTTTATGAAAGCATGGAAAACGCATGCTTGCCTAGCGGCAATATTAAGCATTTCATTCTCAACAAATGCAGCAACGGATCTGAAAGTTTATGCTGCGTCTTCGATGACGAATGCGATTGACGAAATCGCTCAAGATTTTAAAGAAAAGTATGACGTAACAGTTACGCCTGTGTATGGCGGCTCGTCTTCGATCGCACGACAAATTATCAATGGTGCCCCAGCTGATGTGTTTATTTCTGCAAACACGAAATGGATGGACTACTTGGTTGATGAAGGTGTTATAGATGGTGACAATGTCACTAATTTAGTGCGCAATAGTCTCGTTCTTATTGCACCTCAAACGTCAAGCTTAGCCGTATTTAACTTCGCGGATGCAAAAGCTTGGGAAGCGGCGTTAAATGGCAGTCGCCTCGCATTGGGCAACCCTACGTCTGTGCCGGCAGGGATGTACGCGAAAGAATCACTGACTACACTGGGTGTATGGAAAGAGATTCAAACCAAAGTTGCACCAGCAAAAAATGTACGTCTTGCTTTGGCTTTAGTTGAGCGCGGAGAAGCTCCTTTAGGGGTGGTTTATAAGACCGATGCGCAGTTGACTAGCAAAGTGAAAATCGTTGGCGAGTTTGCGAGTGATACGCATGCGGCCATCGTTTATCCAGCGGCGGTAGTGAACGATTCAACGGAATCGAGACAATTCTTCCAGTATTTGAAATCGGAAGACGCGAAGCGAGTTTTTGCTCATTACGGTTTCCAACAATAATGCTGTTTTCAATAATAGGGACAAAGAGTGACAGAACTTGAATACCAAGCCCTAATGTTGAGCTTAAAAGTTGGCGCTTATGCGGTACTTTGGCTTATTCCTTTAGGTGTGTTTCTTGCTTGGTTACTTTCTCGCAAAGAGTTCTTCGGCAAATCTATTTTAGATAGCTTGATTCATTTACCACTGGTGCTTCCACCAGTGGTGATTGGTTATTTGTTGTTGGTCTCGTTAGGGCGACAAGGCTTTTTAGGGCGTTGGCTCTATGAGCATTTAGGTTTGGTGTTTAGCTTTAATTGGAAAGGGGCAGTTGTCGCTTGTATTGTTGTCGCATTGCCTTTGATGGTTCGCTCTGTCCGGTTGAGCTTGGAGAGTGTGGATCCTAAGCTGGAACACGCGGCATCCACGTTGGGCGCATCGCCTTTAAAAGTCTTTTTAACCATTACTTTGCCTCTGACGATTCCTGGAATCATCACGGGCACTATGTTGTCGTTTGCCCGCAGTCTGGGTGAGTTTGGCGCAACCATCAGTTTTGTGTCCAATATTCCCGGGGAGACACAAACCATTCCCCTTGCTATGTACAATTTTATTGAAACACCGGGAGCGGAAATGGAAGCGGCACGCTTGTGTATCATTTCTATTGCTCTCGCTTTATCGACGTTGATGATTTCTGAGTGGTTGAATCGTAAAGCAGCGAGTAGATTGGGTGCGAAGCGATGACAATTAAAATTCAATTCAAACAAACGCTTGGCGAAACTAACTTTGATATCGATCTTTCGTTACCACGTAACGAGATAAGTGCATTATTTGGACGTTCTGGAGCTGGTAAAACCACATTAATCAATGTGATTAGTGGGTTGGTGACGCCAAAACAGGGCAGAATTGCAATTGGCGATCACGTCTTGTTTGACAGTGAACAAGGGATCAATTTACCAACGCATAAACGTAAAATCGGGTATGTATTTCAGGACTCGCGTTTATTTCCTCATTACTCTGTACAGGGCAATCTTTTGTATGGGGTGAAGGAAAAAGATGATGCGTATTTTGATGCCGTTACGGACTTGCTCTCCATCAAACCTCTTTTAAAGCGTTTTCCAATCTCACTCTCTGGCGGTGAAAAGCAACGTGTCGCTATTGCTCGTGCACTGTTATCGAAGCCGGATTTGTTGTTGATGGATGAACCTCTCGCATCACTAGATATGCCCAGAAAGCGTGAAGTCATGCCATTTCTGGAAGAGTTGTCAGACAAGGTGAACATTCCCATTATCTATGTGACGCATAGCCTACAAGAGATTTTGAGGCTTGCTCAGCATCTTGCGATTATCGATAAAGGACAAGTAACCACATCTGGCAAACTTGAAGAGGTTTGGGCTTCTCACGCAATGCGACCATGGCAATCATTCTCCGATCAAAGCAGTCTGTTTGAAGGAAAGATCGATGCACACCATTCGCGATATGCGCTGACTCGTGTGAAGCTCGCTCCAAGCGCGTCACTTTGGGTTCAAAAGATTGATGGTGAGCCCGACACGCCAATTCGTTTACAGGTGCGTGCAAATGATGTCTCGATTGCTTTAGAGCAGCCGAAAGCAACGTCAATCCGAAATGTATTGCCTGCCGAAGTTCATTCGATAGAAGCGTTTAACGCGGGAGATGATAAGCAAAGTATTAACGTCTCTTTGCAGTTAGATGATGGATGCTATTTGTGGGCGACTATTACGCCATGGGCGCTTGATGACTTGAACTTGAAAGTGGGTGACAAGGTT
>JABXIW010000077.1 GCA_013372875.1 Gammaproteobacteria bacterium | reverse complement strand
TTTTGCTCTTGAATATCGAGCGTGCTCAGCCTTGCACCCACGTCGGTTCGAGCTTTGTTCAAATGGATGAACGCAGCTTGAAATTCCTCAGTCATTTGGTGCAACTTCGCGGTCGCTGATGTATCGGAAACGGATTTATCCGACCAAGACATCGCTTCCTTAAAGGTATCGAAAATACTGAAGGACTCACGCTTTTCGATGCCGATGCTGTCTCCAGGGGTAATTTGCCCTTTCACATGCACTTTAAGTCCTTTGTACTCGATGCCTTTTTCTGGCGAAAATTCGTCAGCGTCCACCACTTTGCCGTTTCGCTCCAATTGGTAGCCAAACTTGCCGTTATTCATATCGACAAACGTCACGCGATAAGAAGCGGTGTCCTTCGCATCCACATTGGTTGCTTTGCTTAGCAGTAAGTCAGAACCGCTTTGTAAATCGTAACTAGGCTGGTAATCACCAAACGGGTTTGGGATTTCCATGAACAGTTTGCTACCAGGATCGTTCATCGGCATATCCAGCATGCTGGACACTTTCATTTTGCGTTGGTAATCATCACCAGCGTATTGCACGCTGCCATCTTTATCGCGATAAAATGGCTGGCTTTTCGGCTTCGTCCCCGCAAACACGTAGTTGCCCGATTCATCTTGCGCATTCACTAAGTTAAGGAAGTTATTTGCAATTTCTTCCAACTCACGCTTTTTCGCTTGTCGGTCTTCGGCAGAAAACGCACCGTTGATCATTTCCATGGTGAGACGTTTCGATTCATCAGCGAAACTTTCTGCGTTCGCGATGTTCACTTCGTGGTTTTCTAAACGGTTACGCACCAACACAATCGAACTTAAATATTGCTTTAACTGCTCTTGCTGCTGGCCAATATTCTGAATGTAATGCGCAGCCAGCGGATCATCACTTGGTTTAAGCAGCTTCTTACCTGAGGCAAGTTGCTCTTGGTTGTGATGGATCTTGTTCTCTTGGCGACGCAAGTCATTTTGTACAGACTGATAGTTATGGAAACTAGAAATTCGGGTTAACACTTATCTCTTCTCCTTACCTCAGTTGCAAAATGGTGTTGAAGGTGTCATTTGCCGCCTGCATCACGCGTGATGAAGCCATGTAAGCTTGTTGAAACTTCATCATGTTGGCGGCCTCTTCATCGAGGTTTACACCCGCAATCGATGCTACACGTTCTTGTGCGGCTTCATGCTCTAAACGCGCAACCGATGCTAAGCGGTTAGCCGTTGCCGATTTCAAACCCACTTCAGTATTAAGATTGTGGTAAACGTCAATCAAGGTGCTCGATTTACCATCCATCATTTTGTTGGTTTGTAATTGCTGCATCTTTCTCAAGTTGCCGTTACCACCTTCTGACGGCACCAAGTTGGCCGTAAATTTGTCGTTCAGCAGTGCGCCTTCTGTCAGTTCAAAGATGGTTGCATCGCCATTTTTGTATAGCGGATGACTCTTCGGCACTGAGATTTCAATCAGCGGATCATCTTTGTCTAACGGATAAGAGTATTTATCAGACAGTAAGTTACCTTTGTTATCGGTAATCTTTAGCCACGCTTTGTCGTGCTTTTCATCGGGCGGCTGAACCGTCACTTCAAACTCTTTTACATCACCCGCTTCACGAATATTGAATTTCGCACTGCCTTGAGCAAACGTCGTAGACGCTTCATAACTTTGTGCGGCAATGGATTTAGCGTCGTTGGTTTCCATCTTGATGATGGCAGCACCACTGCGAGTAGGACGCAGCAGCACTCGTTCGCCAGCGGCAAGGCCTTCGCCGATTTGCACTCTCATGCCATCCAATACGAAGGTAGAATCCGACTGGTCTATATCTATCTGAACTTGCTCGCCTTTCGGTGTTGTCACGCTGTAGCGATCACCATCGAAGCGCAGCGCATATTCGCCACCTTTCAACGCCGAAATATCATCGACATAAACGGCAACGTCCGCTTTCGAGTTTGGTGCGGTAAACACTCGTGATTTAGCCACCAGCTCAGAATTCACATCGGTGAAAACGTCTTTACCGATTTTGCCGTTGAGATCCAAACCTTGCGATTGCAGTTGGTTGACCTTGTAAGAGAATCCGGTAGCTAAGCGCCCCATTTCATCCAGCAGTTGCGGAATGTGTTTGTCACGCATGTCGAGTAGCGCGCCGATTTTGCCGTCCATGTCGTCGGCCTTAATCGCTTTGATGCCATCGCCTTCGACCATCGCTAGACGTCGTTGGTGCACGTCTGGGTAGCCATCAATCATTTTTAATTGGCTTGCCTCTGTGCCCGACACTAGGGTATGACCATTGCCGATGTGCACGTTGAAACCTTCAGCGTTTTTACGTGGGGTCACGGTGACCTTAGTGTATTCCGACAGCTCGGTAATCAGCTTTTCATGCTGATCCATCAAATCGTTATGTGGACCAGGAGTGCGCATCATCAAGCGGTGAATGTCACGAATTTCTAGCGCCAGTTGGTTAATGCGCTCAATGCCCATGTCCAATTTTTTATTGGTTACGTCTGACTGCAGTCGCACCGTTTCGTGAAAGTCGTTTAATGTGTCTGAAAAGATTTTTGCCTTTTCCAACACAACTTTACGCGCACCTAAATCGTTTGGTGTGTCTGCCATGGTTTTCACAGCATCAAACCACTCGTTGAGGTTTTCTGGGATCTTCTTCGATGCAACAGAGCTCAACATGCTAGAAAGCATGTCTAAGTTATCTTGGGTATCCGTTTTATTTGCATTGCTTGTAGAGGACAGGTTGAGTTCATTAACGGCAAATTGGTCCCACGAGCGGCGAACATTTTCCAC
>JABXIW010000382.1 GCA_013372875.1 Gammaproteobacteria bacterium | reverse complement strand
TGTCATGATGACATCCTTGTATTTTTCAGCTTGTTACTGACTACTGTTATGTAAGTGAAACTTTGTTGAGAATGATTTAGCAGATTTCAATCGCGATTGCGGTAGCCTCGCCGCCACCAATACAAAGCGATGCAACGCCACGTTTACCGCCTGTTTGTTTAAGAGCGTGAATCAAAGTGACGAGGATTCGGTTGCCACTCGCACCAATGGGATGCCCCAACGCACAAGCGCCGCCGCGAGGGTTAACTCTGCTCTCGTCCAATTCGAGTGCTTTCACCGCGTATTGAGTGACAACGGCAAAAGCTTCATTGATTTCCCAAAGGTCCACGTCTGATCTGTCCCAGCCCGTTTTTTCCAACAGCGTTTCAATCGCGAAGACGGGGGCGATGGTGAACTCATCAGGCTGTCTTGCATGCGTGCTGTACGCGACAATTTTGGCCAAAGGTTGAAGGTTTTCCTGACGGCCAAATTCACTGTCGACTAAGATCATTGCCGATGCACCATCAGAAATAGAACTTGAGTTGGCTGCCGTTACGCCGCCATCTTTAGCAAACGCAGGGCGTAAGGTAGGAATTTTAGTGACGTCGAGTATACTCGGTTGCTCATCGTCTACAACCAAGGTTTCGCCACGTCGACTTTTTACGTTAACAGGCACGATCTCTTCTTTGAACAAACCTTGCTCAATCGCTTGCTGCGCACGAGTCACCGACTGCTGCGCCCATGCATCCATACTTTCACGGCTGAATTGGTACTTTTGCGCGGTTTGTTCTGCAAAGACACCCATCAATTCGCCTTGGTAGGCATCTTGCAAACCGTCATAAAACATGTGATCAAGCACTTGCTCGTGACCTAAACGGAAACCATCACGCGCTTTCTTTAATAGATAAGGAGAAGACGACATGTTTTCCATACCACCAGCGAGAACCGCATGCGCATTACCAGATTGAATAAGGTCATGGGCCAGCATCACGGTTTTCATACCCGAGCCACAGACTTTGTTCAGTGTCGTACAACCAATCGATTGTGGCATTTCTGCTTTTAGGCTTGCTTGTCTTGCTGGCGCTTGCCCCACGCCTGCAGGTAAAACACATCCCATCAACACTTCGTCTATTTTGTGTGCATCTAGCTGGATTTCAGCTAGTGCCCCTTGGATGGCTTTCGCACCGAGTTCCGTGACATCGGTTGAAGCTAATGCACCTTGAAAAGAGCCGATAGGCGTTCGCTTAGCGGCAACAATCCATGTTTCATTTTTCATTCCATTAACCTTTTATTGACGTTTACGTCATAACTATACTAACATTTACGTTAACGTCAAGTTTGAGGTTGTTGTTTGTTCGAGTGATTCTTTTATTTCGGGTAAATGCGAGTGATATCAAGGCTCAAGAGTGGATGTTGTTTATTTACTTTAACGTTAACGAATTGTATATTCGTATGAATGTTATACGAAAGTCGTAAGGTTAAGGAATGAACACATTTAAGATCAGCGAGCTCGCGAAAGAGTTCGACATTACTACCCGAAGTATTCGCTTCTACGAAGATTTAGGTCTCCTAACTCCGGAACGTAAAGGCAACACACGAATCTACAATGGTCGCGATCGAATTCGACTAAAACTGATTTTGCGAGGTAAGCGATTGGGCTTTTCTCTTGCAGATATCAAAGAGTTATTTGAACTCTACGATACCGATCAAAGTACTGAGCAGTTGAACTATATGATTCGGTTGATCGAAGAGAAGAAGGCAGCATTGCAACAGCAAGCAAACGACATTCAAGCGGTAATGATGGAGTTAAACGCGGCACAGTTGCGATGCCAAAACACACTGAGATCCATGAAAGGCGAAAAAGTCACCTGACACCTCAGCACTGGGATGTAGGTGACGTAAAGGCAAGGACACGCAATGAAATCTACCTACTCTTCCCTGAACTTTGTTTATGACGAAAATACCGATTTGCTTCGCGAGCAAATCAATAGTTTTGCTGCAAGAGAAATTGCGCCTTTAGCGCAATCTATCGACCAATCTAACGACTTTCCAAACCATCTTTGGTCCAAATTAGGTGAAATGGGGCTTTTAGGTGTGACCACCAGCGAGGAGTTTGGTGGTGCGAACATGGGCTATCTCGCCCACGTTATCGCCATGGAAGAGATCAGCCGAGCTTCCGCCTCGGTCGCATTAAGTTACGGCGCTCACTCCAATCTTTGTGTCAACCAAATCCACCGCAACGGCACACAAGCGCAAAAAGAGAAATACCTACCTAAGCTCATCTCTGGCGAACATATTGGCGCGCTAGCAATGAGCGAGCCTAGCGCAGGTTCCGATGTGGTATCCATGCAGCTCAAAGCCGAACGTAAAGGCGATATTTTCCTGCTAAATGGCAACAAAATGTGGATCACCAATGGCCCAGATGCACACACCTATGTTGTCTACGCCAAAACCGACCCAAGCCAGCATTCTAAAGGCATCACGGCCTTTATCGTAGAACGCGGATTCCCTGGATTTACTCAAGCACAAAAACTCGACAAGTTGGGTATGCGCGGCTCGAATACGTGTGAGCTGGTCTTCCAAAACTGCGAAGTCCCTGCGGAAAATATTCTCGGCCAAGAAAACCAAGGCGTGAAAGTGTTGATGAGCGGTCTCGACTACGAACGCGTGGTGCTTGCTGGCGGTCCACTTGGCATTATGCAGGCATGTATGGACATCGTTGTGCCTTACATTCACGACCGCAAACAATTTGGCAAATCCATCGGTGAATTCCAGCTTGTTCAAGCCAAAATCGCCGATATGTATACACAAATGAATGCCGCTAAAGCCTACGTTTACGCCGTCGCTGCCGCTTGTGATCGTGGTGAAACCACCCGTAAAGATTCTGCTGGCGCGATCCTCTACAGTGCGGAACTGGCAACCAAAATGGCATTAGATGCCATTCAGCTACTCGGTGGTAACGGCTATATCAATGAGTTTGATACTGGTCGTTTGCTACGCGATGCCAAGCTGTATGAAATCGGTGCGGGCACTTCAGAAATTCGCCGCATGCTTATTGGTCGCGAATTGTTTAACGAAAGCGCCTAGTTAATCCACTCAGGCGTTCTGACTCTAAATAAATTCCGTATTCAACCTAAATCTTATTCAACATAGATAAAGGCGGGTGGTGTCACCCGTCTACCGAATGGAGATCGGCTATTTATGGCTTGTTTGACGACCAATATTAATACCCATTCAGAGCAGTATCAGGAAAACTACCGCTCTATGGCGTCGCTTGTAGATCAACTTTATACCGTGACTGCGCAAATCGAAGATGGCGGCGGCGAGAAAGCACGTGAGCATCAGCAGAAGAAAGGCAAACTTCCGGTACGTGAGCGCATTCTTGCCCTACTCGACCCCGGTTCATCTTTTTTAGAAATCGGTCAGTTTGCTGGCTGGGATGTGTATCCTGATTACGTTCCATGCGCCGGAGTGGTTGCAGGTGTGGGTGTGGTAGACGGCACTGAGTGCATGATCGTCGCTAACGACGTGACGGTAAAAGGCGGCAGTTACTACCCACTTACGGTGAAAAAACACTTACGCGCACAGGAAATTGCAGAAAAATGCCAACTGCCGTGTGTTTACTTAGTCGATTCTGGCGGCGCTAACCTACCCCGCCAAGATGAGGTCTTCCCAGACAAAGACCATTTTGGCCGTATTTTCTATAACCAAGC
>JABXIW010000167.1 GCA_013372875.1 Gammaproteobacteria bacterium | reverse complement strand
GAACCACTTTGCCATCTTGAATTGGGAAAGTTTTCGTCGCAGGTTTGCTTGCCATACGAACTGTGGTTGGTGCACCAGCCACTTCATACGTTACGTCGTAACCTACCACCTTCTCAGAAGTCGTGTATTCGGTGTGACACTGCTTCTTCGTGGTCGTAATTACATCGCCCTTCTGCACATTTTCTTGAATCTTACGACCCGTCAATGCGCCTGCGATCGTGCCTGCTGCGGTTGCGATGACTTTACCAGAGCCACCACCAATTTGGTTGCCTAGTGCTGCACCAGCTGCCGCGCCGCCTACCGTACCGATGATTTTGTTGTCATCTGTTGGCTCAACTTGCTGAGTCACTACCACGTCTTTACATACTTGGTGAGGGTTTTTCACAGTTTCAGTGACCGCTTCCACCAAAGTAATGTTTGCTTGAGTTGGCGCTGGTGGCGCTTTGTCTTTACAGCCAGCTAGTACAGCAACAACTGCCGTTGCAATTGCGATAGATTTCATATTCATGATTTACATCCCAGTATGGTTTGCTTTGATGAGCGGTATAGTAAATCGCGAAGAGAAATTCACATCAGGCGAAAACAAAGCCTCTGTCATTACGGAGTAAAAAAACGGTGTTTTATAAAGAGAGCATCAGAACAATCTCAGCGAGAGGTTAATTGAGGCCAATTCACATCACTGAGGTTTATTGTTTTGCGCTATTCACTGTGGGAGGTGATGGTTTGCACTTGGGCAAAACCATCACTAAAGACATTTGAGTTACGCCAAACTCAAAAACAGCTCGTCGTCAGTGAGGTACTTGTGACGATGGCTCAAATTGCGAACATGCATGAACATAAAATCCGGAAAACCAGGGGCGATGATGTTGTTTGGTTCCCAGCACACACCGCCGACAAATACGTAGCGGCCTTGCTTCTCTTCATCATGCAGTTGATTGTTAACAACTGAAGATAACTCGGCGCGGCACCCTTCTACCACACAGACGATTTGACCTTTAAACAAGCCAATGACACGTCGCACGAGGTTCGCTTTTATACCGCATTTCCAGGCTTGGCGTGTTGCCATCTCATAGCCGTGTTTTCTTATCGCTTTCTTTTGCAAATGTACAACTAAATTCATTTTTGACTCCTGATTCAAGCTATTACGTGAAGCCCAAAGTCATGAAAAAGCAGATAAACGCATAGATAAACTATGTGATCAGGCTAAGTGAGTGCTCTGCGAAAGAACACTTTCCACAATGCCGCAACGTTGGGAGTATCTATCAATCATAGTCTCTAGCGACGCAAAAAACGCAAGGGAGCAAAGATTGATATAAGACTTACTATAACGAAATCACCCTCTTCGTTTACCGATATAAATTTATCGAAACGATAGAGGGTGATTATCAAGAAAGGAGCTAAAAAGAGCGGTATTTACGCATCAATAAGGTAGTTCTGCCCTTCGCTTTCGAGGCGATCAATGAGCTTACGACATTCATTTAAATCAAGCGGTTGTTCAAAGCGACGTTTAAGATTCATCAAAAAGAAAATGTCTTCACACATTGCCTTTTCTGGCTCGTCACTGATCTTGGCGACTGGAGAGCCATTACAAGTCACCATTTTAATCACGATGGAAAGCGGCTGATATGCCTCGCCTTGATCGTTAACGTAATTACCCATGTCATTTGCCAGCGACGTACCGATACCGAAGCTCACTTGCACACGACCTTGGAAATGCTCACAAATGTCTAGCGCTTGCTCGAAGTTCAAACCATCCGTAAAGACTAGCGTCTTCGTCATCGGGTCGATGCCAAGCGACTCATAGTGCGCAATCATCTTTTCGCCCCAAGTGAATGGGCAACCGCTGTCGTGACGAACGCCAACGTACGCATGACTCAACTCTTCATCGAAGTCTTTGAGAAATGCGTCGATGCCGATGGTATCCGTCAGTGCGATACCCAGTGCGCCATTGAACATTTTTTGCCAACGTTGCAGGGCAATTTTCTGCGAATCACGCACGTTTACTAACGCTTGATGGCCCATAAACCACTCGTGAGCAACCGTGCCAATTGGGGTAAGATCTAACTCTCTCGCCAAATGGTAGTTACTGGTTCCCGTCAAGCATTGTGGCAATTCCTTGCTTAAGTACTCCAACATGGTGCGCTGCGCTTGAAAAGAGAAACGGCGACGCGTCGACATATCTGCGAATTTGAAGTTAGTAATGTTGCGACGTTCTAGTTCGGCTTTCAAATAGCGAACTTTGTCTTCCAATACGGTTTGGAACTGCTCGAACGGGATATCTGACCAACGTTGACGGCTGCGAACTTCCGACACAATGCTCATGATGATGGTTTCGTACAGAATGGTTTCCTTCCACAAGCCATTGATTGTAATGCGTAACTGGCTTGAGCCATCCGACATGGTTTTGTTATGGAAGGAGACATCGCTTTGCGGGTTAAAACGGAAGTGACGTAACGCTTCGACAAACTCGGGCTTTAGGTACGGCGCAACGCGCTTCATGTACGCAATTTCATCTTCAGTAAAGCGAACATCTTGAAGTTTAAGAACTTCTGCCTTTACCTCTGGCAGCAATTCCGACAGATCTTCTTCGCTACGCACGATGAATTTGTATGACACCATCGCATCAGGATAAAGCGCGGCAACGGCACTCATCATGTTCACTTTGTACACATCAAAGTCCAATGCACTTTGAATGATGCGAGAAGAAAATAGTGTGGTCGTCATTCGGAGCCCTTCTACATGCCCTTCCTTGGGTATATAACTTTTTGTTACTAACTAATTTGCGTAAACAATAAACACCCATCATT
>JABXIW010000340.1 GCA_013372875.1 Gammaproteobacteria bacterium | reverse complement strand
AAGTGAGCTGTTTGGTCACGAGCCCGGCGCTTTTACCGGAGCAAGTAAACGACGGATTGGCAAACTCGAATACGCCGACAAAGGCACGCTGTTTTTTGATGAAATCGAGAGTATGCCGCTTTCAATGCAAGTGAAAGTGCTGCGCTCATTACAAGAACATACTGTCGAGCGAGTTGGTGGTAACCAGCAGATCAATGTGGATTTGCGAGTAATCGCTGCCGCGAAAGAAGATCTCAATGATCATGAAGAGTTCCGCCAAGATTTGTATTACCGACTTAATGTTGCACAGATCTACTTACCGCCGCTTAGGGAACGAGAAGAAGACGCGTTGATTCTGTTTGAGCACTTTGCGTTGCAAACAAATCCAGACAGTCGACCGTTGAGTGATGCCGACAGAAATGCCGTGCTTTCTTACGCGTGGCCAGGAAATGTGCGCGAATTACGTAACGTCGCAATGCGTTTCGCACTGGATGATACGGTTTCTGTGATGGAAATTCTTTCTAGCCGCCCGTCGTCAACCACGGAAGAGACTCAAGCGGGTGTTCCGTTGATGATTCAGTTGCACAACTTTGAGCGCAAAGTGTTGCATGATTCATTAGTGAGGCACCAAGGACGGATTAATGAAGTGATGCAAGAGCTCGATTTACCACGCCGCACCTTAAATCAGAAAATGCAAAAATTTGGTCTGAATCGCTCCGATTACACCGATTCGTGAATGGAATAACAGGAGCGATGTTGTTGTACCTTTCCGTTATGCGCTTTTGGTCGGTGTTTGGATGAACTTGCCACCCTCCTCGCTTCCATCTTGGAATGTCGTGACTTGATTTCGCCCGGTGTGCTTTGAGCAATACAGTGCTTCGTCGGCTCGGGTGAGTGCATCTTGCAAGCTGTCATTGGGCATTAGCTCGCTGATGCCGAAGCTCATCGTGACTTGGTTTTTAAAAGCAAGCAGCGACGTCTCACGTTCAATGCTGCGGCGAACTAACTCGGCATAGGCTTTCGCGTTTTCGGCATTGGCAAGCAACACAATCATAAACTCGTCACCACCAAAGCGAACGGTACATGCTGACTCTGGTAACGTTTGTTTAAAAATCGTGGCTATGGTTGCCATGACTGAGTCGCCAGTGGTGTGTCCGTATTGGTCATTAATGGTTTTAAAATCGTCCACGTCAGTCATAACGATGCTGATAGGCGTATTTTTTTCGCGTGCTTGATTCACAAGGTTAGGCACAATGACTTCCATTGCACGTCGATTGTATAACCCAGTTAATGCATCCAAATGAGAAAGATCGTTGATGGATTTCACCAATCTTGCGTTGATCAACCACAACATACTAAAGCTCAAAGCAACAATGAGGCAGATACTAAATAGAAACGTCAGCTGGTGGATGATACCTGCATTCATAAAACTGGTGACTTCAGGTGCCCAAATGCTCCAAATGGTTCTGCCCGCCATAAAAGCACTAAACCCAAAGAAGGCGTACGCCATCACTTGAACGGGAAGTTTTAGATCGTCTCTTTTTCCCTTGATCATCGCAACACCACTGCAGAAGGTGACTAAGCTCAAATAGATACTAAGAAAAATGATTCGGATACGAATAGATGGCGAATAAAAGGTGAAGTAATAAAAAAGGCCACTGAATACCGGTACCAGAAACGTGAGTACATGAGCGCACTTGAGAGGGAATTTACGGAAAATGCTTACGCCATATAACGTGAGCAAAAAGCCGATGATAATGATGGTATTGGAAAGAATGATCGTCAGCCAATCTGGGGCTGAGTCACGAAATCCCAATAAAAAAGGGCCTAAGCCAATAAACAGCAGAGAAATGGCGAACGTTTTTAATCCTTTAATTTTGCTCTGAGTATATTGATAGCAAAGCAGGCTAATAGCATAGATACAAGAAAACAAAATGATAATAAAGTTGAGGGTTCTTATATCTAAATAGTGACTCTCCATATGTGC
The DNA here is from genome assembly GCA_013372875.1 of Gammaproteobacteria bacterium. Next base: position 610 of record JABXIW010000340.1, on the reverse strand, counting down.
TCCACAACGAACCATTACTCGGGCAACTCCTTTGCCCGTCATCAATAAACGTCCAGTATGTTAGCGTAATTATAGAATGATGTCTTAAGTTAAGCGGCTATTCGTTGACCAGCTCGAATTCTTTGATGTCTTCTGCTTTTTTAGTGAACAAAAGTCCGACCGTTGCCATGATGACACTAGGTACAATCCAGCTCGCGAACTCATTATACAAAGGCATGTTGTGGCTCATCCATTGGTCTGCAGCTTCTGGCATGTAGCCCAAAATGTGCAGAGCATCGACACAACCAAATGCTAGTGCGGTGAACGCGGTAAGCACCAACATGAACTGAGACATTTTGTTGCGAACGGGCGCCATCATCATCAAAGCAATCGCCACAGGATGAAGTGCCACAACCGCAGGTAAAGTGATTGACAATAGCTGCTCTAAACCGATGTTGGCGATAAAGCCTGACAGTACCATGGTGATGACGACACAGCTTTTGTAGTTCACTTTGCTAAAGGTGTTGTCATAGAACTCGCTGCCTGCGGTTGTTACGCCAATCGCTGTGGTTAAACAGGCCAATACCATGACTGCACCCAACAACACCGAGCCAAACGCACCAAAGTGGTT
>JABXIW010000067.1 GCA_013372875.1 Gammaproteobacteria bacterium | reverse complement strand
TTAAAATAAAATCTTACACGTCACTAACGACAATTCCTTTGTTTTTACTAACTAAATAATTATAGATATGAAATAGCACTAAGAATAGGGTTGAAAAGTGTCTGTTTTTTTAGTTTTTTTGCTTTATTTTATGGTTATTTCGTCGCATTGAGAAAATTCCACACAATAATATAATCTCGGCAAAAATATACTCTGCCAGATTATTATGTTCACTAAAAATACGCTAAAATCAACGTTAGGTCTCATGGCTACTTCACTATTATTGAGTGCATGTGGCGGAGGGGACGGTGGCGATAATACGCCACCTGCGAGGAATACAGGAACCATCTCAGGTAATGTTTTTGACGCTCCAGTCAATGGTGCAAAAATTGAGGTGTTTGAGTTTAAAGATGGAAAGCTAGGAAGGAAGCTAGCGAGCACATCTTCCAATGCATTTGGTGATTACAAAGTCGAATTTGAATCGTCTTCGATGCCATTGTATGTCGTCGCACAACAAGGTAGTTACACCGATCCTTTAACAAAAGAGATTGTGTCCTCGAGTGTTGGTAAAACGTTGCGTTTAGAAGGCGTGGTGAACTTCAGTGAAGGTAGTAACCAAAAGTTGATGTTGACGCCTCTGACCAATATTGTTTCCGGTTTCGCAAAATATAAAATTGCAGGCGGCGTGTCTGGCTCGGACGCTGTCTCTCAAGCTCTTGATAGTATTAATGGCATGTATGGTTTTGATGTCAATGAAACCACACCAATTGATATTACTAAAGGTGGGCAGAGTAGCTTTGCAACGCCGGGGCATCAGTATGGTGCATTGCTTACTGCATACTCTTCTTACTCTTATGACATGATCCAAAGGTACGGTCAATCCGAAGACAATGTATATACATCAATGCATTTAGCTGATGTACAGTTTCGTGATGTCATTGCAGACGGCCTTCTTGATGGCCTAGAAATAAGCGAAGCAACGGGAGCTGTCACACCACTTACATTTGGTCAGCAGAAAATCACCAGTGATGTGTACACTCAAGAACTCTCTCAGCAAGTTTTGATAGTTGTAAATGACCCTACACTCAACATTTCAGGAACAAACGCTGACGATTACGTTGCCTTTAGCCAACAAATAAATAGCCTTGGAACCGCTGGCGAAACAGATGGTGTCATTCCACCTCGTGATGACACAGATATTGATACCATTCCGCCAACTGCAACGCGAACAGACAATGATGTATTGGCAGGTAAAGACATCGTAGATATCAAAATCAATGACGATATTGGTGTTGAGTCAGTGTCTGCATTTGTTGAATACAAACTCAACGGTGCATGGCAAGGTGAGTTTCAATGTAATGATCAGCTGACGTCAGGCAGTAAGTTTTGTTCGGTGGATGCGCAAGGGTTTGAGATTGGTCTTCGTGAAACGAACATCAAAGTAATCATTGATACAAAAGCGATCGATGCTGTTGATGTCGACCAAGAAACTGGCCTTTCCAAGGTTACTGCTGCACGTTTAGTCTTATACACTGCAGATGTGCTCGGAAATAAATTGCTTCCTGGCGGTGGTAAAGGTCATTATGTCAATTTCTCTTGGGATAACGACGCGCCAGTTATCACCGTGACCTCGTCTAGCGCTATCAATAATGAGCTTCAAGAATATGTACTTAAAGGTCTTGTAAAAGAAGCGTCTCAGGACATTAAGTCCGTCAGTGTTTCATTTAAGGGTGGTTTGCCTGACGATGTTGCTTGTTCTCCCGTTACGTCAGAGTCGGGAAGTGCCTGTGAATTTAGCAAAGCGTATTTAACAGACCAGTTCTTATCAACTACCACGTTTGATATAAAAGCCACTGATACAAAAGACAATGTCGGTGAGTTTCAACATGCGGTGAGCCGAGATGATCAAGCACCTGCACAGATCATCACATATCCGGAAGGTACGCCCATGAGTTACGTCAACGTGAGCCTTAATGGAGAACGAACCACTTACGAGGGCGTATATTCACAAGATACTTATACAGCTGATAACGTGCAGTCCAGCCGAGATTACTTGAAAATAGATTATGTCTATGCAAGCGCAGGTCTTAAATCCATTAGTGGGATTGATTTCGCAAACTTCAATGTTAACTTATTGAAAGAAAAAAAGATTCCTTACGTGCGTGTCAAAATATCTGATGCGAGTTCAGAGACTGTATTAGGTTCAAGTGCTGACAAACTTAAGCTCGTCGTGAAGTATTACGTAAGCCAAAACAATGACAACAACTATGCGTTCCAAAATACAACGCAGACGTTAGCTTCGACGGACGCGATAACCGCAAGCATTCCTCACGAAACCATTTTGGATAGTAGCGGGCGAGTTGATGAAGTTATTTACTATGTCCCTTTTGTAAAGGAGATCCTAGGTGATGGCTTCAAAAACGTCTCAGAAAACGCGAGCCAAAAACTGGTAATTCAAGCTATTGATGAGTCAGAGAATGAAAGCACGACTCAAGAAGTTTATTTCAGAAGCAGTTTCGACTTGCCGACGATGACTATCGTGACACCTTTCATTGGTGCACGTGTTCAATTGGAAGGTTTAAACCCTAACGGAGAGTTTACGTCATTAGCTAGTTGTTCCACGATTCAGCAACCGGAAAGTGATGAGTCTGCCGCGTTTGATGTTGCTTCATGTGAGACTACAACCGATGTTGTTAATTATGATTTTATGCGAGTTCGCTTAATTGGCGTTGATGGAACTGATCCGCATTACTATCAATGGAAGGATAATAAAAGCGCAAGAGCTAGCGTTAACTTAAACGATGCAAATATAGGCGCATACTTCGAACTGAACGGTTCGAATACTTATTATGTTACGGAGTTATCTACTTACCAAACAGGCCTATTTGACTATCGCTGGAATCAAGTTGAGGCCGGAGACAAAACCTCAGAGCGCGCGGCTCTCATTCTTACGGATGTGAAGCATGCATTGTCCGGTGGCAACGATTCATTTTTCGGTTTCGATCCAACAGTGACATCTTATGCGACTAACGAGATGTTAGAAAATCCAATTCCAGATGAACTGTCCAACGACTACTTGCATCGATTTCTCGTTGAAGCGATCGATGATTTAGCTCAAGACACGCCACGTAATAACTCTTCTGATTTTGCTTCTGCTATCTATGATGATCTGAGCTATGACGGTAAGGCAAACGGTATTGGATCTGGAGGTAATCTAATTAAATTAGATAGTTATGAGTTTAGTTCTGACACTTACCGTAAAGATCTCGCTCAGTCTTACTACAACATCATGACGGAAAAATACGGAATTCTAACCAATATTGCCCAGCTTTATGCTGACGATATATCGCAGGCAAATCCAAAGCTAGACGAAGACGCTATTTTTGATAGTGAGGGAGAAAGTATAGATAAAGAAGCGCCTAAACAAACGTTAACAATAGAGACTGGCCGAGAAACTATGGTCGGCAACAAACGTTACGTAGCAGGCGAAGTTGTTTCTAAAATTGTCTTGGAAGATCCATCAGGTATCGTTGAAAAAACGGGAAATGCGCCTACATTCAAGAGCATGTGGTATGCACAGAGCACGCCTAATACCGCGATACCATTGGAACTGAGAATTGATGAGTCTGGCAACAGCAATAAATTCCGCAAAGAGTATTTGTTTACACTCAATACGCAATCAACAGACCTAATAGACATCATCAAGTTTGCTCTGGAGACAACGGCGGTCGATACCCAAGGTAACGCTTATACCGATCTAAACCCATATATTGAAACTCTATATGTTGATAATGACTATCCCGCAGCGACTTACATTCCACCAAACGACTTGGAAGGGAACCCAATTGGCGAGGATATTTATTTAAATGCGAATTCAGTTCATGAGTTGACATTTAAACTTCAAGATCTTGTGGGGGACCAACTGGATAAGCGGAGTTTATCGTTTGTCGATCTCTCAAATGGTACAACGGTCGATTACACAAGCGATCAGTTTTCCAGTAATACGCAAGATTCATTTAAGGTTAAATTATGTACAGGTACTCTTTGTGCGAGCCAAGGTAAAGTCGTTTATCCGGGAGATGGTAACTGGACTGTCAATGTAAATGCAGAAGACAATTTGGGGAACTTTGTTAATCGTCAAACTACAAATTCACCAAAATTCAATATCTTAATTGACTCTGAAGGGCCGATTGTTAATGGAGGAACAATCAATAAGCGTTTGGGTGGAAACTCATCTTGGGTGCCGGATATTTCTTGGGGTAACTTGAGTCCAGGCAGTGTAGTTGAAGTTGATATGAAGACGGAGTTTGGTAAGCGTATTACTTTGCAACATTATGAGACTGAACCTACAGACAGTGTGGAGCCTTATCTATTCGGAGAGCAACCAAACATTGAGGTTCGTTTAATAGCCGGGGCGTTTAAGTATGAAGAGACGAACTCGTTTTACGTAAAAGCGAAAGACAGTGCTTACCCTCAAGCAGAGTCGACAAGCGAATTTGTTTTTCAAGTAGACAACAAAGGCCCGGTAATTGAACTGTCTGAACCTTGGATCGTAGACAAAAACTCTGCTGGTAACTACGTCCTGGGACCTGACTTTCAAGTGAAGCTGAGTTCAGTCATTGATGATTCTAAAGTAAGTAACGTCGAGCTGTGGCAACAAGCTGGTGACTCTGCAATACGGTCAATTGTACCTAGAGATCCAACACAACCATTTGAAATGGAAATTGGTCGTATACAAAGTGACAGTATCACCATTGATGCAAATAAGAGGGCGAACCTGTTCATTAAGGCGATAGATGAGTATGGATTCGAATCTCAGACAGAGCCACGAACGATAATTATTGACCGAGATGGTCCTACGTTAACTCTGAATGGGTTTAACTCGGAAAGTTATTATCGTGGTAACTACGTGTTTTCACTTTCAGCTCAAGATCTGAGCGAAACGGGAACGCCTTCATCAAATGGTGTGAACAAGACGACATTGGAGTATTGGAGCTTTATCGATACACCTTCTGATACCGGCACACAAGTAGATGAAGATATGAAAGTGAGCTTAGAAGGGCAGAATGATGGTGATAGTTCAACCCGTACAATCAAACTCAGGGGCAGTGATGTTCGTGGGAATGCGACTGAGGTAGATTACGCGATTAAAGTGCAAAATAAGTTGCCAACAATTCATAGTGTGTCTTTTTCCTATGAAGATGGAACGCCGATTACTGGTGGGTTAGTTACGCGCAACGATCCTGTCGTTATTACCCTTGATGCGGAAGATGCAAGTGGAATTCCTCAAATCGACGGCACTTATAGATATGGCGATCAAACCAATAATATACAGTTTAGTGAGGATGAAGCGGGTAAGTGGAAGGGAAGACTAACTTCTGCAGAATTATCTCAGGATGGAAGCTATGAACTAAAGTTCAAAGTTTATAACAATGTTTTGTATAACTCAGGCGAAACACGGCCAGTAGCAGAACGTTCGGAAAGTATTAATGTTCAACGCGAAGGGGTCGTGTTATCTGTCGCGCAACCTGAAAATTTTCAGGCTCATATCTCGGGTAAGACGTTGAGTGTCGAGTTCAACCCTGTGGGTGATGTTAAGGCTCGGACTCTAGAATGTTGGGTAAGAGAAAATTACACCTCAAGCGAAGCTCCAAATGATGGATTGAGCAATGCTTACTCTGGCGTTATCACTAATCCACAGGAAAGTTATAAGTGTAGTGTGACGACAGATGTAAACATGTCTACTGCACCTGTCGTTCTAATTACTCGGACAGTGGGCCAGAACGATACAGAGACGGTGAGCAAATTCAGCTTTAATATGATGGATATTGAAGCACCAGCAGCATTAGAGGATACCTATCTATTTACAGGTAACGAAGTTGAATTTGATGCCGATGGAAACAAAATGTTGAGCTTAACATTGAGCTTCAAAGATAACTTATCAGGGGTGAATACTGGGCCAACGAAACGACCGTTGTTAGTTAGAAACCGTTTTAATATAACGTTTGAACCAAAAAGTTGTAGCGTGAGTGCTGGGGTTACTACGTGTACTTACACCGAACGTTATTCGGATATCATCGCAACGGGGGTATCACAACATCTATATACCATTAAAAATTTATCTGATATGGCAGGTAATACATCCTCAGATCATTCTCTAGAACTATTGTTGCCACCTCCAGGTTCAGTAGATATTGGTATCACAAGCCCAACGGATGACAGTATCATTCGAGGCGCTCAGCTGGTGATGAACTTTAAAGTGAAGGTTGGGGCACAATCAATTTTAGAAAATGTGATTGCAACAGTGGATGGGGATTCATATAACCTCAATGATCATCCAGGGAACTTTTCACGATTTAACGATTGTGGAGAGGGCTATTCCTGTTCGACATTTGAAGCGCCTCTAAGTGCGACTTTGGATGGACAAGTGATCAAACCGAGCATCCAAGCTATTGATGTGTGGGGAGACTCAAGTAGCGATAACGTCAGTGTGATGGTCGATAACAGCAAACCAATAATTGATAGTGACGCTGTTGTCAGTGAATCCCCTACAGATTCAAACTTGGTTAGGTTCCAGTTTTCTATTAGGGATGAAGGAAGCGGTATTGCAAGCGTCAAATACACAACCGTTAACCCTAGCCATGTTTTTAATAAAGAGGAAAATGCAGATAACTCACATCTTTATTTCGAGCTGCCAAAAAGTGAGCTGCAAGGGCTGAATCAAATCCGAGTAAGCATTGAAGCAACGGATAAAGTGGGCTGGAGTGAAAGTAAGACTGTGGATATTGATGTGTCTGTACCTACTATTACGGTCTCATTTAATGGAATGACTAGCTTGCAAGGAGGCAAACTAGCTTTTACAAAAGAAAGTCAGTTATTCAATGTGACTTCAAAAGAAGGACATGATGTAAAGGCATCAAACTACTCTATCGATTTAGTTCCAAGTACAGGTGATACGCTAAATTTTTCGGGGAATATCGTCTCATCGACAGGGTCTGATACTATGGTTTTTGACGCTGAAGATCAGACCGAATATATGTATAAAGTGACGGTCACCGACTCAATAGGGCGTTCTATTACCGACTTTGAACTTTTTAGTACAACATATGGTGCCAAAGGCATCACATCTATCGTTGACTACGAGTTACCAACAATATCTGGTGTTTCTGCTGATCAAGTATCTATGACACCAACGGACGGTAAATATGATTTAGATGTAACAGCGTATGTTACAGATAAAAACTTGAGTTCAGTGACATCTACAGCAGATAACGGGAGTGGGGTAAAAGTGGGACCACAATCAGTTACAGAGCCTGCTAGTGTAGGTGATCCTTATGTGATGCACTACTCACTGACTCCTGGTACCTATACGATACAAGTAGCCGCGTTGGATTTGGCGAACCATAAGACTGAGAAATCAACAAGCGCTACCGTAAAGGCAGCAACCGTTCCAGAGTTAACAATATCAACTGCATCATCTAGCCCTTCGGCTGGTGGAGTTGAAATCCCGCTTACATTTACTTTTTCAGAAGAGGTTAAAGAATTTAGTTTCTCCGATGTGAAATTAGAAGCGAGTGATAAAAACGAAGCTGGAGAGCTTCAGCAAGTATCATGGAACACCAGTGACAATATAACTTGGACCGCTACCTACACAACTCCAGAAAAACAAAATAAAGAAATAATCATACGGGTCGACGATGATAGTTATGAGAGCGTCAACTCTATCCCCGGAAAAGGGGATAGTTTGATTTTGGAGGTAGAAGGAGTGTTACCAACGCTGTCAAAAGTGACTTTTGATCCTAAGCATCAAGCGATAGGACAGTCGGTAAACATCACACTTGAGTTCGATAAGGAAGTGCAAGAAGCGACAGCAAAACTGGGAAATAATGATGTTACTTCACTCGTTGCTACGGCGAATAAGAAAATTTGGACGGGGAGGGCTGAAGTCCCCAATATTCCAGAACTCAGTGTCGGCCTATTTGTAAGTAAGTACAAAGACTTGATTGGTAATATGGGCGAAGATGATTCTTCCAACGCAATGCCAATCACACCAACCTTGGCGATCACGCCAGTAGGCAATGTGGATAGCAGCAATGCCGCCGCATTGCAGATCACCGGCACTTCAAGCCGCTTTGATGGCCAAACCGTGAGCGTAGAAATCAAAGCGCAAGGCAGTGAAACGGTTATCGCCAGCGGCAGTGCCACGGTACAAAGTGGTGGCGCTTGGACGAGCAACGCGATGGACATCAGTGGTGAGCCAAATGGCACGTACACCGTCGTTGTCACAGGCACCAATGCCTCAAATGTGGAAGCAACAGAAAGCAC
>JABXIW010000272.1 GCA_013372875.1 Gammaproteobacteria bacterium | reverse complement strand
CGTTGGCGTGTTTTGGTCGTTTCTACCGCGAGGACGTACTGCTTCACCCAGAAAACAACGATCACCAAAATATCCGCAATTTCATGGTGACGGGGTGGGAAGGCATTCAATTTGAGACTTCTGCGCTTACCGCAAAATAGTTATCATTTTAGAATCGCGTTACATGAAGAAGCCAGTCGTATTATGCGACTGGCTTTTTTTCTAAACACTTGCGGCATAAACAAAGCTGATCGGACTCCGGCTTAGGCAAGTCACGAGGCTCAATACCAAAACACCAACACGTTTCTTTTCCTGCTGCAATATCGCAGTGAGCTTGCGAATCGCATTCAGGACAGCGGTGGGTGGAATCTTCTCCGGTGATTTGCTCGATAATGGTTTCTCGTTGGAGTTCGGTTTTGTCTTTCCATTGGATGATTTCATCCATCGTTCGGTGACAGCCAGAACAAATTCCAGCGTTATTTTTACAGGCTGCTCTACATGGTGACTTCATTGCATTCTCGTTCTAATTTTTAATGTCGCGTACTCTAGCACAAAGCAACTCAAAGCCGTCAAAATAAACCGCCCTAACGATCTTTGAGCTTCTTGCCTTATTTGGTCCTGTAACTGGTGAGGGAGCACCGCTGGTGGTACTCTTGCGTGAGATGTCTTAACCGCGCTTCATTTATGTTAGAAAAAGAAAACCTGATTAAACTGGCAAGAATGCAAATGCCATTTGGCAAATATGCAGGCAGAGTACTTATTGATTTACCTGAGGAATATTTGCTGTGGTTCGATAAAAAAGGCTGGCCGAGCGGCGAGTTAGGTGACCTATTAAAGCTGTGTTTAGCGTTAAAAATTGAAGGGCTAGACAGCGTCGTGAAACCTTTAAAAAGGATGTAACCTGCCTCTGTAACCCTATTTCCCACGATACAGTGTGTTTTACTTCTAAAGAGTCAGACTGCCTGACTCTTTTTTCTTTAAAGTGAATTACCACTGGCCCCATAAATGGTTGTTTATCATGAGGGGATTCACGAATATTAGGCAAAGAGCATTCCTGACCTTTATAGCGCTGCTCCAAACCACCTCTGTTTCGCGCATTATCGCTAACATCCTCGTGCTAAATAGCATAAGATACTCGGCCTTTACCCAGTACTGAGCCTCTCATCGTAATGACAGATAAAACACAGCAAGCGACATTTGCCGATCTTGGCCTGATTCCAACCTTAGTCGAGCGACTAGAAGCGTTAGAATATAACCAACCAACACCTATTCAATCTCATGCTATTCCTCATGTGCTTGATGGCAGGGATATGATAGGCGGAGCCAATACGGGCTCAGGTAAAACCGCCGCTTTCTCGCTGCCAATTCTGCAGAAAATTCTTCAGCAAGGTGAATCAAATGATCGTCGTGGTAACTTCGTTTCTCATCTGATTTTGGTTCCTACTCGTGAGCTGGCGTCGCAGGTGGCTTACAACGTTAAATCTTACTCATACCATCTTAGAGATAAGATCAAAACGGTTGCCGTATTTGGTGGAGTATCCGTGAACCCGCAAATGCTGGCGCTACGTGGCGGCTGTGACATCATTGTTGCAACGCCGGGACGACTACTTGATCTGGTATCGAGTAATGCGATTAAGTTAGACCAAGTAAAAACGCTCGTGCTCGATGAAGCCGACCGTATGTTGAGTTTAGGATTTACCGAAGAGCTCAATAAGATTCTTGCCTTACTGCCAGAGAAGAAACAGACACTGCTATTTTCTGCTACTTTCCCTGAGAAAGTCACGACGTTGGCTCAGCACTTACTTAACGATCCTGTTGAAGTTCAGTTACAGAGTGCAGAAGCCAGCACTTTGGTGCAGCGCGTGTTTAGTGTCAATAAAGGTGAAAAGACGGCGGTACTCGCACATCTAATCAAACAGCATCAATGGCGCCAGACTTTAATTTTTGTGAACGCTAAGAATGCCTGTAACCACCTAGCTCAGAAACTGTCAAAACGCGGCATCACTGCCGAAGTTTTTCATGGCGATAAAGGGCAAGGCGCTCGTACTCGCGTTCTTGATGGCTTTAAGTCTGGTGAGATTCAAGTACTGATTGCTACCGATATCGCAGCGCGCGGTCTCGATATTGAAAAATTGCCAGTGGTGATTAACTTCGATCTTCCGCGTAGTCCTGCCGATTATATGCATCGCATTGGACGCAGTGGCCGTGCGGGGGAAGTGGGTCTAGGTCTATCTCTTATCGATTACGATGACTACCACCACTTTAAAGTGATAGAAAAGAAAAATAAGTTCCAGCTTGAACGCGAGCAGGTAGAAGGCTTTGAAGTGGAAGATGACCAAAGTGAAGCCTACTTTTTACCGATGAAGCCGCGTGCAAAGCCAGCAGGAACGGGTAAAAAGAAGAAAAAGCGTAATCAGTAGAAGACGTAATCTACAAGTTAGTCGAATTACGAGAGTTTCTTGGGCGGAGATGAACCAGTTGGCCACTCGCCGCCGTTAACCCTTTTAAGGAACAATAGTAGAGCCTTACTGGATCTGTCAGTAGGGCTCTAATTGTTTTCCAAGGAAGTATACTAGCGACGTGTCGGACGGCCACGAGATGAGCGTTTTTTAAATGAGGATGCTGCTTTCGCTTGTGAATTGAGAATAGAATCAACGGTTAGCGGCATTGGCTCTTTAGGCTCAAGACCGTGAGGGAAAGTACGGGCTCTTGGTGGCAAATTGTATTCTTCTTCACTCGCGCGTGGCATGCGCTTAAAGCGATAAAGGTAAAAGTTTTCTAATTTTTCTCTCGCCCATTCAGTTTTCTTTAAATACTTCACGCTACTTGCAATCGAAGGCTTGGTATTAAAGCAATTAAAACGCATGGCTGTATCTAGAATGTCCCAGCCATAAAAATCTACCAACTCTTGCAACATAGTCTCTAGCTTTAACCCATGCAGTGGGTTGTTTTGTTGCAGTTCGATTCTTTCTTCGTCAGTCATCATTTTAGGGGCCTTACTCATCAAAGGGCGGAGTTTAGCAAAGTATACATTACAGAGATATCTATAGTTAGGCGGCGATGGTTTGAATAGAAACGCCAGAAGGCCTAGGCAACGTATTTAAATCACTAAAGCAAAAGTAAATTGAGAGAAAACTACAAAGCCACCTTGTTTTAGGTGGCGTTGCTTTTGTCTGCGCATTGCGATTAAACGTAACTCAGCTCAGTGGCTGCCAGTTAGATAAGCGACTCAATACCGTATTTTGCTCCGTAGTTTTCAACCACAAAATCGATGTCTTTGTCGCCTCGACCTGAAAGGTTGACAAGAATCGAACCTGATTCACCTTGTTGTGCCAGTTTGATTGCGTATGCGACTGCGTGGGAAGATTCGATAGCAGGAATAATCCCTTCTTCACGAGACAACTCAAAGAAGGCGTCTATCGCTTCGTCATCGTTGATTGAACCATAGTTCACGCGTCCGATGTCTTTTAAATAACTGTGCTGTGGGCCTACCGATGGGTAATCCAAGCCACTGGCGACGGAGTGTACCTCTTGTGGTTCGCCTTGTTCATCTTTAAGCATGTAAGACTTAAACCCGTGCATGATGCCTGGCTCGCCAAGCGTTAGGGTGGCTGCGTGTTCACCCACTTTGTCCAAAGATCGTCCAGCAGGCTCGACGCCATGGATCGCGACGTTTTCATCTTCTAAAAATGCGCTAAACAACCCCATGGCATTTGAGCCGCCACCCACACACGCGACAAGATTGTTCGGTAATTTGCCCGTCATCTCTTTGAACTGAACTCGCGCTTCGTTCCCGATGATGGATTGGAAATCGCGAACCATTTTAGGGAATGGGTGAGGGCCAACCACGGAACCAATGGCATAAAGCTGAATTTCTGGATCTTTTAGGTACGCTTCAAAGGCAGCATCAACGGCTTCTTTCAGCGTTTTACGTCCGTGCGTGGCAGGAATCACGTTAGCACCAAGGATTCTCATACGAACAACGTTCGGATGCTCTTTGGCGATATCGACTTCGCCCATGTAAATGTCACATTCTAAGCCAACCAAAGCGGCAGCAGTCGCCAATGCCACGCCATGCTGGCCAGCACCAGTTTCCGCAATCAGTTTCTTTTTGCCCATTTTCTTCGCAAGGATGGCTTCACCTAAACAATGGTTAATTTTGTGAGCGCCAGTATGGTTCAAGTCTTCTCGCTTTAGATAAATGTCGGCACCGTATTTCTTAGATAGATTCGCGGCATGAAAAATAGGGCTAGGTCGACCGACAAAGTGTTTATAAAGGCGAGCTAACTCGTCTTTGAACTCTGGATCTTGGCAACATTCTTCGTAAGCGGCGTTAATGTCTCGCATGATTTGCTCAAGCTCTGGCGGAACAAAGCTGCCACCATATTCGCCAAAATATCCTTCATTGTTGGGCATGTTGTGGTCGAAAGAATTTTTCATTAGTTACGTCCTAGTAAATGAGAGTATTGATACTTTTATACCCAAATTCACAAATAGGTTGTGTGATCAGTTGCTTAAATCGTGATGCTGCTATCATGAACTAGTTAAATAGTACGATATTGATCTTGTCTGGAGGAAAATGTGAGTAAGAGGAACAAAAAAGGTCCCGAAAGACTCTAGGCTGTCACAAGGGTCTTTCGGGACAAACAGAGTACAAGGAAGTGTACTCTGCGATGGTGTCTGAAAACGAAAGTTAGATTCGCTTCCGTTGGCAGATGTTAGGGATTTCAAGCCATGTTATGTCAGCGAAATGTCACAACTCTCGAATTAACTCAAAAGCTTATTTTTTATTTTTGAACAATGGGTTACGGAGATTTCTTGTTTTTGGGATTGAAGTTATTTAGAGGGCTTTAGTTATAAAAAAAGCTTGCTAAATAACAGCAAGCTTATCTCTTTCTAGCACACGTGGATGCGCAGAAATCAGTGTTTACGTGCTGAGCCGTTTCTAACGATGTCTTTACCGTTGTCGTAAACATGTTGTGAAACCCAACGGCCCAACAAAAGTTGGTGTTTGTCGCCTAAAACTGCAATAAAAGGACGGCCGTCAGTGTTTGTTGTCGCTAGTGCAACGCCAGTTACCCCTTCCAAACCTAATGCACCGCTCTCGACTAAATGTAGAAAAGCTTCTAACTCTTCAAGACTTTCAATGACGTGGTTATCAATGTTCATGGTATTCGATCTCTTTGAACTGCCGATATTTTGTGGTCGCGTACTCTACATAAGTTAGGCACAGAAACCAAGTTCCCGCTGAGTTATGGTCGGTTCTGCGTTGATTCACTTATTGTTGGGGGGCATAGGTTAGAGTGGATTCACACAAAACAATGTGGCTTGGTTGCAAGCTGACTTTATGGTTGGAGAGTGAAAGAGGCGATGCAATAATCGGCGAAACAATTTCTCTTTGAAGGTTGCGATGAAAAAGGTTTTGATTACTGGTTTTGAACCGTTTGGTGGTGATGCAATAAATCCGGCGTTGGAGGCTGTGAAAAGGCTAGAAGAAACAAGTATTGACGGTGGCATCATTGTTACTTGTCAGGTGCCTGTGACGCGTTTTGAGTCCATCAGTGCTGTGATTGATGCGATTGAAGCGCATCAACCAGATTGTGTTATTACCGTTGGTCAGGCCGCTGGTAGAGCGGCAATAACGCCCGAACGCGTCGCAATTAATGTGGATGACTTCCGAATTCCAGACAACGGTGGCAATCAGCCAATCGATGAACCCATCATCGAACATGGCCCGGATGCGTATTTTTCATCTTTGCCAATCAAGCGTATTGCTCAAACGTTGCAAGAGAGCGGTATTCCTTGTCAGGTTTCTAATAGCGCGGGGACGTTTGTGTGCAACCATCTGTTTTATGGAGTGCAGCATTATCTGAGGGACAAATTGATTCGGCATGGATTTGTGCATATTCCGTTGTTGCCAGAACAAGCGACGGATGGCAATTACCCGTCAATGAGCCTCGATATGATCGTGGCTGGCCTAAAGTTGGTGGCACAAGTTGTCATTGAACACGAAAGCGATGTTGTGGTGAGTGGTGGACAAATTTGTTAGTAAGCTACTGAAATAACTAATAAGTTACTAAGCGTATGTTCTGCCAAATGTTAACTTGCTCAAAATTTGCTTGCTTCGAAAGGAGTAGCATTAGAGTGTCGGATTGAAGGTGTATGACTTTCGTTCGGTGCCCTTGTCACAGGAGGTGTCAGGGGCTTACTCTCAAAAAGGCGAGTTATCATGAAAAGCAACAAAAGTAAGGCTATTGCACTTATCTCTGTCGTTGTTTTCGCTTTGGCTATCGCTGCGCTTAAATTCGAAAACACGCTCGGAATCCTTCCAATCTTAGTCGCGATTATCGCATTCTTTACCTGTGTCATTCACACCAGTATGTACCTGTCGAATGTGAAACGTGCAGAGGCGGTAAGTCATTCTGACTATTCTCAAAACTCAAACCGTCAAACATTAAATCAAGACATAAGCGAGCGTGATAAAAAGCGTTGAAGCAAGTCACATTCTCCGTATACTT
>JABXIW010000312.1 GCA_013372875.1 Gammaproteobacteria bacterium | reverse complement strand
GTGATTGATATTGCCTTTGCTGAAAACGACCGAAACAGCGATGGCACAGTGCACTTCAACCTGTATTCTGGCGATATTTACAGTGATTGTCCTGCACTCGACCCAACGCAATTCAAACAAGATATGGCTGCATTACAAGCGAAAGGTAAGAAGTTCGTTCTATCTCTTGGAGGCGCTGAAGGCACTATCACTCTAAACACTGACCAAGACGAATCGAACTTTGTTTCTAGCCTAACTGGCCTTATCGCTGAATGGGGCTTTGATGGTCTCGATGTGGATTTAGAGAGTGGATCTAACCTAGTACACGGTTCACAAATTCAAGCTCGTCTTGGTCGTGCTTTGCTGCAAATTGAGCAAAACATGGGTGGCGATATGTACCTAACCATGGCTCCTGAACACCCTTATGTTCAAGGCGGTTACGTCGCTTACAGCGGAATTTGGGGAGCGTACATTCCTGTGATCAACGATACTCGCAGCACGCTCGACTTGCTTCATGTTCAGCTATACAACAACGGCGGTCTGCCAAACCCTTACCTACCAGGTTCTGCACCAGAAGGCTCTGTTGATATGATGGTCGCTCAATCTAAGATGCTCATTGAAGGTTTTGAACTAGCCGACGGCACTCAGTTTGCGCCATTGCGTGATGATCAAGTCGCGATCGGTTTACCTTCAGGCCCAAGCTCGGCAAACTCAGGTCAGGCTCCGACACAAAATATTCTTAGTGCGCTAGACTGTTTAACAAAAGGCACATCCTGTGGCACCGTTAAACCAGCGTTCAACTACCCGAATTATGCTGGCGTAATGACGTGGTCTATCAACTGGGATCAGCATGATGGCTTTAACTTCTCAAAACCTGTTGGTGATAAGTTAACTCAGATGAACGCGCAATAAGCGCCTTTAAGCCGGTTAGGTGCGTTTGGTCAAACCCTCGCAACTCGACCAAAAGATGGAACCACTAAAACGAAAAGAGAGCGCCACACGGCGCTCTCTTTCTTTGTATTTTTAGATGTTGTTTCTACGCGAAGCGATTCATCAAATGGTAAAGACTCGATAGTCTTTCAACTCAGGAATTTTCTTCAACAAATCGTCTTCTTGCCCTGCCATATTGTCCAGAGATTCACATAAGTCTTCCGCTTGTTGCTCCACCTCTTTCGAATGTTCAGCCAAACGCTGCTCAACTTTCGCACTTAATTCTGCCATGCTTTCAGAGAGTGCTGTCAGGTTTAAACCACCCTCTTCTTTCATTTTTTTCGATAAAGCATCGAACGCGCTAGCCAGAAACTCTTTATTAAAAATCTCCTGCGCTTTTTCAAAATCTTTCGTCCAGCCCTGCGTCATCGATTCAAAGCTGTCTGCAGGCAAAATAAAATCACCATCTTTGTAATAACGAGATTGCACATCAGCAAAGAAGTCTTTAACTGCAACTTTTACGTTATCAAACGCGCCCGGCGCATCCAAACTCGCTGCCACATCATCAATGATGTCATTGGCGAGTTCCAAGCCATCACTCGCTAGCTGCTTAGCTTGAGGGATATAGGCATTCATTTTTTCGCGATATGCTTCAATCGCGGCTTTCTGCTCCGCATCGAGTTCAATCAACTCACCTTTGATGAACAAGTTGTTGTCTTCGTCCACGACGGCTTTATCACCAGAAGTCTGGCGAATTTCCAAACTCTGTCCATCCATACGAACTTCATTATGGATGTCCACACGACATTGCGCTGCATAGCCTGTTGCACTAACCATCAGCAATGAAAGTGTAAAAAGTTTCTTCATGTCATTCTCTTATCTTCAAAATAACTTCTGTTAAACATAACACTCAGTTATACATTTGATGTCAGAACACCGTCACGACTTCGTAGCAAGTTGTTTTATCGCCAATTTTCATCTCAAACTCTTCGCCTTCCTCTTTGCCAAGTAACGCTCGTCCCAATGGTGATTTCGCTGTTAAGACAAAGACTTCCTGATCTTGCCAAGCCACCGTTAGTCCACCAGAGCACGGACCGATGAAAAAGCGTTTTTCGATATTATTCTCATCGACGAGAACCACATACGCGCCTACACCTATTGGCGCATCCGTAAAGTCGCGAATAACCATTGAGCGATACTGACGCAATTCGTCCTCACTCTCTTGTACTCGCATTGATTGGCCGTGAGCAAGATAGGAAGCCTCTAATGCAAGCGTGTCGTACTTATGCTCGGGCACTGTTTCTTCGTCCGTTGCGGCATCGATGGCTCTTTGGGTGGAAGCGTGTGCAATTCGAAGTTTTTCTTCCAATTGATGAATGATGATTTGGATTAACTCAGCTTTGTTCATACTTTTTGAAGGCGCGCTCAGTAGGCAGGATATGTTAATGTACCCTAGTCTATCACCGAAGAAAGGTTTCCCTAACATGCAAAGTACCCAGTTACTACAAACGCTTCAATCCGTGTTTGGTTTTGACTCATTACGCCAAGGCCAACAACCAGTTATTGAATCGGTCATGGATGGTTACTCTGCAGCAGCAATATTCCCAACGGGCTCGGGCAAATCTCTTTGTTATCAACTCCCCGCCACCATGCTGCCAAACCTCACTTTAGTGATCTCGCCATTACTGGCACTAATGAAAGATCAGCTGAGCTTTTTGCAAAGCAAAGGGATCGCCGCCGCTTCTATCGATAGCAGCCAAAGCAGAGAAGAAGCGCAACGCGTAATGGTTGGAGTCAAAAACGGTGAAATCAAAATTTTGATGATTTCTGTCGAACGCCTCAAAAACGAGCGCTTTCGCGAGTTCATTCGTCAAGTGCCAATCTCTTTGATGGTAGTCGATGAAGCGCACTGTATCTCTGAGTGGGGACATAACTTCCGTCCGGATTACCTCAAGTTACCGCAATATCAGCGAGAACTGAATATTCCCCAAACCTTATTGCTGACCGCCACAGCAACGCCCGCCGTTATTGAGGACATGAAAAATAAATTCGATATTACGAGTGACCACATTACTGTAACTGGCTTTTACCGTTCGAACCTCGATATTTCAGTCATCCCTTGCGAAGAGTCCGAAAAGCAAACGCAACTCAACACGATTGTCGCCGCAGCCCCTAAACTGCCAACCATCGTTTACGTAACGCAACAGCAAACTGCAGAGCAAGTGGCTAAGTCATTGATCCACATTGGCGTTAACGCTCATGCGTATCATGCGGGAATGAAAAGTGAAGTTCGTGAGCAAATACAACAGCAATTTATGGCGGGCCAAATTGACTGCATTGTGGCCACGATTGCCTTTGGGATGGGTGTCGACAAATCAGATATTCGCCGTGTGATTCACTTTGATCTACCTAAATCCATTGAAAACTATGCACAAGAAATAGGTCGAGCAGGACGAGATGGACAACGCTCTGAATGCATTCTGCTTGGCAATACTTCTGGTCTAACTGTATTAGAAAACTTTGTGTTTGGCGACACGCCTGAGCGCTCTTCGATTAGTTATGTATTGGGTCAAATCAAAGAGCACCAACCTCAGTGGGAAGTCGTGCCACTACGTTTGTCTCGCGAGAGCAATATCCGCCAGTTACCACTCAAGACGCTGTTGGTGTATTTAGAGCTTACGAAAGTGATCGAAGCTAAGTTTAGCTACTTTGCCGAATATCGATTCAAATTCCTACAAGATCAGCAATTTATCGTTAACCAATTCCAAGGAGAACGACGCGAGTTTGTAGAAGCCATATTCACTTGTTCAACCAAAGCGAAAGTATGGTGCCAAGTCGATCTCGATGCTCTTTGGATGCACTATCACTCGGAACGTAGCCGCGTTGTCGCTGCACTGGATTACTTTCATCAGAATGGTTGGGTTGAACTGGAAAGCAAGCAGCTAACCGATGTGTATTCCGTCTTACCTGAGACACAGAATATCGAAGACATCACGCAGCATCTGTACGAGCTGTTCCAGTCTAAAGAGCGCAAAGACATCGACCGAATTCACGCCATGCTGGGGTTATTCCAATCGTCAGATTGTTTAAGTCATCAATTAGCCAGTTACTTTGCCGACCACAACGCCCCTGCTCACTGCGGTCATTGTTCTGTGTGTCGAGGACAGAGAGCGGTGTTCCCACCTCGGATTTACGATCAACCTGAACCAGCAGTCGCCTCCGCTTGGATTGCAGAGTTTGTCCAACTTTCCCCTTCTGCAACCAGTAACGAAGCCATCGCCCGATTCTTATGTGGCATCAGCACGCCGTTGATCAGCCAACTTAAAGCCTCAAAGCTATCTGGGTATGGTGCATTGGCTAATGTGTCCTTCGAACAGGTACTACAATTAGTTGAAAGTGTGCGGGAATAGATTAAAAGAAGCTGAGTTGGCGAGCTTGCTCTTCTGGCTTGAGCATAACGCTCAAGCCTAAGAGGCGAATTTCACGACCATTTTGACGCTTTAGAATGTCTTTTAGCAGCAACTTAAAGTCCTCAAGTTCTAACTGAGGATGAATATGTTCAATGGTAGTGAGCTGGAAGTCCGCGAACTTTACCTTAATGCCTTGCTTAATGATCGATTTATCTGG
>JABXIW010000003.1 GCA_013372875.1 Gammaproteobacteria bacterium | reverse complement strand
TGGTTGCCGATGAAGTACGCCAGCTTGCCATGCGCACTAATACCACGACAGATGAGATTGTCTCGATGGTGACGGAAAATCTAGAGCGCACCAATAACGCTGTTGCACTGATTTCTCAGTGTCAAAAAGAGGCGCTTGATACTCTAGAGCTGTCTGAAAAGGCGGGCAATGTTATGAACGATATCCAAGACGGAGCAAGCCGAGTGGTTGAAGCTGTCGCACAGTTCAACCGCACCTTGTAATTAATCGCTTCAAAAACTTCTGCTTCAAAGAGCCCATTCTCGGTTCTAGTTTTCCTTCCTCGCTTCGCGAATACCGTTTATAGCGAGGAAGGCAACACGCTGTTATTTCTCGATGAAATCTCACCTGCAATGTATAATGCCGACGTTTCGCAAACGTTAACATCTTCCATTCTTATTACACACCTCGTCAGCATTTGCGATACGAATATAAATAACTTTCGTAGATTAAAATCGATATAAATATCCCCTCTGATGACGATTCATCAGGCCTTTTTGTGAGTAATTATGTTTAACTCAGAACGCAAAGCGACCGTTATTCTGGTGGCCACTACGATGATAGCGGCACTGGGCTGGATTTTTTCCAAAGAAACCATACAAGGGCTGCCTCCCTTTGGTTTTATTGGCTTGCGATTTACCATCGCCTCTCTCTGTTTACTGCCATTGTGTTACCGACCACTAAAAGCGGCACGGTTAAAAGACGTGTTGGCAGCCAGTGGCGTAGGTTTGCTGCTTGGCGGCGCTGTGATGACGTGGATTTACGCCATTTCAATCAGCGATACGCTAGGCGAGGGCGCATTTATTATGAGCCTCTCGATGCTGTTCGTGCCAATCGTGGCTTGGGTAATGTTTCAACAACGCCCTCAGCGCATCTTTTGGATCTCGTTACCTATTGCGGTGATTGGTTTAGCGTGCCTTTCATTGGCTGGAGGTTGGAAGCAGTCTGCGAGTCAACTCTGGTTTCTTGGAGCGGCGCTTATCTTGGCGCTACACTTTAATGTAAACAGCAAGTATTCGCAGAAGTTGCCCGTATTACTACTGACTTGTGTGCAGCTGTTTTCGGCAGGCTGTCTAGGTCTGTTGGTGTCGTTCTTGATGGAATCACGACCAGAGCAGGTGGATTCATCCATTTGGTGGTGGTTTGCGCTCAGTACGTTGCTCGCGACAAGTTTGCGTTACGTTATGCAGACGATGGGGCAAAAGTTTGTCCAAGCAGGGAATGCGGCACTGATTATGATCTTAGAGCCGGTTTGGACGGTTGTTCTCAGCATTCTCTGGTATGGCGAAGTTCTGACGGCCAATAAACTTGTTGGTTGTCTGCTGATTCTCTTTTCTTTGGTGATTTACCGCACTGGCGGCAGATTCCGCTTCCCCAAGCGAGCGTAAATACACGCTCTAAAGGTGAACGACGATGGCAAATACTGAACATCAAGAAACATTAGATTTTTTAGATAAGCTGAGCGTCTGCTTGTATCGCGCTGGCATCAGTGTGTTTGCCATCGCTCTTTTGGGGTTGGCTGCGTTGGAAAGTCAATGGCTCGACGGGATGGCTGGCTGGTATAGAGCAGTATTTGCGGTATTCGCCATTTCTGGTGCAATGTCTGCGAGTAATATTCACGTTTACAGTAAGTCAGTTCGCACTATCATCAGTTGGTCTGGCTGGATAGGGGTGATCTTGATGGTCTGCGACCCAGAGTTAAATCGAGTGTGGCTCGCATTAGGCTTTATCTTTGTCACCTTTTCTGGGATTGCGTTGAAAGAGTCGTTCTGTTTCAAAGTCCTTGGCTTGAAATTGGTACCTACGTTGTTGGTTGTGACGACATTTACGTTGTGGTTCGAACAGTCAACCATTGTTGCAATCTCTGCGCTTCTTGCGGGTTTGATCATGGCCTACTTATCTATAGCAAAATGGCGCATGCCACTGCACTTTGATATCGGCATCAAAGCGAATTATGAAGTCTAACGGGCGGGTTAGTTGAGCCCGTCATGCAAAGTGCGTTATTCCATTCTATGACGTAATGCCTGTGAAACTTTCGATGTTGGTTGGCGTTGCAGTTCATCGCTTATCATCCATCCTGCTTTGGCTAACAGCTCCAAATCCACGCCAGTTTCAATGCCCAAGCCTTGGCATAAATACAACACGTCTTCTGTAGCGACATTGCCAGATGCACCATGCGCGTATGGACACCCTCCCAATCCTGCGACACTGCTGTCTACCGTGTTAATGCCCATGCTTAAGGCCTGGTAGATATTTGCCAGCGCTTGTCCCCATGTATCATGAAAGTGTACGGCTAAACGTTGGTTTGGAATGCGCGCTAGCACCGATTCCAGCATCTCTTTTATACGATTAGGTGTACCGGTCCCGATCGTGTCGCCCAAGGACACCTCATAGCATCCCAACTCGATCAACGCTTGCGAGATGTTGGCTACTTGTGTTGGAGATGTCGCCCCATCGTAAGGACAATCGACGACGCACGACAGATAGCCACGAACTGGAACATGGTATTTATCGGCCTGAACCATTAATGGCTCGAAGCGTTTCAAGCTCTCTGCAATTGAACAGTTTATATTATGCTGGCAAAAACCTTCAGAAGTCGAAGTGAAAATGGCGACCTGATTGGCGCCAGCATCTAAGGCTTGCTCTAACCCTTGGAGGTTAGGGGTGAGTGCCGAGTAAGTCACCGAGGCTCTTCGCGTGATATTTTGCATGACTTCTTTGGAATCTGCCATTTGCGGAACCCATTTGGGTGAGACAAATGAGCCGGCTTCGATGTGACTCAAACCCGTGTCAGAAAGTAAATCAATCAGACGGATTTTAGTGCGAGTCGAAACCGGTGATTCATTTTGAAGTCCATCTCTAGGGCCAACTTCAACAATGGTTACGTTAGTAGGCAGTGTCATTCTTCCTCCGCATCAGGTTGATGGACCCAGCTCGGAGGCCGTTTTTCTAAGAAAGCTTGTAAACCGTCTTGCCCTTGAGGCGATACACGGATATCGGCGATCAATTGGCTGGTATAGCGGATAAGCTGAGAATCAATGGGATTTTGGTGACATTGTTCGCACAGTGCTTTCGCTTTTCTCATCGCATCTGGGCTATTGAGTAGCAAAGAAGCGACGACTTTGCTTACGCATGATTCAAGCTCGTCATCTTTTTTCACTTCATGCACGATACCAAACTGCTGCGCTTTAGCCGCTGGGATAACCTCTCCACTGAGGATGTAACGACGCGCCTGTCGATTGCCCATCGCACGCATCACATACGGTGCAATAGTGGCGGGTACCAAACCCAATTTGACTTCACTCAAGCAAAACTGAGCAGACTTGCTGGCGATAGCGATATCGCTGCAGCAAATTAGCCCTAATGCGCCGCCAAAGGCTGAGCCTTGTACGACAGCGATGGTGGGTTGGGGAAAGGCATCTAACGTTTCCATTAAGCGAGCAAGGTTTTGTGCATCCACAAGGTTTTCTTTTCGGGTACTGTTTGCCATCGATTGCATCCAAGCCAAGTCCGCACCGGAGGAAAAGTGTTTGCCATTACTGCGCAGCACTAAGCAACGCACATCGGTTCTCAGTGCGAGATAGTCTAGGCGATGGATGAGCAAATCAATCATGCAGGCATCAAAGGCATTGTGTTTCTTTGTTCGATTCAGTGTCAGCGTTGCAACACCGAATTCGTCAACCTGCCAAAGCACATCATTGTGTCGTTGAGCGTTTGGAACAATGCTTGGTTGTCTTTCCTGCATAATGATTTCCTTGTGAACGTCTATTTAACTGCGCGGTTACATTCTAAAAATGCCAAACTCGCTATCAGGTATTGGCGCGTTGAGCGCAGCTATTAACGCTTGTGCAAGCACGTTTCGCGTCTCTTTCGGGTCAATGATGCCGTCGTCCCATAATCTTGCGCTGGCAAAGTACGGATGCCCTTGGGTCTCATACAAGTCTATGATCGATTCTTTGAAAGTGTGTTCTTCTTGCTCGGACCATTCTTCGCCGCGACGTTGGTTTATCTCTTTGCGCACCTGAGTCAACACGCCAGCGGCTTGCTCTCCGCCCATTACGGAAATACGTGCGTTTGGCCACATCCACATCATGGTTGGATCGTAAGCCCGGCCGCACATGCCGTAGTTTCCAGCGCCATACGAGCCGCCTATGATGATGGTGAACTTTGGCACATCCGCACACGCAACGGCCATAACAAGCTTCGCGCCGTGTTTTGCAATCCCGCCTTCTTCGTACTTTTTACCGACCATAAATCCGGTGATGTTTTGTAGAAAGAGTAGTGGGATTTTTCGTTTCGCGCATAACTCAATAAAGTGCGCGCCTTTTTGTGCAGATTCCGAAAACAAGATGCCGTTATTGGCGACAATACCGATCAATTGCCCTTCCAATCGTGCAAAACCGCAGACTAAAGTGGCCCCGTACAAGGCCTTGAATTCATCAAAGTCTGAGTCATCGACCAGCCTTGCGATAACCTCACGCACGTCAAATGAGAGTCGAAGATCAGCGTTAACGATTCCATATAGCTCGTCGGCGTCATATCGAGGTTTGTGAAACTCTGATGGCGTCTCGCCAACATTTGCAGTGTTAGTATTGGCGATGGCTTGTCTTGCCAGTTCCATTGCGTGGTGTTCATCCTGAGCATAATAATCTGCAACGCCTGACTTTCTGCAGTGAACATCTGCGCCGCCTAACTCTTCTTCGGTCACGACTTCACCGGTAGCGGCTTTCACCAGTGGTGGTCCAGCGAGAAAGATAGTGCCTTGCTGTTTAACGATGATTGAAACGTCAGCCATCGCAGGAATATACGCGCCTCCTGCGGTACACAAACCAAGGACCACCGCGATTTGTGGTATGCCTTGGGCTGACATGCGTGCCTGATTAAAGAAGATACGGCCGAAATGATCTCTATCTGGAAAGACTTCTGATTGATGGGGGAGGTTAGCGCCGCCGGAGTCGACCAAATAGATACATGGTAAGTGACAACGTTGGGCAATTTCCTGCGCGCGCAGATGCTTTTTAACGGTAAGCGGGTAATAGGTTCCGCCTTTGACCGAAGGATCGTTGGCGAGCACCATACAGTCGATACCGTTGACTTTACCTATACCCGCGACAACGCCCGCGCAGGGTATGGGTTCTTCATAGACTTGCCACGCTGCAAACTGACCAATTTCAAGGAAATCTGAATCGCTATCCAGTAACGCAGTAATACGCTCCCTGACAGGTAATTTGCCCTTTGCGCGCTGCCTTTTAATCGCTTTTTCACCTCCGCCTTGCTTGATCGTCGTAATATCGCCACATAGGGTTTCGACCAACTCAGACATATGCTGATGGTTCTTGTTGTAGAGCGGGGAGTCGGTGTTAATTTTCGTTTGTA
>JABXIW010000387.1 GCA_013372875.1 Gammaproteobacteria bacterium | reverse complement strand
CAGCATGTGTGTGATTTTCTCACCATTGTTGGCTCCCGTACTTGGCGGCTACTTAACCGAAGCGTTTGGCTGGCGCTCTAGCTACCTATTCTTAGCGCTGTTTGGCATTGCAGTGGTGATTACCATGATGACCAGCATGATGGAGACGCTACCAAAAGAGAAACGCAAGTTCGAACCAGTAGCCAAAAGCTACAAACACGTTTTGTCTGACCGCCGCTTCCAAGGCTTTTTGATCTGCCTAGTTGCGACGTTTGCTGGCGTAGGAGTGTTCGAGGCAGCAGCTGGGGTATTGCTAGGTGGTGTATTGGCATTACCAGCAACAACGGTAAGTTTGCTGTTTATCTTACCGATCCCGGGTTACTTGGTGGGTGCCGGCTTATCTAGCTACATCGCGCAGCGTCGCTCTGAGCGTCGTGCGTTAAATGTTGGCTTGGTGTCGATCTTTATCGGTTCAGCCGTCGTATTAATCCCAGGCTTGTTTGGCGTAACAACTGCACTGACGTTAATTGGTGGCGCAACTATTTATTTCCTAGGTGCGGGCATCCTGTTCCCTGCGGCAACAACAGGCGCAATTGCTCCGTTCCCTTACCACGCGGGGACAGCTGGTGCGACTCTGGGTGGCATGCAGAACTTGGGCGCCGGTATTGCAACCTTGCTTGCATCGCTATTCCCAGCGCATAACCAAATGCCGCTTGGAGTTTTGATGATGGCAATGTCAATTGTCGCGATGCTTGGCCTATTGTGGGTACACAGAGCGCACGATCACTCAAACGAAATGCCACAAGTCATTTAACCGCCATTTCAATCTGACCAAAACATTGAAAAGGGACACACGAAATAGTGTGTCCCTTTTTTCATATCACACTACCTCTATTTATTGATGAGAATGATTTAACTTTAGAAGTGATATTTGTTAAAAATAACAGTTGCTTACACAATGCGTTTTCAAGCCAACAGGTCACAACAATGAGCCGTTCAGAAATGGGGAGAGTATTCACTTCTCGAACCACATCTCTGCTCTCTAAAACAAAAGCGTGACCAGCCTGAAAACTCTCAATGAAACCAAAGTCCATACCCTCAGGATGAGGCAACTTAGGTATAAAATATAAGGATAAACAGATGCGTTTCACTTTAACTACGTTGGCCGTATCGGTCGCGCTTATCGCCGGATGCAGCAATCAAGGAACTCCAACCATGACTCAATATTCCCAATCACAGATCGTTGCTCAGCAAACTCAAGCCCCGGTTGCAAAAAAAATCCCTCACGCGATGACCATTCATGGTGATACTCGCGTTGATAACTACTACTGGATGCGAGACGACGAGCGTAAAGATCCAGAAATTTTGCAGCACCTAGAGCAAGAAAATCAGTATGCGGAAACCGTTCTCAAGCACACTGAAGCTCTTCAAAATGAGCTATTTGAAGAAATTAAAGGTCGCATAGCAAAAGACGACAACTCCGTTCCTGTGCGTAAAGGAAACTACTTCTACTCAAGTGAAGTTACCGGAGATAACGAATACGAAGTTCATCTTCGAGCGAAAGATTTTGCTAGTAAAGACAAGCAAGTCATTTTAGATGTCAATGAACTTGCAAAAGCACATGAGTTCTTCAGTATTGGCGGCTTGTACGTTAGTCCGAATGAAAACTTACTAGCGTATGGCGAAGATACATTAAGCCGCCGCGTTTACACTCTTAAGATCAAAGACCTGAAAACAGGCAATTACCTACAAGATGAAATCGAAGGCGCCTCAAGCGCGATTGCATGGCAGAACGATAACAACGCCTTTTACTACATCAAAAAAGATCCACAGACCTTGCTGGGCTACCAAGTGTATCGTCATGTTTTAGGCACGCCACAAAGCAGTGATGAGTTGATTTTTGAAGAAACCGACAGCGCCTATTACACCTCACTAAGCAAAAGCAAAGATGGCGAAGATATTTATATCTGGCATTCCAGTACAGAAACCAGCGGCGTCTCCATCATCGATGCGAACAACCCTAAAGCAAAGGCGAAGCCTTTTTATCCTCGTGAAAATGGCATTGAATACAGCATTTCTAAGCTAGGCAATTGGTATTACATTTATACCAACTATCAAGCCGTCAACTTCCGTTTGATGAAAGTTAAGCAAGAGGAGATGCACGATCGTTCTAAATGGCAAGATGTGATTGCCGCAGACGACAATACTCAACTTGTTGACTTCGAGCTATTCGATGACCACCTCGTCTATGAGCAGCGCTCTAACGGTCTAGCGAGCGTCACTGTGCGTCAGCTTTCAACAGGAAAAGAATTCCCGCTCACATTTAATGACGATGCGTTCGCGGCATACTTAACAGGCAACTTCGAACTGGATAACAAAAAAGTTCGCATTTACTACAGTAGCTTGACTACTCCAGGAACCTACTACGACTTCGATCTGAAAACGGGCGAATCTGAAATCATGAAGCAAACACCTGTATTGGGTGACTTTGATGCGGATAACTACCAATCAGAGCGCATCATGATCAAAGCACGTGATGGAAAAGAGGTCCCTGTGTCACTGGTGTATCGTAAGGACTTGTTTAAGAAAGATGGTACAAATCCGCTTTACCAATACGGTTACGGCTCTTACGGTGCGACCATCGAACCGACGTTCGGCTCTGCACGACTAAGTCTGTTGGACCGTGGTTTTGTATTTGCAATCGCTCACATTCGCGGTTCTGAAATGCTAGGCCGACCTTGGTATGAAGATGGTAAAAAACTCACCAAACAGAATACCTTCAACGACTTTATTGATGTGACTAAAGGTTTGGTTGAGCAAGGCTACGGCGCGAAAGACAAAGTCTTCGCCGTTGGTGGGTCTGCTGGCGGTTTATTGATGGGTGCCATTATTAATCAAGCCCCTGAGTTGTATCGCGGTATTGGCGCACATGTTCCATTTGTCGATGTTGTTACGACAATGCTTGATGAATCGATTCCACTCACCACTAATGAGTATGATGAATGGGGCAACCCGAACAACAAAACATACTATGACTACATGTTGAGTTATTCGCCTTACGACAATGTCAAAGCGCAAAACTACCCGAACATGTT
>JABXIW010000137.1 GCA_013372875.1 Gammaproteobacteria bacterium | reverse complement strand
GCTGAATGAGGTTAAATAAACGTAAATAATGATAACGCCAATTAAAGGCTAAGTCTGTAATATTAATAGGTTTACCGCGGTCTATGTCATAACAACATCAGATACAGACGAAATGAAAAAGTTCGCAAATTTAAGACACGTATTAAAGGACAAATACCATGCTCAATAAACAGACATTAATCAGTATAGAAGATGCCCTGCCTGGTAGAGAACAACCAATGCAGATTGAAGATTGTCATTTTGTAAACCAATCGAGTCTAACGGCACCATTAGCCCATCATCAGCAACAGATTTTGTTAGGCATGGGGTGCTTTTGGGGCGCTGAGCGTCTCTTTTGGCAATTGGATGGCGTGGTTTCAACATCTGTGGGTTATGCGGGTGGGTTTACACCAAATCCAACCTACGAAGAAGTGTGTACGGGTAAAACCGGTCATACTGAGGTTGTGAGAGTCGTGTTTGATGAGCGTGTTATCTCACTAGCACAACTCCTTGCGGTATTTTGGGAAAAACACGACCCGACTCAAGGCATGCGCCAAGGTAACGATCTCGGCACACAATATCGCTCAGCGATTTACACGTACTCTCAAGAGCAGCAAGAAATTGCTGAAAAATCAAAGCTTCAGTATCAACAAGCATTAGAAGCTGAGCTTCGCTCAACGATTACTACTGAGATCGTCCCTGCAGGGCCTTACTATTTTGCAGAAACCTACCATCAACAGTATCTTGCAAAGAATCCGGATGGCTACTGTGGCATAGGCGGCACAGGTGTTTGCTTCCCACCAAGCTTGCAAGGCTAATCAAACTGCACTGAAACGAGAAAGAGCGACCAAGGTCGCTCTTTTTAATCTTTCGTTTTTTGGGTTAACACGCCATGAATGGTTTAGGCGGATAATGATGAAATTGCTTGGTTTACTTCTTTAAAGACAGCCAGTCGCTTTTGATCTTTCACATCAGGAAGCAGCACTTTGCCATTATCAAAGCAGAAACTTCCCACTCCGACAATGAAGAATTGCCCTTTAAACAACGTCTTTACAAAACGGGCCACTTGTAGTGGTCGATATACAGCAAACTCACGTAGCATAATTCACCTCAATTCCTTTGAGAAAACCCCGATTGCTTATTCTCTGCAACCTTAATGCGCATTTTGCGACGGAGTTCAGTGTAACAAATTCTAACTACAACGCAACATTACACCACTGCATACGTTAAATAAATGTTATCAACAATTCTACAAATTTGCCGGGACTGGATATATACTGGCTTAACTCCCAAACCCAAACGGAATATAACAATATGAAAACTAAGACTCTCCTGCCTATACTGCTTGCTCTTTCTCCAAGTTTGGCTTTCGCACATAACTTGTCGGTTGGTGAAACCGTTCCACCAGCACAAGTTGGCGCATACGGTGAAATTGTTTTACAAGGTGAAGGTGTGGCTTACCAGCCTTGGGCAACACAGCATATGTTAGGTAAAGTCCGCGTAATTCAAGCGATTGCTGGTCGCAGCAGTTCAAAAGAGATGAACGCACCGCTGATGACTGCAATTACCGCCGCTAAATTCCCAGTAGAGAGCTACCAGACCACCACCATCATCAACCAAGATGATGCGATTTGGGGCACTGGCTCATTTGTGAAATCTTCAGCACAAGACAGTAAAAAAGAGTTTCCTTGGTCATCAATGGTATTGGATGAAAATGGCTTGGTGGCGAACACTTGGGGGCTAAAAGAAGAAAGCTCTGCGATCATCGTACAAGACAAACAAGGCAAAGTTCTGTTTGTGAAAGAAGGCGCATTGACGCAAGACGAAATTACACAAGTGATTGGCCTTATCAAGCAAAGTATTTAGTTCGAGATGACGGCTCCTGACTCGGCACCAATCAGGAGCCTCAATCACACCATGTCCCACTAATATGCTGTGTTAAATTTTCCTCACCAGACAAAAGAGTGAACTTTTGCCAATAATGAGTGTTATATTATAACACCCGTTAGGATTTCAGGCGTTCAGATGTACTTTTCTTGGCAAACCATTTTCAGATCTTGGCATCGCACTGTTGTACTTTTCAGTGTTGCTTTGCTGATCATCTGGAATTTTGCTTCGATCTTTCATCAAGTCGACCTCACACCAGAGCATCATACCCATCATCACTGCCAACTCTTTGCTGGCGCGCAACATGGTCTCGCTAAAGCACAACCGGCAATCCCTGTGCCGTCATACACACGGGCCCATTATGATGATGTCTCAGAGCGCTCGCATCATGTAGAAGAAGTATTCAGCGCTGCGCGTGCACCGCCTTATTTTGCGTAAACACTCAAACACAACCCAATTACGTTATTTCCAACGTGTATAGACGCGTTTCAATAACAGAACGTCAAATGAGTACTAATCTGAAATCAACCAGATCTCGGATTTATCAGCAAAATTAGGAAAGTAAAATGCCATCTAAACAGGTTTTAGCGATCGTTATCGGTTTGTCTCTATCGACAGTCGCAACAGCAGAAGAATACCGCCAACACAGTGCGCACGTTCATGGTCATGTTGAATTTAATATTGCCCAAGACGGCAGTGACTTGCTGCTCGAAATCACAGCTCCTGGTGCAGATGTGGTCGGCTTTGAACACGCACCAGAAAATGCAGAGCAAGAGAAAACTCTGCAACACGCGGTCGCAACGCTAGAAGATAGCAACGCACTGTTTGCGATTAACCCACAAGCACAATGCGAAATTGAAGAAGTTCATGTTGAACACTCGCTTGGGGGGCAACATGAAGAACATGAGCACCATGATCATGAAGGCCATGATCATGATGAACACGCCCATCACGATCACGACGGTCATGAAGGTCATGAAGGTCATGAAGGTCACGACCATGATGAACACGCCCATCACGATCACGACAAACATGATCACGACAGTCATGAAGGTCACGACCATTCAGAGCACAGCGACCACGGTGAATTTACCGTGCAATATCGCTTTCATTGTGCCCAAGTCGGCGAACTTAGCCGTATTCAAACTGATTGGTTTAACCAATTCCCAAGTACTGAATCGGTAAATGTAAACCTATTCACAGATACGACTCAATCAGCCACTAGCTTAACCAAAAGCAACACTCAAATCGCAATCAAATAACCCAAATAGCGTGTAAGTACCCACTTACACGCTGTGTTTTTTTAATTCGCTTTGGTGATTTACTATGACTGATTCAGCATCAAACGTGGTTGAGCTCAAACAAGCTCAGTTTGTCTGGCCCGGTTCAGAGACCGCGGTGATCAATATTCCTGATTTGCAGATAGCAACAGGTGAGCATGTCTTTATCAAAGGGCCAAGTGGCTGTGGAAAATCCACACTTTTAGCTTTACTCAGCGGAATCAATACGTTAAGTTCGGGCTCGTTATCAGTACTCAATACGAACTTAGCGACGCTGAGCTCAAGCCGCAGAGATAGATTCCGCGCCGACCACATTGGTTATATCTTCCAGCAATTCAACTTGCTGCCGTATTTGAATGTCATCGACAACGTATTACTTCCTTGCCAATTCAGTAAAGTGAGACGCGATCGCGTGACACCAAACGCCTCCAAAGCAGAGCTTTTATCACAAGCGAAAACCTTGTTGGAGCGGCTTCATTTACCGACAAATTTACACTCTCGCCCAGTGTCAGAGCTGAGTATTGGACAACAACAGCGAGTGGCGGCAGCTCGTGCGCTGATAGGGCACCCTGCGTTAGTCATTGCTGACGAGCCGACATCTGCACTCGATCATGATAATCGCATGGCGTTCATCGAACTACTGATGGAACAGGCTAATCAAGCCAACGCGACATTAATCTTTGTCAGCCATGATCCAACTTTAGAAAGCTTGTTCGATCGCACCATTAATCTGCCAGAAATAAACCAAAGCAGTGACATGGAGGTGCTAGCGTGAGTGCTGTAATCAAACTCGCTTGGAAAAGCTTGATGAACCGCAAAGCGACAGCGGTGTTGACGATCATGACGGTAGCAATATCGGTAATCTTGCTGCTTGGCGTAGAACGTATCCGCACTCAAGCAAAAGACAGCTTTGCGAACACCATTTCCGGAACTGACCTAATTGTCGGCGGACGCTCAGGCCAAGTGAACTTACTGTTGTATTCAGTCTTTCGTATCGGTAATGCCACCAATAATATCGATTGGAAAAGCTATCAAGAATTCAGCCAACATCGCGCGGTTGATTGGGCAATTCCCATTTCGCTCGGAGACTCTCACAAAGGCTTTCGAGTGATGGGGACCAATCATAGTTACTTTGAGCATTATAAGTACGGAAGTAAGCAACCACTTACTTTCTCAAAAGGGAAAGAGTTCAATGGGTTATTTGAAACCGTACTCGGCTCGGACGTCGCCAAACAATTGGGTTACCAGATAGGCAGTGAAATCATCATTGCCCATGGTATCAGCGATGTTGGCTTCAGCCGTCACGATAAACTGCCATTCAAAGTTGTTGGTATTTTAGCTCCAACTGGCACACCAGTAGATAAGACTGTTCACGTCTCGTTAGAGGCGATCGAAGCCATTCATGTCGGTTGGGAAAGTGGTGCACGCTTGGGCCCAACACCGGATGCCAAGGTATTACAAGAAAGGGACTTTCAACCAAAACAGATCACTGCCATGCTTGTGGGCTTGAAATCGCGCATTCAAACTTTTGCGTTGCAAAGGCAGATCAACAACTACCCGAAAGAACCTCTCAGTGCTATTATGCCCGGTGTCGCGCTACACGAATTGTGGGGCATGATGTCTGTCGCAGAACAGGCCTTGATGGCGGTTTCTGGTTTTGTGGTTATCGCGGGTTTACTCGGCATGTTAAGCAGCCTACTGACCAGCTTACAAGAACGACGTCGAGAAATGGCCATTTTACGCGCTATGGGAGCACGCCCGCGCCACGTTTTTTCTCTGCTCATTAGTGAAGCGAGTTTACTCACAGCAGCAGGTATCGTCACCGGCGTTTTGGGGCTGTATGCGATACTCGCCCTACTTCAGCCTCTAATTCAACAACACTACGGTATAAATCTCACGTTAAGCACGCTTTCTGCGTACGAATGGATGCTGCTTAGCTTTGTACAATGCGCCGGTATTGTGATTGGTTTTATTCCAGCATTCCGCGCCTACAGACAGTCACTCAGTGACGGAATGACTATAAGGATCTAACGATGTGGAAAAAGTTTTAGCCAGTTGCTTACTCGCGATTGCATTTGCGACGCCGGTCATGGCGAGTGATGAGCCATTAACGCTCGACTGGATCGATCTGGTTCCTGAAGCGGAACGTAAGCTGTTCGACAGCGTGGGGATGCCCGCATCTGATCACAGTGGTGGCGCGGCGCAGCAATCAAAAATCGGTAACGTCAGACCAGAACTCAATGGCAGTCAGGTCAAAATCCCTGGCTTCGTGATTCCTCTTGAGGGAGATGCCAACACGGTGACGGAATTTTTGTTGGTGCCGTATTTTGGGGCGTGTATCCACGTACCACCACCACCACCAAACCAAATCATTTACGTGAAATTTCCGAAAGGCGCACCAGTACAGGAACTTTGGGATGTCATTTACGTGGTGGGAACGTTAAAAACCGAAACCATTAACCATGAACTGGCAGAAACGGCGTATGTGATTGAAGGTTCAAAAATCGAAGCCTACGACGATATGTAGTCGTCGATTTCGAGGTACACCAAAGGCGTCGCATCGGCGCCTTTGTCATCTTTAAATGTTAAACAATGTAGCGCGATAAGTACGCTAACACGCCCACATAAAGAATCAAAAGAAACGCTATCGACAGGTGCTTTTTCAGTTTACTTGCTTCCGAGAACTTCATCGCCCCTCCAAAATAACGACAACAATTTTAACAACTCATT
>JABXIW010000065.1 GCA_013372875.1 Gammaproteobacteria bacterium | reverse complement strand
TCAAAATCCACAAAGCCTTCAACGATGATCCTGCCTTCGCCAGTTCGGCCACCTTCTTGCGAATAACTCCAAGCCTGCTCAATATCAGCTTCTGTTTTTACCGTTGACTGGCCTTTGCCTGAACTGCTCATAACGGGCTTAACCACACAAGGCAAACCAATTTCATCTAATGCCGCACGGTATTCTTCATAGGTATCGGCAAATTTATAGGGTGAAGTTTTCAAACCCAAAGTTTCTGCCGCCAAACGACGAATGCCTTCGCGATCCATGGTCAAGCGGGTCGCTCTAGCCGTTGGCACAACTTGATAGCCCTCGCTTTCGAGCTCAATGAGCATATCCGTAGCAATCGCTTCAATCTCGGGAACAATCAAATCTGGTTGCTCTTTATGCACCAAATCTTTAAGCGCTTCACCATCGAGCATATTAATGGCATGACTTCGATGTGCCACTTGCATCGCTGGAGCATTGGGATAGCGATCGACTGCAATCACTTCAACTCCAAAACGTTGTAATTCAATTACCACCTCTTTGCCAAGTTCACCCGAACCTAGCATCATGACTTTTTTTGCTGTTGAAGATAAAGGAGTTCCGATAGTTGGCATAGCAATCTCTAAGTATTTTTGATTAGGATAAGTTTACCAATTTATGGCTTTGATAAAAACCGCAGCCACAAAAAAGGCTCCAAACGGAGCCTTGATATTCGCACACTTCGATTAATCCAATGGAATACGAATTGTTTGACCAGGATAAATCAAGTCAGGATTTTTGATGACTTCTTTATTAGCCTCAAAAATTTCATTGTAACGAGCACCGTTACCCAAGAATTTTTGTGAAATTGCCCATAAAGTATCACCCTTTTGGATCTCATAGAATTCCACTTCTTTCTCTTGCGCAGGTGCTTCGACACCAGAAGTGTCAACTTGCGTAACGCCTTCTGCATTACCCGCCATTAATACTGCTTTTTCTACTGCGTCAGCTGAGCTTGCTTTACCCGTCATCACGACTTTACCTTCGTCGCTAACTTCAACTTGCAAGTCCTCTACTCCTGGGTTGTCTTCTTCAATATGTTTTTTGATTTCTGCCGAAGCATCATCATCTTTGCCGAATAATTTTTTACCCATGTTATACGCAAAATCAAATAAACCCATTGTAATTTCCTCTTTAGTTCTAAATTAACTCAAATACTATATAGAGACCTTCCAACGAAAACAAAGCCTAATGTCTCAAATATCACAATATATTACATTTGCTGTAAAGACGATAAAGCAGCCCCTTCCAGACGATAGCCAGTCCAGTCAGTTTGCGGTTTAGCGCCAATTTGATCATAAAAATCGATGGCCAATTGATTCCAATCCAAAACTGCCCAATCAATACGACCGCAATCATTTTCTTTAGCGACTTGACCTAAAGCCTTAAACAACTCAAAACCTACTTTTTGGTTACGAAATTCTGGCTTCACAAACAAGTCTTCTAAATAAACACCATGCTTACCTAAAAAAGTAGAGTAATTGAAAAAATACAAAGCAAAGCCTGCTGCTTCTCCATCGACTTCCGCAATTAGGGCGAATACTTTCGGCTGCTCACAAAATAAAGACTTCTCAATGTCTGAGCTGGTTGCAACCACATACTCTTCTAACTTTTCATAGACGGCTAAACCACGAATCAAGTCGACAATTAATTGCGAATCTGCTGGTTTGGCTTGGCGTACAGAAACCATTATTAACTCTCGTATTTTTTAAATTGACTACGGAACCAATCGAATTGGTTATAGGTTAATTCATCTACTTGGCTGAATTTGCTTACCACTAAAATCGCAATGGTCGCCAAAATAAAACCAGGCAACAATTCATACATATCGAACGCCTGAATTTCCGTACTTTTGTCCAGATATTCCCACACAACAACAGTGACAGCGCCCGTTATCATGCCCGCCAATGCTCCCCAACGGGTCATTTTTTGCCATAGCAAGGACATGATAACCACAGGGCCAAAAGCAGCGCCAAAGCCAGCCCATGCATAGCCGACTAAGTCTTTAATTAAAGAGTTCTCATTCATGGCCAAAATAACGCCAACAACAGCAATAACGATCACGCCAGTTCGACCAATCCAAACTAATTCTTTTTCGCTCGCATTAGGCCTCAAAAAGGTTTTGTAAATATCTTCAGTTAATGAACTAGTGGCCACTAATAGTTGTGAGTCAATGGTACTCATAATCGCAGCTAAAATAGCAGCCAATAAAAAGCCTGCAAACCATGGATTAAATAAGACATTGGTAGCCAACATAAAAACTTTTTCGCTATCAGCACCCGCCAATTGATTCAGCGCATTAGGATCATCTGCAAAATAACCAATCGCCGCTAAACCAACAAACATTGAGCCTAATAAACTGAAAATCATCCAACTCATGCCAATACGTCTTGCGCTACGAATGGTCGAGACATTATCCGCGCCCATAAAGCGTGACAAAATGTGTGGCTGACCAAAATAACCCAAGCCCCAAGCCTGCAGCGAGAAAAAAGCAAACCAACCGAAATTAGCGGTGAGATCTGTTGCCCCAGGTCGCACTTCCTCAATTCGGGCAAATACATTACTCAAACCATTCATCTCCACCACCATGGTGATAGGTGCAATAACTAGAGCTAACAGCATTAAGGTCCCTTGAAAAAAGTCAGTCCAAGACACTGCTAAGAATCCGCCCAAGAAAGTATAAGCAACGATCACTGAAGCACCTATCAGTAAAGCGTTTTGATAGTCTAGTTGAAAACTTTGTTCGAATAATTTTGCGCCGCCAACTAAGCCAGAAGTCACATAAAAAGTATAGAAAAGAATAATTACGATGGCTGCTGATACGCGCAATATTTTGGAATTATCGTGAAAGCGGTTTTCAAAAAAATCAGGTAAAGTTAAAGAGTTATCCGCGATTTCTGTATACATTCGTAAGCGTCCAGCCACGATTAACCAATTCAGATAGGCGCCAATAATCAAACCAAGCGCAATCCAAGCCTCGGTTATGCCCGAAGCGTACATGGCTCCCGGCAATGCCATCAATAGCCAGCTGCTCATATCCGAAGCACCAGCACTTAAAGCGGTAACTCCTGGACCAAGACTGCGACCACCTAAAATATAGTCGGATAAATTATTGGTGCGCTTATAAGCCCATAGGCCGATCAACACCATCAAAAGTAAATAACCACCAAAGGTAATTAACGTAGCCGTTGGCATATTTTGTATCCCCTATCTCACACTATTTAAAATAGTTCTCTAAGTATTGTTCAAAGCTCATGCTGTCATTGCGCTCGATTTCAGCCTGTTTCTGTATCGAAGCTGTTGCCTCTTCTGCAAACAAATGACGATTCACTTGGTTGATTGGCTTATTGCTAAATTCTGTTTTATAGCGCTCAGAAAGATCATAGACAAAGCCAAAATAACCTTTGTTTGACTCTGCTAACTTCTGCATAAACTGACCTGATAAAGTTTTACTTGGGTCTTCAATCATAACGGTAAGTTTTTGCAAGGACTCAGTATATTGCTGGGTTTTATTAACTTCATCCATCAACTCTGCCACTGGTTGCATCTCGGTAAAAAGCTCCGTTGCAATTTCTTTTAAAGAAACCGAGCGATTACGCGATAAAAGATGCAATTCGGGTTTACGCCCATAATTCACCACTCGCTTAAAGTTCTCGTCATTCTCCGCATTTTCACGTTGTGATAAATCTTTGCTTTCTTGCAATAAACAGAACAACAAAAATACATCCAAGAAATCAATCTGATACTGACTAATACCCACCGCATCAAACGGATTTAGATCCATCGAGCGCACTTCAATGTACTCGACTCCGCCGCGTTTAAGCGCTTGAGTTGGGCGTTCACCACTACGAATCACTCGTTTGGGGCGAATTTTGGCGTAATATTCATTCTCGATTTGTAGCAAATTGGCATTCAACTGACGGTATTCACCATCAACCTTCACCCCAAGCTCAGCGTAAAAATCATCAGGAGTGCTAATAGCTTGCTCTAACGCTTCGATATAATCATTAATATCATTATGGCAAATGGTGAACTTTGACTGAGCATTATTTTGATAGCCCAAGTCGCTCATACGTAGTGAGGTGGCATACTTGCCCATCAAGGTGCAGTCAGAATAATCTTCTAATAATGAGCCCGCACGACCTTTCATAAAGGATTTGCAGATAGCAGGCGAAGCCCCAAACAAATAAGGCAAAAGCCAACAATAACGCAAATAATTACGGATAAGTCCCAAGTATTCTGCAGAAATAAAATCCGGTAACTTATCATTGTTCTGCTTAAATTGTTGATAGGCGGGCCAAAAATCATCGGGTAAAGAAAAGTTGTAATGCACCCCAGCAATGGTCTGCATGTAACGACCATAACGGTAACCCAAACCGCGACGATAAACGTGCTTCATTTGACCAACGTTAGAACTACCGTATTCGGCTAAAGGGACATCCTGCTCCTTAGTCATAATACAAGGCATTGAGCCTGCCCACAGCACCTCATCGGCCATGTCTTGGTACATATATTGATGGATATCTTTGAGCCACTGGCGCGGCGCTTGAGGATCGCTAGAAACAGGCGTGATCAACTCTGGCAGCGCTTCCGAATAATCCGTGGTCAAATAGCTATTAGTCAGCGCCGAACCCCAAGATTCAGGGTGTGGCCGCTTAGACAAATAACCATCTGCCGTAACCCGCAAACTCTCCTTTTCAATCCCTCGATTTAAACGACTCAAAGCATCAGGCAACTTATTTTTCACAAAATCGAAAGCCTTAACATCCAGTTGCGGTTTTAGCATATTGATATTATTAGATATTTTTCATAATTGATGCTCACAGTATGCCAGTTTTGTTAGGGTAGAGACAAATAATATCTAGTCATAACTATCTAATCATTCAAAGGAGGATATCTACCAATAGATAATCACGCCGATAATAACTAACAGCCAAATTCCGAATACGATAAGTTTATTTATAACATAGTGATCAACAAAGAAACCTGCCCTTTTCTTTTTAACTTCTACTGGCTTTACTTTAGCTAACTCTTCAATTACATCGGACATTAAGGCTTCATTATTTTCTAAATAACCCTTCTTATTTCTCTCTTGAGTGTGAATCATTAATGATGCAGGCCCTTTTTGAAAATCCTTTATAAATTCTTGAGATAACACCATAAAATAAAAGTTATCCCCATCTTCAATTGTCACTAATTCATAAGGCTCTCTTTTTAGTTCTAAATAACAAGAAATAATTCTTGGAATATAAACTAAGGCGTTAGTTGGCGTGCTGCCGTATCGTTGAAGCTCCATTTTAATACTACTTTTAAAGTCTTCTAACTCAAAACTAAGTTCAGAAGTGAAATGATTCTCAGGGCTTTCTTCATCAATATATTCAATCTGAACGTTTTTTGGCGTAACTTTATTATTTGTTAGCTTTGGTAGACTATTAAGCAACCCCTTTATATTTTTTTCACCCGCTTCTGAGTCCATTTCATCGGATTTAAAAATTATTGCTGGAACTCTATAACTTAACCAATTTAAGCATATCAGGGAGCGATAAATATCATTTTCTTCAAGCAAATCTACGTAACCTGACTTTGCTACAAATTGTTCAATGTCTAAATCACTTGAATAAGTGTCAACCAGGTTGTGCTTGTATAATAGATTATCTAGGAACTTTACTTGGTGATGAATAGCTATCATTTTTTCCTCCATTTTTTATAATTATCAGTACATATTCGCTGTTCCTTGTTATAGATAGAACAGCGGAACTTTTTGCCTTAGTTTTTTTTAAAGCTAGCCAATGCTTTCTCAAATTTTTTACGATTAGATTCGAACTTTGAAGGAAGCGACCAAAAGATAATTTGATGAAAATTATCTGCATCTTCGGTCGTAGTGTGTAAATATTGTATTTTCACGCCATCGATCACACCTGTAATGGGCGATTTCGTGACCTGATAACCATTAGATTTTGACTTGGTGACTTTTCCCAAAGATACATTTTGCAAACTATCCTTAATCGAAGAAAAAGTTAAGTCGGTGTAGTCTTGAAGGGTAAAACCATCCTCAAAATCCATCTTAGGTTCTGTGAAGATAATCATATAGGCTTCTTTTCTAAGGTTTCCATACTGCAAGTCAGCATCATCATGCAAGTTTAGCTTAGACCAGTTACCAGGCACGGTGATTTGATATTGTTCGCTATAGAACTTAACGTTTTGATCTTCTTTATTTAAAACGCTATTGATATCACAGCTGAAAAGTAAGAATGAAAAAGTTATTAATATTAAGCTTTTTAAATGACTTTGCGCTGTATCAGCGGAAATCTGTGATAATTTTAACATATTGATATTATTGTATATTTTGATAGCCGATATACACAGTATGCCAGTTTTTCAAACTAAAAGAAAAGCCTAGCTAATGGCTAGGCTTACTCTAGTATATCTTTATTACTTACTATTAAAGTCGCTTGATAAAGCTATAACTGACTCTGAGCGCTTTTCTCGATTTCTTTCAAACCAAGAATAATCTCTGGTAAAGTTTTGATAACTTGTACTATCCCGAATATCAGAACACCATGATGAGCTCCAATTGAAAACTCATAAAAAGATTCATAAGTTTCATACGCCGCAGTAGTAATTAAAATTAACCCGCAAAATAAATTTAAGTACGGACTTCTAATGATTTTCTTGTACATAACTTTGTTTTCTCTCTGCAAATTTGTAATCGCAAAGAAAACGCATTTTACCCTACAAACTTTCTAGCATTGTAGAACATACGCTGCCAGCCACCATCTTCTGACCAGGCTTCTGGTTTCCAAGAGTTTTGCACCGCTCGCGCTACGCGCTCTGGATGCGGCATCATAATGGTTGCGCGGCCATCTTCTGATGTTAGGCCTGTAATACCATGTAATGAACCATTCGGATTTGCAGGATAAGTATCAGCGATATCGCCATAGTTATTGATAAAGCGAGCGGTTACTAAACCAGATGCATTAGTTTGAGCTGCCACTTCTGCCGACTTGAACTCGGCACGACCTTCGCCATGAGAAACTGCGATAGGTAAGCGAGAGCCTTGCATGTCAGTCATAAATAGTGATGGGGATTTAGCCACCTCCACCATAGCTACGCGCGCTTCAAATTGTGCCGATTGGTTTCTAACGAAATGTGGCCAGTGTTCAGTGCCGGGGATTAGCTCTTTCAAATTCGACATCATCTGACAGCCGTTACAGATACCTAAGCTGAACGTATCATTACGTTTAAAGAAAGCTTCAAATTCATCACGCGCACGGTTGTTAAACAAGATAGATTTTGCCCAACCTTCACCTGCTCCTAAAACATCACCGTATGAGAAGCCACCACAAGCCACAGCGCCAATAAAATCGTTCAAGCTAACGCGACCAGCAAGAATATCGCTCATGTGCACATCAATCGCTTCAAAACCAGCTTTAGTAAAGGCAGCCGCCATCTCTAACTGGCTGTTAACGCCCTGCTCACGCATAATGGCAACACGAGGACGCACACCAGAATTAATCATTGGCGCAGCAATATTTTCGTTTTGATCGAAAGTTAAATCTACTGATAAGCCAGGGTTGTCTAAATCCAATTTAGCAGCAAATTCTTCTTCGGCGCATTTTGGATTATCACGCAGTTTCTGCATTTCGAAAGTTAATTGCGACCAAATTTGACGCAAGCCTTTCATATCACGAGAAACAACATCTTGGCCGTCTTTTGTCACGCTTAAAGTTTTCGTTTCAGCTGGCTCACCGATAAAGTGTGCGAAATCGGCAACTTGATGCTCCGCCAAAATTGCTTCAACTTGATCGCGCTTGTCAGCCGAAACTTGCAATACGGCACCTAGCTCTTCATTGAATAATAACTCTTCTGCTGAGCCATTTAATCCTGAAAGATCCACGCTAATACCGCAGTTACCCGCAAAACCCATCTCGACTAAAGTAGCCAACAAGCCACCGTCAGAGCGATCATGATAA
Source organism: Gammaproteobacteria bacterium (assembly GCA_013372875.1). The sequence continues at coordinate 13,170 of JABXIW010000065.1, read as the reverse complement.
GCATGCACTAAGCCTTGCTGATTTAACTTTTGTACGGCATTGAAGAAGTTACGCAAATCATCAGCTGAATCAACTGATGCAGGCGTTGAACCTAATAATTTATAGACCTGAGTAAAGGCGGTGGCACCAAGGCGGTTTTTACCGCGACCTAAATCTAATAGTAATAACTCAGTATCACCTTTGTTCGACTTTAATTCTGGAGTTAAGGATTTACGGACATCCGTAACTGGCGCAAAAGCAGAAATAATTAATGAGCTTGGCGCAGTAACTGATTTCTTTTTACCATTCTCTTCCCAAACCGTTTTCATTGACATCGAATCTTTGCCCACAGGAATGGTAATGCCTAATTTTGGACATAAATCCATACCCACTGCTTCGACCGCATTGTAAAGATTCACATCTTCGCCTGGAGCGCCTGCTGGAGCCATCCAGTTTGCTGATAAGCGAATTTTCTTAATATCATCAATCTTTGCTGAAGCAATATTAGTAATAGCTTCGCCCACCGCCATTTTGGCGGCTGCAGCCGAATCCAGAAGTGCCGCCGGAGTACGCTCCCCCATTGACATAGCTTCACCCGTGTAGCTATTGTGCGTCGATGTAGTGACCGCACAATCTGCCACCGGAACTTGCCAAGGACCAACCATCTGATCGCGAGAAACCATACCACCAACAGTTCTATCGCCAATGGTGATCAAGAAAGTCTTATCAGCAACTGCTGGCAAAGCCAATACTCTATCGACGGCTTCATTGATATCAGAAACTTGAGGTAGCACAGTCGATGGCGCTTTTAAAGTTTCTGCAGTGCGGTGCATTTTCGGTGGCTTGCCGAACAGTACATCCATCGGTAAATCCACAGGCTTATTATCGAAATGCTCATCGTTCAAGCCTAAATGCAATTCTTCTGTCGCTTCACCAACCACCGCAAAAGGACAGCGCTCACGCTCACAAAGTTGTTCGAACAACTCTAGATTTTGTGGTGCGACCGCTAATACGTAACGTTCTTGCGCTTCGTTACACCAGATTTCTACTGGAGCCATGCCTTTTTCGGCATTCGGCACGCGGCGCAATTCAAACTTACCGCCACGCTCACCATCATGAACTAATTCTGGAATCGCATTGGATAAACCGCCTGCACCTACATCGTGAATAAACTCAATTGGATTACGATCATCTAACGCCCAACAGCGATCGATCACTTCCTGACAGCGACGCTCCATTTCAGGGTTATCACGTTGCACTGAAGCGAAGTCTAAATCTTCAGCACTTGAGCCCGAAGTCATAGACGAAGCTGCACCACCACCAAGACCAATCAACATGGCTGGGCCACCCAGTACAATTACCTTGTAGCCGGGCTTAATTTCTTTTTTCTCAACGTGTTGCTCGCGAATGTTACCCATACCACCCGCAATCATAATTGGCTTATGGTAACCGCGAACCTCTTTGCCATATTCAAATTCAAATTCTTCCTCGAAAGTACGGAAATAACCATTAACCGCAGGACGACCAAATTCGTTATTAAAACTCGCGCCACCGATTGGACCCTCTAGCATAATGTCTAGCGCGGTTACGATGCGCTCAGGCTTGCCATAATCGGTTTCCCAAAGCTGCTCATAACCTGGAACTTTCAAGTTAGAAACCGTAAAGCCCGTTAAGCCCACTTTCGGCTTACCGCCGATACCCGTTGCGCCTTCATCACGAATTTCACCACCAGAACCGGTCGAAGCGCCTGGATATGGCGAAATACAAGTTGGGTGGTTATGAGTTTCGACTTTGATTAAGACGTGTACCGGCTCTAAGTGGTATTGATATTCATTGGTTTCTGGTTGAGCAAAGAAACGATGGGCATTGAAACCTTCAAATACTGCAGCATTATCTTTATAGGCTGATAAAACCCCTTCCGAGTTATTGGCATAGGTGTTTTTGATCATCTTGAACAAGGACAAATCTTTATCTTTGCCATCAATAGTCCAAGAAGCGTTGAAAATTTTATGACGGCAATGCTCAGAGTTAGCTTGAGCGAACATCATCAACTCAACGTCAGTCGGATTACGCTCAAGTTTGGTAAAGCTGTCAACCAAATAATCGATTTCATCTTCAGCCAGCGCTAAACCAATCTCAGTATTGGCTTTAACCAAGGCTTCACGGCCGCCCGCTAGAATATCAACAAATGCTAATTCTTTCGGGCTTTCTTGAATGAACAAAACTTCCGCTTGATTATGCTCATCAAGAACAGCTTGGGTCATGCGATCATGAATTAATGCCTTCAATTCAGCTTCATTTTCTTGCTTGATATCAGAGCCGATAAAGTAAACTGCGATGCCGCGTTCAATACGCTCAATTTTTTCTAGGCCACAGTTTTGCGCAATGTTGGTCGCTTTTGAAGACCATGGCGAAATAGTTCCAGGACGAGGAACTACAATCATGCGACGGCCAGAATGCTCACTGGCAGGACGGCTTGGACCATATTCTAACAAGCGCTCTAAGACAGCCAACTCATCAGCCGTTAACTCGGCATTGGTGTGTACATAATGCACGTACTCGCCATAGAGTTCTGTGACACTAGGTTCAATGGCTTGAGTTTCAGTTAAAAGGCGGGCTTTTTGGAATTCAGAATAAGCAGGATTACCGCGTAAAATGAGCATAAAATTCTCTACCGATAGCTTGATTGAGTCAGTCGCAGCTTGGGCTGTGACAAGGAGCGCAAATTTTACTCTAAAACAGCGATTTTGATAAGTCCTGACCGACTTTTATTGCCGAATAAATGACAAATTTGTACATTTAACACTTTTCCAAGCATAATAAGTTTTCTAATAAGATAACTTATTGAATTATCAAGAGAAGTTAATGCCTCAGGTTTCGAGTTTTACTCTGCTAGCGCGCTTTTTCAGTCGATTTATGGTCGCTGGTAGCCTCTTTTTGTGCCTATCAGTGCTATTAATGGCTTGCCAACCACAATCCGAGCTCAATCAACTCGAATCTATTCAGCAGCGCGGCTACATCAAGGTTTATACTCGAATCGCTCCCACCACCATGTATGTGGGTGATGGCGGCTTCACGGGATTTGAATATGAGTTGGTCAAGCAATTTGCTGATTTTCTTGAGGTGGACGTACAAATCATCACCGAAAATGATATCGGCAAAATGATCCAAGATTTAGAAAAAGGCCGTGCCGATATTATTGCGGCAGGCCTAACGGTAACCAAAGAGCGTCAAAAGAAGATCCGTTTTGCCCCAAGTTACCAAGAAATCGTCAGTAAACTGGTTTATAAACAAGGTGAAAAACGACCACGCGATTTTGCCCAAATCGAAGATGGGCTAATGGTGATGGCCAACTCCTCTCACTCTAGTATTTTAAAATCAACCAAGCAGCTTTACCCTGAATTAACATGGGATGCCTCGAGTGCCTATGGTAGCTCTGAATTGTTAGAGATGGTGATTGATGGCTCGATTTTATACACCATAGCTGATTCAAATGATTTAGATCTAGCGCGTCAAATCGAGCCCGAGTTAGCAGTGGCCTTTAGCGTTTCTGAAGCTCAACAATTGGCTTGGGCTTTGACTAAATCAAGTGACGATAGCTTTTATGCCAAGACTATTGAGTTCTTTGCCCATATTCGCAGCAATGGCACTTTAGACTATTTAATCGAGCGCTATTATGGCCATTTAAAGAAGTTTGATTATGTGGATAGTCGCGAATTTCATCGAGCTATCGAGTCGAGATTGCCAGAGCTAAAATCCTTTTTTATGCAGGCAGCAGGCAGTGATTTAGATTGGCGTTTTTTAGCGGCGATGGGTTATCAAGAGTCTCATTGGAAAGCGGATGCCCGATCACCAACAGGGGTGCGAGGTTTAATGATGCTAACCCAAGATACCGCGAAGCAAATGGGCATTGAGGATAGACTTGATGCCAAACAAAGTATTTATGGCGGTGCCGATTATTTTCGATTAATGCAAAAGAAAATTCCTGAGCGGATCACTGATCCTGATCGTAATTGGTTTGCTTTAGCGGGCTATAATGTTGGCTTTGGCCACTTGGAAGATGCTAGACGTTTAGCCCAAGGTGAAGGTGATAATCCTGATATTTGGCAAGTAGTGAAAGAATATTTGCCTTTACTACGACAAAAAAAGTGGTATTCCAAAACACGTTTTGGTTACGCACGCGGCAATGAGCCTGTGCGCTACGTGGGTAATATTCGTCAATATTATGCAGTACTAGTGCAGCTTTTTAATCTGGATGGCAGCTCAAAATTTAATAAATACCTGGATGTTTCAGAGCTTAATTGCGAGGAACATCAAAACAAATTAACCATTCGTCCCGCCGAAGGCGATGTGCTCACACATACCTTATTTGTCAATGATGATTTATTAGTTGAAATTTCACAGACAGACAATTGGATTTTGGAAAATGCAAGCTGTAGTAAAGATGGTTTTGTGGTTGAAATTAGTCAACCACAGATAAGTGAAAACCCTATTCAGCGCTATCAACTAGTTGTGTCTGATGGCTTAGTCAGTGTTACCAACTTACCTACAAACTAGCTTTTGGTGCCACCCTGATCACTTCTTCAATGGTAGTTAAACCTTTAGCCACCTTATAGGCACCACTCACTCGTAACAGGTTCATACCGTCTTTGATATTTTGTTGACGCACTTTTCTCAAGTCAGTATTTTCATGGATCAAAGATTTTAAATCATCGGTCACGCGCAATAGTTCGTAAACCCCTTGTCGCCCTTGATAACCTGTATTGCGGCAATAATCACAACCTACAGGCTCATAAACGGTTTCTGGTGGTGTTATCTTTTGATTGGTTCCTACTAACGAAGCCCAAGCGTCTAAATCCAACTTAGTGGGTTCTTTACAGCGCTCGCACAAAGTTCTCACTAAGCGCTGTGCCATGACGCCAAGCATAGTCGCATTAAGCAGATACGGCTCAACCCCAATTTCCATCAAACGCGTCATCGCCGAAGGTGCGTCGTTAGTGTGCAAAGTGGAAATAACTAAATGGCCTGTCAAAGCCGCTTGCACTGCCATATGAGCAGTTTCTTTATCACGGATCTCGCCAATCATAATGATATCGGGATCTTGTCGCAGCAAAGCACGAACACCAGAAGCAAAGTCCAAATCAATATCATGATGCACCTGCATCTGATTCAATTTTGGATCCACCATCTCAATAGGATCTTCGATGGTACACACATTCACTTCTGAAGTAGCCAACAAGTCCAAAGATGTATATAAAGTGGTCGTTTTACCTGAACCTGTTGGCCCTGTTAATAACACAATTCCTGTAGGGTTTGAAATCAGTTCACGCCATGCATCTTCTGTTTCTGGCTCTAGGCCGAGCTGTGAGAAATCGCTATCCAAAACCGTTGGGTCGAAAATACGTCCGACAAATTTTTCACCAAAAGCGGTTGGCAAAGTGGATAAACGCAACTCGATTTCCATGCCATCAGGATTTTTAGTCTTAACGCGACCATCCAAAGGTTTACGCCTTTCGGCTAAGTCCATACGCCCTAAAATCTTAAAGCGAGATACCACTGCGTGTGTAATAGAAATCGGCAGTTGGTAAACATCATGCAAGACCCCATCAATTCGAAAACGCACCTTGCCCACTTCGCGGCGCGGTTCGATATGAATATCACTGGCTCTTTGTTTAAAGGCATATTGCAGCAACCAATCGACAATTTGTACGATGTGCTGATCGTTAGCATCGGCTTCTTCTGCGCCTTTTAACTCAATTAACTGCTCAAGATTTCCAACCGTATTATCAGCTTGTAATTTGGTTTTATTAGCACCTTTGATCGATGCGGATAATTGATAAAACTCTTTTTGATAACGCTTAATAAGTGCGGGGTTGGCCAACACAGGAATGATTTTTTTGCGGCTAGTTTGCTCTAACCCTTGAACCCAACCCAAATTGCTTGGATCTAGTACTGCAATAATAATAAAATCAGCTTTAACTTCTACCGCTAAAATTTTATGTCGCTCGGCATAGGCTAAAGACATGACTTGAGTAACCGAATCCACATCAATTTTTAATGGGTCGATTTTGTAATACTTAATATCCATTAACTGGGCAACGTATTTCGTCACCAGCTCTTCATCCAGAATTTGTCTGCGATCATTGCGCCAAGTCAGACTTAAATCAGCAATTTGCTCAATCGATGTTAGCTTGGGATCGGCTTGCCTGACATGCACTCGAGCCGTTTGGAACTGTTCATCAGTGATCCAATCATCTTTCTTTAATGAGTCTAAAAGCTGAAATGTTGAGAGCATAATTCCCTGTAAAATTTTTCGTTATTAATTCACAGATTAAACTAAAAACCCAACAAAGCCAATGATTTAGCGCTCATTGTTAGAAATCTATGGCTCTTGCGTTAAGGTTATGAATTGATGCGCAATATTTGTTTGGAATTGTTACAAGTAGTTCGAGCAATTTCAGAAGGAGACTCTTCTCGGATCTTACAAAGCTCATTAAACACATCAAAAATTTGGAAAGGTGTATTGTGTGCCTTTTTACAATTATAAGGCTTCATATCGGGCGAATTCGTTTCCAGCACTAGCGATTCAAGTGGCAACTCAGCAGCCAACTTTTTAAGTTTTACCGCATTGGGATAAGTCATAGCGCCACCAAAACTCAGCTTAAAGCCCATGTCCATATAGCGCTGAGCTTGCTGCAAACTGCCGTTAAAGGCATGCACAATACCGCCCTCTTTAAAGTCCAGCGCTTTTAAATAAATTAAAGCATCCTCATGGGCTTTACGAATGTGCAAGATAACCGGCAGCTTGGCAGCTTTGGCAATTTGAATTTGCGCACTGAATAAATCAATTTGTGCTTTACGGTTTACATTTTCTTCGTAGTAATCTAAACCAATCTCGCCAATCGCCCATAAGGGTTTTACCGAAACCGCCAGCTCTAAATCTCTAAGATTTTTCTTGGAGTGCTCAGCCAAAAAACTAGGGTGCAAGCCAATGGCGGAGTAGACATTTTTTTTCAAAGCCGCCAATTGACGGATCAGACGCCACTTATCTTGAGTAACCCCAGCGATCAATACGCCTTCGATACCAACTTTTGGCATACGCTCAAAAATAGAGTCTCGTTCTTTGTCAAAGACTGGAGAATCTAGGTGCGTAATACTATCAAAAAGTTGAATTTCGACTTTTTGGACTTTTTTCTTTTTATTAAAAAACATTATACCCCTTAATGTTTTCAGTCGGGACTAATGCTCCCGTGTTTCGAAAAATCTAACTTCTGGCCAACGCTCAATAGCCAAATTCAAATTTACCATAGATGGCGCTAAATAAGTCCAGTTGTCACCGCCATCCAGCGCTAGATTTTGAGAATTTTTACGTTTGAACTCTTCAAACTTTTTCTCGTCATCACACTCGACCCAACGGGCGGTAGCCACACTGACCTGATCGTAAATGCACTCTACTTTATATTCGTTTTTTAGGCGATGCGCAACTACATCAAACTGCAGCACCCCTACCGCACCTAGTACCAAGTCATTGGACTCTTGCGGTTTAAATACCTGAGTTGCACCCTCTTCTGACAGCTGAACCAAACCTTTTAACAAGGCCTTATTCTTCATGGGATCTTTTAAGCGAACGCGTCTGAACAGTTCAGGAGCAAAGTTTGGAATGCCCTTAAACTTTAGCACTTCGCCTTCGGTAAAAGTATCGCCAATCTGGATGGTGCCATGATTGTGTAAGCCAATGATATCTCCTGCATAGGCTTCATCGAGGTGCTCGCGGTCACCAGCCAAGAAAGTCAAAGCATTGTTCACCGCGATATTTTTATTGATGCGCACATGCTTCATTTTCATGCCTTTTTGGTACTTACCACTGCAAATACGGGCAAAAGCAATGCGATCGCGGTGTTGTGGATCCATGTTGGCTTGAATTTTAAAAACAAACGCCGAAAACTTTTCTTCGGTAGCTTTAACTTCACGCTCATCAGTTTCTCTTGGCAGCGGGCTTGGTGCCCACTCAACTAAGCCGTCGAGCATATGATTAACGCCAAAGTTACCTAAAGCAGTACCAAAATACACAGGGCTTAACTTGCCTTCTAAGAATTCTTGTAAATCAAACTCATGGCTAGCGCCTTGCACCAACTCCAACTCATCGCGCAAATCGTCTGCCAAAGGTCCAACTGCGGCATCTAACTCAGGGTTATTCAACCCCTCAATAATTCTTTCTTCTTGAATCGTATGGCCTTGACCAGACTTATAGAGGTAGGTTTTATCTTCTAAAATATGGTAAACACCTTTAAATTGTTTACCCATGCCAATCGGCCATGACACTGGCGAGCACTTAATTTTTAGTACTTCTTCAACCTCATCTAACAGTTCAATCGGATCGCGAATATCACGGTCCATCTTGTTCATGAAAGTCACGATTGGCGTATCGCGCAAACGACAAACTTCCATCAATTTAATAGTTCTGGCCTCAACACCTTTCGCGGCGTCAATAACCATCAACGCCGAATCTACCGCTGTCAAAGTTCGATAAGTATCTTCGGAAAAATCTTCGTGGCCAGGAGTATCTAGTAAATTTACTGTTCTGCCACCATATGGAAACTGCATCACAGAGGTAGTCACCGAAATACCACGTTGTTTTTCCAACTCCATCCAGTCCGAAGTAGCATGCTTACCACCACGACCTTTGACCACACCCGCTTCTTGGATCTGATTACCAAATAACAAAACTTTCTCAGTAATGGTGGTTTTACCCGCATCAGGGTGCGAAATAATCGCAAAAGTACGACGATTTTCGATTTGTTCTACAAGTTTTGACATGGATCTAGCTAGAAATATAAAAAATTGCCGCGATTATAATGCTTTTTGCATCACAATGGCATCTTCTCGGCTCGATTGAGCCAATAAATGACCACGATAATAATCTTTGCGCACTCCAATCTGACTAAAGCCCAATTGCTGATATAGGCTGATAGCAGCTAAATTAGAACGTCTAACTTCTAAAATCACTTGGCTCATTTGATTAGATCTGGCTTTTTTCAGCATTTCAGCGATCAAAATTTTAGCAAAACCCTTGCCCTGAAATTCAGTCGCCACCACGATGTTCAGCAAATGGCATTCATCGGCCAGATAATTAAAAACGATAAAGCCCGCTAACTGGTTATTTGAGGTTAATACTAGACTGGGATAGCCCGCTTCAATTGAGTCCTGATGGGCTTTTTCTGTCCAAGGAAACAGAGTAGCTTTTGTTTCGATGGCACAAATTTTGGTTAAATCTGATGAGACAAGTGGGCGAATGGATATTTCAGACATTAATTAATGCCAAGGCCGCTAAAATAATTGTGATTTGTCAGCGGCTTGCTGCAAATATTGCCACCATGATTTTTTATCTTGCAATAATGGCGTTGCAGTAATTTTTTGCGACTGCTGTGATTGCTCAGTGGTATCAATAAGCAATAGGTTTTGTTGCTCGAGCTGAGTCAAAGAAAATTCAGACTCAGTATCCAACTGAAACAAACTGGCTGGAAATTCTTGATTGTGCCATTGTTTCCAGGCGAATTTAAGTTGCTTCCAGGATTGCTGCAATTCAGCTTTGGGCTGTTTAGAATCAACCAAAATGGCGAATTTGGCCTTGGGATTATTAACCAATGCTTTAACCCCAAGTTTTACGTTCGGGGGGTTATTTATAACTGATTCCGCAGTTTTTTCAGCTGTCGAGATCTGTAAATCTGCTTTAGATTCAGCTTCAACTTCACTTTCAGCACCAGCCAATTCAATCTCACGTGGAACCCAACGCGGCACGCCGACCGCGTCAAGATATGCCTGATCCCAACTCATAGAAAACAGCTCATAAACGACTTAATGCTTTACAATAGCCAATAAATCTTCATCCAAAATATCATGCTTTTCATCCGCTAATTTTTTGAATGCAACAAAGGCTTCTTTAAGTTCGTCGTTGTTATTAAACTTATGACCAAGTTCGGCTAAATGACTCTTAAAGGCATTACGTCCTGAGTGTTTACCGAGAACCATTTTATTATTGGCCCAACCCACATCTTCGGCACGCATAATCTCATAGGTTTCACGATGCTTTAAAACGCCGTCTTGGTGAATACCTGATTCATGAGCAAAGGCATTATCACCAACAATGGCTTTGTTCGGCTGCACAGGGAAGCTAGTGACTTTTGAAACCAATTGTGAAGTTGGCACTATATGGCGGGTATCAATATCCACATCCACATTGAAGTAATCGCCGCGAGTTTTAACAGCCATCACGATTTCTTCAAGTGAAGCATTACCCGCACGCTCACCAAGACCATTAATCGTACACTCAACTTGGCGCGCACCTAACTGCACCGCAGCCAAAGAGTTCGCTACCGCTAAACCTAAGTCATTATGACAATGCACCGAGAAAATAGCTTTATCAGAATTAGGGATGCGCTCAATCAATTGCTTAATGGTATTGGCATATTGATCGGGCATATTGTAGCCCACTGTGTCAGGAATATTGATGGTGCGCGCGCCCGCATCAATAACCTGCTCAATAATTTGGCACATAAAATCGATTTCAGAACGACCAGCATCTTCACAAGAAAATTCCACGTCATCACATAAGTTACGCGCAAATTTCACCGATCTCACCGCTTGTTCCACCACCTGCTCTGGAGGCATTTGCAATTTGTGTTTCATATGCAATGGCGAAGTGGCAATAAAAGTATGAATACGGCCAGAATTAGCGCCTTTGATAGCATCGCCAGCGGCTTGGATGTCTTTTTCCATAGCGCGCGAAAGCGAGCAAATGGTGCTGTCTTTGATGTTATCCGCGACCAATTTAACCGCTTCAAAATCACCAGGACTGGCAATGGCAAAACCTGCCTCAATCACATCCACTCGCATCTTTTCGAGCTGACGAGCGATTTCTAGCTTCTCTTCTTTGTTCATAGAAGCGCCAGGACTTTGCTCACCGTCACGCAAAGTGGTATCAAAAATCACCAATTTATCTTTTTGGCTCATAAATTCGTTCTCCAGCAGCAAGCCCAATAGCTTGCTGGTCATAATTCAATCAATGGTTTTTCTATCGCTATAGGATATCAAATTATTACTGATTTGGATAAGTAATGATTAGAGGTTTGACCAAGAATCTGCATAAATCTGACATAAAAAAAGCAGGAACGAGTTCCTGCTTTAAATTACCGATAGGTTAGCTTACAAGACTAAGCAGCTTTTGACTTTTTCTTTTTCGGTTTTTCGTCAATCACACCAGAAATTTGCTCATGGGAATAATCATCTACTTGGATAACATCCATGCGAGCTTCTTCTGCATCCACTAAAACTTGGCGCTCTTCTTCATTTATAATGCCTTTTTCAATGGCTTGCTCAATGCGCTCCATATTAGTAGCGTTTTTATCAAGCTCTTTGGCTTTCATGGCTTTGCGCAATTTGCGGCGCACTTCATCCGCAGCTAAGACCTTAAAGAAGGCTTGCTCAACACGACCAGTCACATCATCCGCTTCTTTGCCAACGTAGGAGTAATTGGTTAAACGGTCACGTAATTCATTATCCGACAACATTGGCTTAACCACTTGGCGATCTAAGCGATCACTTGGTTTGTTATAACTTTTGCCATAAGGGAATGCGACAAAGCGTAAGAATTTACCGACCCATTTGTTCGGGAAGTTGCCATAAAATTCGTAGAATGCTTGCTGTATTTTTTCTAATGACGCTTCAATATTCCATTGCACATAAGGTAAATCAGCAATTGGACGCTCATTATCTTCATAATATTTCAGAACCGCAGAAGCCATATACAATTCGCTTAACACGTCAGCTAAACGCGCTGACAAACGCTCTTTACGCTTTAAATCACCACCTAGAATGCCCATGGCAACGTCGGAAGTTAAAGCTAATGCAGAGCTCATGCGCGTTAGTTGCTGATAGTATTTACCCGTTTGTCCGGCTACTGGCTTCTTGGCAAATAAGCCTGCACTTAAACCTAATCCTAATGTGCGGGCAAAGTTACTTACGCCATAGCCAATATGACGGAACAATAAGCTATCAAAGCGCTTAACACCTTCTTCTTTGTCTTCCATCTGCGCCGCTAACATTTCGCGGAACACATACGGATGACAACGTACCGCGCCTTGACCAAAGATCATCAAGTTGCGCGTCAAAATATTAGCACCTTCAACCGTAATACCAATCGGTTGGCTCATATAGCCATTAGCTAAATAGTTACGCTCGCCCATAATAATGGCGCGACCCGCATGAATATCCATCGAATCATTCATCACCTGACGACCCATTTCGGTCATGTGATATTTAGCAATCGCCGAAACCACCGATGGTTTCACGCCTAAATCTACCGCACCCGCAGTCATGGTACGCATGGCTTCGATTCGGTAAGTCATGCCCGCAATACGCGCCATGGCTTCTTCAATACCTTCAAAGCGGGCGATTGGGGTCTTAAACTGCTCACGCACTAAAGCGTAAGCACCAGTTAAACGGTAAGACAATTTTGAAACCGCCGTTCCCATTGCTGGCAAAGAGATCGAACGACCCGCTGCCAAAGATTCCATCAACATACGCCAGCCTTGACCCGCGTAATCTTTACCACCAATCAGCATGTCCAATGGGATAAAGACATCTTTACCTTTAGTGGTACCGTTCATAAAGGCCTGATTCATTGGCAAGTGTCTTTGACCAATTTCAACCCCAGGATGATCATGAGGAATTAGTGCACAAGTAATGCCATAATCTTCTTTTTCAGAATCACCTAACAAGCCATCAGGATCGTACAATTTGAACGCCAAACCAACGATAGTCGCTACTGGCGCTAGCGTGATGTAACGCTTATTCCAGTCCAACTTGATACCTAAAACTTCTTTACCATCGTGTTTGCCCATGCAAACCACACCTTTATCTGGAATTGCGCCCGCGTCAGAGCCCGCCACCGGTGAAGTCAAAGCAAAACAAGGAATTTCCTTACCTTCCGCCAGGCGTGGTAAATAGTAATCTTTTTGTTCTTGTGTGCCGTAATGCAACAATAACTCGCCTGGCCCTAATGAATTCGGCACCATAACCGTTACCGCAGCGCTGCCAGAACGTGTGGCAATTTTAGTCACCACAGTCGAATGAGCTAAGGCTGAGAAGCCTTTGCCGTCATACTCCTTAGGAATAATCATGCCTAAGAAGCCT
>JABXIW010000322.1 GCA_013372875.1 Gammaproteobacteria bacterium | reverse complement strand
TCTTTATCGTAAGGGTTACCAGCACCAGCCATTGATGTTGGGTATTCGTAGTCGATATCCAGACCATCGAACTTGTACTTACGCATCATTTCAACTGCAGAAGCTGCGAACTTCTCAATGCCAGCATGGTTGATAGAACCATCAGCATTGGTCGTCATTGTGTAGAAGCCACCATCAGCAACACGATCGCCATTTGCATCGAAGTGACCGCCAGTTTCAGCCCAACCACCAATCGAGATTAGCGTCTTAACATCGTGTTTTTGCTTGTAAGTTGCTAGTGCACCAAAGTGACCTTTGAAACCAAGCGTAGGATCGACTTCAACACCTGGCCATGTTTTGCCAGTTGCAGCGTTGTTTGGATCATTAACATCGCCAACGTTCACTTTACCGTCAGAACCAATGCTCACAAACGCGTAGTTGATGTGAGTTAGCTGTTCCCAAGGAATGTCTTTAACAAGGTAAGTCGATTGTGGGTCATCACCTGCACGCCAGCTCGTGAAGTAGCCGATGACACGACGTGGGTGATCCGCCCCCATTTTCTCACGACCTTCTTCGTCGTAGATTGAACAGTAAGGTACGTCCACGCCTGTTGTTTGGTAAAGACCATCAGGACGACAGTTAGACGCCACTGCGCCACCATTTACAGTTAACGTAGCAATTGCAGAGTCTGTGCTTGCACCTGCGTTATCTGTCGCTTTCGCGTATACCGCTAGAGCGCCCGCTTTTGAAGGCGTTACGTCTAGTGTGTAAGGAGCAGCTGTTACTGTGCCAGCTAATGCGCCAGCAACGTAGAAGTCAACTTTAGCAACGCTACCATCCGCGTCTGCTGCGTTAGCAGTAAGCGTAACAGTACCGCCTAAGTCGATTGAAGTAGCTGAAAGCGCAACATCCACTGTAGGCGCTTCATTACCTGGCTGAGCTGAAGCAATCGTAAGCGTTACTGAACTTGCAGTACTTACCGCGCCAGCGTCATCATAAGATTTAGTTGAAAACTCGTGTACGCCTTCAGTTGCAGTCCAAGATGCAGTGAAAGGAGCCGAAGTAGACTGACCAACTAAAGCACCATCAACAAAGAATTCAACTTTGCTAATTGTGCCATCAGTGTCTGCTGCATCTGCGGCTAGGTTAACCACTTCACCAGCGGTGATAGATGCCGACGCAGAAGGAGCGGTTAGAGTCACCGTCGGGATTTCATTTTGTGGTGGATCAACAGGACCTGTTCCATCACAAGCACCAAGAGATTCCCACTCGCCCCACTGGCCAGCTTGTGCAGGGTTATTGTTTTGCGTCCAGTAACGCGCTTTGTATGCGTTACCTTCGTGCTGAACTTGGTCGCCGCCATTATAAACTTTTGACGAATCCCAAACTTCTAGAGGGGCACAATCAACCGCTGCGTAGCTGTTGAAGGCCAATAGACAAGATGCAGTCAGCGTACTTAGCGTAAAGACACTTTTCACTGCTTTCCCGTTTTTAAGGTGCATAATCGCTCTTCCTTAAGTTATTGTTAAAACAATATTAAACGTGTTTAAAACAACACGTTCTTACTTTTATTTCGACGTAAAATAACTTAAGTACAAGTTGGAAATTTCACACTATGTATTTGCGAGTTTTCAACACCACCTCTCAAGAATCCACTAAATGGTTGCAACAAAATACCTATTATTTGGCACCAGCAACTAATTTTATAATTCGAATAAATAAGTGACTCGCAAATTAATAAAAAAGGCGAAAAAAGTCGTCATTTTGAAATAAAGATCACTATGCCTTTGTTGACCTTGGTGTTTCATTGAAATGTCGCTTGTACTCGCGACTAAACTGTGATGGGCTGCTGTAGCCTACAAGTCGAGCAGCATCGTTGACCCGTTTCCCTTCGAGTTGAATCAAATCTCTCGCTTTATTGAGACGCACTTTTTTGATGTATTGCAAAGGTGATTCTAAAGTTACGCTCCGAAACGCCTGATGAAATGCCGAGATACTCATGTTGGCCTCTTCCGCCAATGTTTGGACATTCAATTGCTCATGATATTCGGCATGAACACGATTGAGTGCTTTTGCAACTCTCGCGTAGGAACCTTCTTGGTGAGCCAATTCAAACAACACGTGCCCTTCTTTGCTTACAAGCGTTCGATAGACAATTTCTTCTAGTAAGGACTCGCCCAATATCGCCACATCCAAATCGTTGCAAAGCGCCTTCATTAATCGCTTGCAAGCATCGAGCATGGCGTCGTTCATTCGAACCGATTTGAGGCCACAACGTTTAGAATCTTCGCAGATATTACTGAATTTCTGTGCTTCGAGCTTTTTCACAAGTTTGTGCAGCAGCGTTGGCGAGATGTCGATAGAAATACCGAGCAAAGGCTCATTGTTGGTGGCAAATGCTTCACACTCTAGAGGCATAGGTACGCCCACCACCAAATAGTCATCCGGACCATACTGAACTGGCGTTTGCCCTATATGGATGTTTTTATGCCCTTGGCCAAGCACAATGATCCCTGATTGATACACAAATGGTTGACGGTTATTGCCTTTGCTACTGCGATAAAACCAGACGCCTTCGATAGCAGTTTGCTTAATGCCTTCTAAATTGTGCAGCTCATGCTTTTCAACATACTGCTGCATGGTTTCGGCTAATGTGTTCATGTAATGCTCCATAAACCGTCAATCGGTCTACGCTCTGTTGTCATTTTGCTCACTATACTTTCTCTTCTATTTCCGATTCCAGCGCTATAACAACAATTTTGTAGAAATAGGCAAGTAATTTACAGAAATCGACCTACAACACGACAAAAAGTCGTACTAATATGCACGTATTCAATCTCCTCAACTGGAAACAAGAGGTCTGCAATGAACTTTTCTTATGTCAACCCAACCAAAATTTTCTTTGGCCAACAACAAATCGCAGCAATCAAAGACGCGATCCCAGCGGATCAAAGGGTCTTGGTGATTTACGGTGGCGGCTCAATCAAAAAGAACGGCGTATACGACCAAGTAGCAGAAGCGCTCACTGGCCACGAATGGTCTGAGTTTTCTGGTGTAGAACCAAACCCAACAAAAGAAACATTGGATAAAGCGGTCGCTATCGTAAAAGATCAAAACATCGACTTTATTCTTGCTGTTGGTGGTGGTTCGGTTATCGACGGTTCTAAATACGTTGCGGCAGCATCAAAGTACGATGGTGACGGCTGGGACATTATGATCGGTAAGCATCAAGTGACAGAAGCAACACCGCTTGCGGCTATCCTAACGCTACCTGCAACTGGTTCAGAATCCAACATGGGTGCAGTGATTACAAAAGCAGAAACTCAAGACAAACTGCCGTTCATGTCTCCTGCTGTACAGCCTAAGTTTGCAGTCTTAGATCCAGATGTAATGAAAACGCTGCCTGAGCGTCAGCTTATTAACGGCATTGTCGATGCCTGGGTACACGTTTGTGAGCAATACATTACACTGCCTACTGGAGCGATGGTACAAGACGGTTACGCAGAGACTCTGCTAAAAACCCTAAAAACGCTTGGCGAACAGTTCGCAGAGCGCGATGACGACCAATGGCGCGCAAACCTCATGTGGTCTGCAAACCAAGCATTGAATGGTTTGATTGGTAGCGGCGTTCCTCATGATTGGGCTACGCACATGATCGGTCACGAGCTGACTGCTCTTTGGGGCGTTGATCACGCACGTTCTCTTGCCATCATCCAACCATCACTGCTGCGTAACCAGATGCAATTTAAGCGCGCGAAGCTTGAGCAAATGGGTCGTAATGTATTTGGTTTGGAGTCTGGTGATGATCTTGCAGAACGCACTATCGAAGCCATCGAAGCGTTCTACCACCAACTTGGTGTAGCAACTCAACTAGACAACTACGGTGAAAGCCGCGAGCAAGCGATCGATGCCATCATTGACCAACTCAACAAACACGGAATGACAGTTCTGGGTGAAAACCAAGCGATTACTCTTGAACGCAGCCGTGAAATTTTAGAATTAGCTGTCTCATAACAGCAACAACTGTTCACTGCCCTTTCTAGGGTTTAACGGTATTGTGACTTAACGGTCACAATACCGTTTTTTTATGCTATTTTGTAAGCTTCAACGCGTTCAAATATTGGGCATTCTAAAAACAACAATTAATGCACAAAATTAAGTGTTCGCGTTGGTCAGTAAAGTGGCGACCGTTTAGCTTTACATACACAAAAAATAAAATTGAAATCAAAGGTCTAACTTACGCATTTGTTAGATCTTTTTGTTTAGAGTAGCACTACGCTACTCACGTTTGTCTGTTCGAGAGTTCTTTATATATGTGGCTAGTTGTCGTTGTATTAGCATTCATACACATCATAAGTGTCCGTAAAGGGCCGAAATGGCTATTCTACGTATCAAAGCCATTGCCTGTACTTGTGATGATTGGCATTTTGCTTAATTCTCCCGCGAGTCAACTTCCTTACACTCAGTGGATATTAGTGGGTTTATCGTTGTCACTACTCGGTGATTTACTACTAATGTTACCGCGAGATAAGTTCATCATTGGTCTAAGCCTATTTTGCTCTGCTCATTTGTCCTACAGCTATGGCTTTAGCTTAATGTCGGCATGGCATTTCACTCCTTGGCTTCCTATTGCTTTGTTTGGGCTCGGCATTTGCTTTTACTGGCTGTTTCGACCTGACCTCGGCAAAGAAAGAATCCCTGTCGCGATCTACATTTTGGTTTTGATGACCATGTGTTGGATGGCCATTGAGTATTATCTAAGTGGGAAAACGCAGTCATCTTCGTTTGCGGTGTTAGGAAGTTTTATCTTCATCATTTCCGGCACGGTGCTGGCTTTTGAGCGCTTTGGTGGTTACTCGGTATTTTCTCGGCAAGTGGTGATGGTCACGTACTATTCCGCGCAAACTTTAATGGCGATGTCCGTAATTGCCATCGTGATTCGTTATCCGTATCTCACGGTGATCAGTTAATTTTCTATACCGCAGATTGGTGCTCATCACTCTGAGTTTTGATGAAAAAGCGTTTGAGCTTACTGATGTAGACCTCAAACGCTTTTTTGTTATCGCGACTTATAATTGCCCTTTTCAATTCCGTGCTTTTTCATTCTCAAATACAGCTTTTTACGCGGTATTTGCAGATGGTTTGCCGCATCCGTAATTCGCCCGGAGTGCAAAAACAACGCATCTTCTATTAGCTGCTTTTCAAAATCGTCCACCAAATCATCCAATGGAAGCTGAATCTCATTTTGTGAGTAGATGCGCTCTTTACCCGTTAATTTAACAATTCCGATTGCGTATAACTCAGCGATGTTTCTTAGCTCACGGATGTTGCCCGGCCACGGATAGCCTCTCAGTAGCGCAAGATAGCTAGAGTCGACATTTGGCAATGTTTTGCCTAATTTCTTACAACTCAGTTTTAAGAAGTAATGAAATATCGTCACGATGTCGTCAGGGCGCTGACGCAATGGCGGTACGTGCACCACGCCTTGGTTGAGCAGATAGTACAGCTCCGGCAGCAATTGATTTTTGGTGATGTACGCTTCCGGTTCTGAGTCAAAAATCGTTACAACACGCAGATTCTTTTTCCCACAACGTTCTCGCGCCAGTAACAGTTGAGCCAGATGCCGTTGCCCCTCTTCAGGCAGTTCAGGTAAGTTCTCTAAGACAAGTAAACACGACTGCTGTTTGTCGATGGCATCATCAATGCTATCCATTGTTGTGCTAGCACTGAGAGCAAAAGAGCCATACTCCGTTTCTTCACTCTTAGACATCATGTCTTTAATTAACCCCGCGACGCTGTGACGCCCAGTGCCCGACTCACCATAAACCACCACGTGCGTGTCCAGTAACGCGTATTGGGCAACAAGCTTGCGGATCTGCTCCATATGCGCAGACTTACCAATTAATGAGCGCGAAATAGATTTCTCCGCCTGTAGCTGCAATTCCACCTGGCTGCTTCGAGTTTCAAGCTGCTGTTTTACTAGTGTTAAGAGCTCAGCAGGATTGATCGGTTTTTCTAAAAACTCACATGCGCCCTGCTTTACTGCATCAACCGCCATTGGAATATCGCCGTGCCCAGTGATCACAATGACAGGGATTCGCTCATCGACGTTTTTGATCATCCGAAGCAGTTCTAATCCATGCATTTGCGGCATGTACATATCGAGAATAACAACGCCCGCCCACTCTGGGGAGACATATTGCAGCGCTTGTGTTGGGTCGTTAATGGCTTTTGACTTGATTGATGATATGTTCATCAAGTACGAATAAGAGTCCAAAACATCCTGATCATCATCGACCAATAATACTGAATATGGGTTATTGCTCATTGGGTAACTCCAACACAACCATCGCACCTTTTTCTAATGAGGAAGCGAGGTAGATACTTCCTTTATGCTTTTCTATTAATGACTTACAAATATTCATCCCCAGCCCTAGACCAACTTCTTTTGTCGACACAAAAGGTTGAAAAATCCGCTGCACAATCTCTTCACCAAACCCAATGCCGTTGTCACTGATCGCAATCAGTGTGGTTTGGCTGGTTCGTTCCACCAGCGCCATTTGAATCCGTTTTTGTTCGTCCTTTGTGCTTTCCATCAACGCATCACAACTGTTTACTAAGACGTTAATGAAGACCTGTTCTAGCGCCAACATATCGCCTTGCACTTTTACATCATCAGGTAACTGGTTTTCTATGATGATCTGTTGACGCTTCGCTCGCGTGTTTACAATGGTCGATGCTTGCTCCGCCACCTCATGAACACTTACAGACTTCACTTCTCTTTCACCTTCTGGCTTGCGAGCGAATTGGCGCAAACTGTTGATGATCTTACTCATCCGAGTCGCCAAACCTTCGATGTGGGTAATGGATTCACCAACCTTTTCTGGAGATTTCTGTTCGAGGAACATTCTCGCGCTGTATAAATACGTCGACATTGCGTTTAATGGCTGGTTAAGCTCATGCGCCAAACTGGTCATGGTTTGCCCTACAACCGCCATTTTTGCAGCTTGAATCAACTCATCTTGCGTCTTTTTGAGATTATCTTCGGTTCGAATACGCTCTTCGATTTCGTTTTCTAACTGCTGGTTTTTCAGTAGTAAATCTTGCGTTTTTTCTAACACTCGACTTTCCAAGGTACGCGTGGTCATTTCTTGATGAGTGACATCCGTAATGGTCATGATCAGTTTGTATTCAGCACCATGAGCGAAAGGACGAATATCGAAACGCACATACTTTGGCTTCTCGTCTCCAAGTGACAATGTCACATGAATTTTGCCGAGTTCAATCCACAAGTGAGAACCATCGAATACCTTTTTCAATTGATCTCGACAGCTCTCTGGGAAGTACTCCCAAATCGGATAACTTTCGTTAACCTCACCAAGTTTCAACAACTTACGCGCGCTTAAGTTTGCTGATTCCACTACGCCATTGAGGTCACTGGTAATCAAACTCGCCGTAGTGTTGTTGATTAGGCTCAAAGCGTTAGTCCGCTGAATTTCCTGTACCTTTTCACCGTACTCGATGAGCTTTTCACTCAAGCGTCCGATCTCATCATTGCCGTCCACCACAACCGGATGGCTCAGGTCGTTTTTGATGATGGCATCAATACTGTCACCTAACCCTATCAAACGTGCCACAATGCGGCGGTTGATGAAGTAATACGTCAAGAACATGCTCGTCATGATCGACAAACTAAAGCAGACGATCAAAACGTGGTTGCCATAAGACACACGCTCGGCGGTTTCACTCTTAACCTGTTTGAACGTTTGGTCCGCAGTAGAAACCAGTTCACCGATTTGTTGATGAATGGCTTCCATGCTGAGCGCGATTTGCTCTTGTATTTTCTGAATGTCGCCGTTCAGCGTCACTAATGACATCAATTGTTTATCGAACGCGCCTTCTGGACTCAACACAACCACAAGTTCTTGCAATAACTGTTTGTAAGCGATTGAGGTTGGCTGATTCATTAAGGTTGTGCTGCTTTCTTGCAGATCCATCAAGCGAAAGTGAATCACCTTCATCCCATTGTCGACCTGCTCCGGCATTGATGCGCCAGCAACATCAATCGCCATGTCGTACACCGCCGATTCAATATCGATGACCCGTTGCAAAGTACTCAATTGCACCAGCAAGTTTTGAATTTCTTTCGAATCGTTTACCCGCTCAATCTGCCAATGCACTTCTTGTCGAACCGGTTTGAGCTCAGAGCGAATATCTTGGTGAAGCCAGTTAATCTGCTCCATCAGTTGGTCGACGCGGCGAGTTTGATCGATGCGAGTTGAAATCATATCCACGTACTTTTCCAGTAGAGAGGCAAGGCCAGCTTCCGATTCGAGCAATTGATAAAACTCCGAGCTCATCTTATTGCTTTTCAGAACGGTCGAAATCGAAGCCAATTGCTCGTTGACCTGCATAGCTTGTTCAGTCAGCTGTACTTTGTTGTCTACCGCTTGCAGCGCTTCTACGCGGCGGTTAATTTCACTGGTTTTACTTTCGAGAAAATAGCTGGCGTTATATTTAGGTACGCTATCTTCCAACAAAAGGCGCACCTGATTATCCAAGCTGTTCCATGTCGCCCAAGCGACCAAACACACCACGGTAAGCAAGAGCGTGCTGCAAGCAAAAGCGGCAATTAAGCGGGCACCAATGGTTTTGTATTTCGGGTATAACACTACTTCTCTTTCCCTCGCCATTGAGCCAATTGCTGATTTACATTGTCCAATTTTTCCGACATCGCACGCCCCAATTCATGGGAAAACTCTGCCAATAACGCTTGGTAGTGCGTCATTCCAACTTCGGAGTCTTTATCCATGGTCGACAGCTTTTGCGCAATTTCGGTTACTTGCACTTTGCTCAGTGGCAATTCAAACAGTTGTTTTTCAATGGCTTGTAGCGAACGTTGTTTCTCTGGTTTTCCATCGGCGAGTCGATTCAATTTAATGAGCGAGAGCCAAGCGTCTTGAAGCTCCGGAAGACGCTTGGTGATCGCGGTATCAAAAATCAAGTTGATTAACGCTTCGCGTGGCATTACCTGTTCTAGGTCGAGAACGGGATTTTCTCCACCGTATCGAGCCGTATCGTCAAGCGCTGTTTTGGAGAAGGTGCTGCTTTCCATCTGCTCTTGTACTTCTTTCGAAAGCAAATGAGCAATAAAGGACTCTGCCAACTTATCACTCTTGCCCCGATTGATTTGCGCAATATAGGTAGGCATCAGCGTAAAGTCTTGGTCATAAGCAAAGCCAACGTAGTCGAACTTGCGTTGCGCAATCAGTGCGTAGCTGTCGATCGTCGGCCCAATACCAAACTTACCTTTGGCGATGTAATCCGCCACTCCAAAACTGCGAGAAGAGATCGTCGCGAGGTTCGCTCCCACATTGAGTAAAATCCGCCAGCCCTCTTGCCAACCATATTGACTAAGCACACTCTCGACCATCAATTGCGTGGTTCCGGAGCGGCTTGGTGTGCTCATGGTGACGTGACCAAAGTACAGCGGATTGGTCAGATCTTGAAAACGCTTCGGTTCTGGTAAATGGTTCGCGGCCAAATAATCTTTGTTCCAAACAATCCCGGCGCCGGAGTATCCAAACGCCACGACTTGATCGTTATTAGGTAATAGATAAGGCGACAACCATTTCGGCACTTGCACACGCGACGACATATCAGCCAAACGATGTTCATTAGACAGCTCTTGCATCAGAAACGGCGACGAGCTCAACACCAAGTCGATATCCTTCATGTAGCTTTTGCTGAGCAATTGCAGGCTTGATTGAGTGCGTCGGTGAACCACTCGGACTTCAGCATCAGGATAGTGCTGCGTAAAGTCATCCACCAAAGCAGTGATTGGTGCTTGAGAGAAGGTCGTGAGTATCACCAACTCTTTTTCTGCTGCCATTGTGAGTGGTGCATAAAGCGCCGCACCAAGAAGTAAACGACGCCCAAATTGCTTGAAATCAGCCATCAAATTAACCAAAAACCTTAAATAGTGTGCGGTAACTCAAATCTATGAAAGATTGTCAAAAAATCTTACAGAGTATGTTTGAGTCACTATTGACGCACTTCAACCAGAACTAAGCATATTCTATCAGTAACAAGTGTCAGCCTAACGTTCTAAATTCCCGTTTTTGACTCAACCTAAATATCAATATGGGTCAATTCTGTCTCAAATTCATGCCTTTGTACTGTGCAATCTGTCACTTCAAGATAGCCCTGCAACAAAACATTTGTGATTAAAACTTGGAGTGCAAGATGTTTAATTTCTTTAAAACACGCCCTGACCTCCCTCTTTCAGATGGCTCGAAAGAGGAAATGCAAGCGCGTTTCAAACGCTACCAATGGCATGTATTTTTAGGCTTGGTTTTCGGTTACGCCGTCTTCTACGTAGTTCGTATGAGTTTAGGTGTTGTTAAAAAACCAATGCTGGATGCAGGCATCGTAACCATCGAAGAACTCGGTATCATGGGTTCAGCTTTCTTCTTCACTTACGCTTTTGGTAAGTTCTCGAACGGCTTCCTTTCTGACTATGCCAACATTGGCCGATTTATGTCGTTCTCTCTACTACTGTCTGGTATCACCGCAGTATTCATGGGTTTGAACACCACGGCATTCTTCTTTGTTCTGCTTTGGGGTCTAAACGGTTGGTTCCAATCTGTTGGTTCAGCACCGTCTTGTGTGTCTCTGTTCCAATGGTTCTCACCAAAACAACGTGGTAGCCGTTACTCTATCTGGGGTGGCTCACGTAACATCGGTGAAGGTATCACTTGGATCCTAACGGCGTCTCTAGTGAGCTACTTCGGTTGGCGCGCAGGTTTCATCGGTGCGGGTATTGCAGCGATTGCAGCAGCGATTTGTATGTTCTTCATCCTAAAAGACCGTCCACAAACTTACGGTTTGCCAGATTCAGCAACAGCATTCGACGAAGAACCTGAGATCAAGAAAAAGAACGATCCGCAAGCAACTCGTCGCGCTCAAATGTTCATCCTGAAGCAACCAACCGTTTGGCTAATTGCAGCAGCGTGTGCAGCGATGTACATCTCTCGCTACGCGATGTCTTCTTGGGCAGTGCTTTACCTACAAGAAGCAAAAGGTTACTCACTGATTGACGCTGGCTTCGCAATGTCTACATACCCTATCGCGGGTCTAGCAGGTGCAATCCTATCAGGCATCATCTCTGACAAGGTGTTCAACTCTAACCGCCATATCCCGACTCTACTTTACGGATTGGCGAACATCGGTGGCATGTGCTTGATGTTCTTCGGCCCAGATAACCGCATCGTTGACGCAGTAGCACTCGGTATGATCGGTTTCGCTATCGGTGGTCTGGTTGTGTTCCTTGCAGGTCTAACTGCTTGTGACTTGATGCCTAAGAACGCAGTTGGCGCAGTGAAAGGCTTTATCGGTCTGTTCTCTTACATCGCCGCTTCTGGTCAAGAGTTAGCGTCAGCTTCTCTAATCAAAATCACAGAAGTTGATGGCGTAACTAAATATGACTTCTCTCAAGCGCAATATTTCTGGCTGGCTGCTGGTGTGATTTCTCTACTTCTTGCTCTAACAGTTTGGAATGCGAAGAAAGTGGTTGATATCGACCCAGTTGAAGAAAAAGAGCTAGAAGCTCGCCCTAGTCACTAATCCTGACTAAAGCGGGAGGCAACTCCCGCTTACTTCCCCAATGTCTTAAGTTCTTTTGCAAAGAGTGCTTACGAGATTGATAGAAAATCCCCCCCTATTTCTATTTTCCTTTTTAAGTGTCGATTGAGGTGACAAATGTGTAAAACCAAAATTGTGGCTACGCTTGGCCCAGCAAGTGAAAGCCGCGAAACACTAACTAAATTGATTCGAGCAGGCGCGAACGTAGTCAGACTCAATTTTTCTCACGGAACGGCGCAAGAACACATTGCCCGCGCGAATTTAGTTCGTGAAATTGCGGCTGAACTCGACACTTATGTTGGTGTGTTAGTCGATTTACAAGGCCCTAAGATTCGTATTTCTTGTTTCGAAAATGGCGCAGTTCTACTCAATCAAGGCGACGTATTCACCCTGAGCGGCACACTTGACGCACAATCTGGAACCCAAGAAATGGTTGGGCTTGATTACCCAGAGCTGATTCAAGACGTGAACGAAGACGATATTCTGCTGCTAGATGATGGCCGCATTCAGCTAAAAGTAAGCCAAGTACACCGTGACGAGCAGTGGATTAAAACCACAGTATTGAACAGCGGTAAATTATCCAACCGTAAAGGCATTAACTTGTTAGGTGGCGGGCTTTCCGCTCCGGCTCTTACCGCGAAAGACATTCAAGACATCGACACCGCAGCTAAACTTCGAGCCGACTTCCTTGCCATTTCTTTCCCACGCAATGCACAAGATATCGAATACGCTCGCAGCTTGGCGCAAAAAGCAGGTTGTCACGCCAAGATTGTCGCGAAGGTAGAACGCGCAGAAGTGGTTGAAACCAAAGAAGCCATGGATGATGTCATTAAAGCATCAGACATCATTATGGTTGCGCGTGGCGATTTAGGCGTGGAGATTGGCGACGCACGACTGCCAATGGTGCAAAAATCATTGATCAATCGTTCTAAACATTGGGGTAAGCCAGTCATTACCGCGACTCAGATGTTGGAATCGATGATCGAGAATCCTCTCCCAACTCGCGCTGAAGTGTTAGACGTGGCAAACGCGATTATCGACGGAACAGATGCCGTAATGCTGTCGGCGGAATCGGCGGCGGGCAAATACCCAATCGAAGCGGTCGAAGCCATGGTTCGCATCGCACAAGGTGCAGAGCACGAGCTGGAATGCAACCATGACTGCTGGGATACTCTGCAACACTTATGTTCTAACCCAGGCAAAAGTTTCGCGCTTTCATCAATGATTTCGGCTTCTCGCGTTCATCAAGATCTTGGCGTTGCGATTTTAACCCAACATGGTGAAACGCCGCTGTTGATGTCTCGCTGCCAAAGTAAAACTAAGATTTGGGCTCTGAGCGACAACCCCGCTTTACTTGCACAAATGACCATTCTACGCGGTGTTGAACCTTTGTATTTCAAAGCAGCAGAAAGCCACGTTGATCTCGCGCCGCAGTTAGTGGAATGCTTACGTCAAAAGGCCAACGAAGCACATATTTCCTCCATTTTGATGACCCAGCTCGATTCCATCGAAGGCATGGGTGAAATCAACGCTTGTCGCTTGCTTAGCTTGAATGTGTCTTCTCACATGAAGCCAGCGGAAGAAATCGCAGCTTAGGTTTACCTCCCCCTTATTCAAGCTCGACCTTGAATTTCTCCCCCATAACTTGCTCCACAGGGACTTGACCTGCCAAACGGCAGGTCCTTTTTATTGCGCACGATATAACCAACCATTCGCTGACTCTTGGAATATGAGCGTTAACTTAATGAAATCACATTCACAACTTGTTATTGTAGAGCGATTGTTATCCCTAAAAGCGTGCCCCTTTGAAAGAGAACACTCCCGTCGTCGAATTTAGCAACGTAAACAAGTGGTATGGCG
>JABXIW010000254.1 GCA_013372875.1 Gammaproteobacteria bacterium | reverse complement strand
TTCAAGTATCGAACCTCACGTTAACACTATCGTTAAAAATGGCGAAATGATTTTTCACTTATTTCATCAATTAGAGGAGAATATTCTGAGAGCCAAGAGGTTCTGTGCGCCCAATCGTTCACAAAAAGTACGAATCACTTCTCAGGATCTCGTTCTATTCTTCCATTTTGTCTGAACTCTCTTGGTGTCATGCTCGACCACGCTTTGAAGCGCGTACTAAAGTTTGCGCTGGTTGGGTATCCGACAATCTCACCAATATGTTGAATCGGCCACTCTGTTGAACGAAGTAAACGCGCGGCATACTCCATTCGCATGCGCATCAAGTGTGCCATCGGGCTTCGACCAAATTGTTGCTGCGTTAAACGATGTAAATGGGGCTCCGAACATGGATAGAGTGCCGCTAACTGCTCAACGCTCCAGTCTTTATGTAATTGACGCTGAACGAGGTCAAATACGCGGCGAAGTTTAAGCTGATTGCGAGAAACAGATTCCGAAGACGGCATATTCAGCATCAATTCCAGTTGCGCTACGCTGTGAGCACCAACCGCACTACCGTAATCAATGGACAGATTTATGCTACGAAGCAATGTCTGAATACATGAATACATCACTTCCGGTGCAGGTGTTAGTTGATAGCTGATGTTTTCTCCCACCATCGACCACTCTTTATGTTGGGAAAGAAATACCCAAGCGATTTGCCACGTTTCATCTTCCATTCCAAACCCATTTTCAATCCCCGCAGGCACGACCACCAGCGATCCGGGTTCAAGCTCATAACGGCACGCCCCACTTTCTAACCAACCTTTACCACGCACAGTATAAAGCAGCATGTGTTTCTTCTGGTTCTTGCGATAAACGGAAAAGAAGTCACGGCAAGTCGCGATCCCACACTGCACAATGCCTCGTTCTTCCAGTGCAAGCACTCGCGTGTGATCAATGAACTCTTGATAGGTTTTCTCTGAGATGCTGTAGCGCTCTTGCTTTTCTTCCATGTCGGTGGCTCGTACTGTGAGTTATCGCGTTTTTACAATGACAAAATTTATTTGCGGGTGTTAGTTGAGAGTTTTGCAAAAGTTTTGGATGCCTTTGAAAAATACAACGCGAAATCATGGGGATAAACTACTCGCATCAATCTTTAAGGAGAAATGCGATGCTCTTAACACGCGAATACATCGATAAAGCATTTTGGCAAAAGCTGATTGCGATTGGTCTCCCTGTTTCACTGCAATCCATGCTTTTTGCGTTGCTCGGCGTCGTGGATATTTTAATGGTGAGTCTACTTGGCGAATCCGCAACAGCTGCAGTCGGTGTCGGAAACCGCATCTTTTTCTTCAACCTTGCGGTCGTTTTTGGCCTGTGTGGTGCAGTAACGGTGCTGGCTTCTCAATATTACGGCTCAGGGAATATGGCGGGAATTCGCAGAACGTTGGCGCAGTCTTGGTGTATTTCCATTTTAGTGACGCTGCCATTTATTGTTCTTTATGCGATTTTTGATGAAGAGATCGTCTCTTTCATGTCAGACGATCCTGAATACGTCACTTATGCACGTGATTATCTTGTGGTTACGGGCTTTAGTCTCATTGCAACGGCGATAGTGGTACCGATTGAAGCGGTATTGCGCTCCGTAGGCCAAACCAAACTGGCAACCAACGTTAGTATCTCCGCCATTGTTGTGAATGTCGTGCTGAACTCCGTTTTGATTTTCGGTTTATTTGGATTCCCTCAATGGGGCGTATTTGGTGCAGCAGTCGGTACTTTTGTTTCTCGATTTTTCCAAACTGCTGTATTGATTTACTTTTTCTGCAAACGTTATGCGCACCTGATTCCGACCAAATTCGATTGGGCACAAGGCCGTTTAAAGCAGTATCGTCAAAAATACTTTAAGGTTTCTCTACCCATGTTGGTCCACGATGCACTCTGGACTGGTGGACTGATCGTTTACAGCATCATCTATGGTCAATTGGGCGTTTCAGAACTTGCGATCATCTCATTCTTGTCGCCAATTGAAGGTGTACTGATTTCAACCTTTATGGGATTTGCGGTCGCTGCATCCGTCCTTCTTGGGAATGATATTGGCGCAAAACATTATGATCGGGTCGAGAAAACGGCGTGGTGGTATGTGTTAACCAGCGCAATCTTAGCCACCTTACTGTTTTTCCTAGTGTGGTTGAGCTCGCCTTTGATTCATCATCTATTGGTACTCAGCCCATTAACCGATGCAGAAATGGCACTCAACGTATGCTTAGTCATGGCGCTGGGTATGATTTTGAGAGTGTTTAACATGGTAGGGATTGGCGGCGTACTAAAGAGTGGTGCGGATATTCGCTACAGCATTTTTATTGATACGTTCGGTCAGTGGGCTATTGGCATTCCCCTTACCTATTACACTGGTATGGTACTCGGGTTGCCTTTGCATTTTGTCTTGATGTCTCTGCTAGCTGAAGAATTTGTGAAAGGCGTACTGACGACTTATCGTATCCAATCTAAACGTTGGATAAACAATATGGTCGAAGATGACCAAACGGTGACAGCGTAACTGAAGATGCACTGACGAACTCACACCAAAAGGGCTCACCCGTTATGCACGCGTGAGCCCTTTTTATGTTTGGAGAATACTTGGTTAGATGTCTGTAAAGCGATGAATGATTTGGTTTGAACTACCACGCCATTCGAGATTGAGGTCTTTCTTGTCTTGTTCAAACTTACCATCAATCAAAACATCGATGTATTGCACCACTTCTCTTTGCGTGTCATCCAGTTCAGCCAGCGTGTAGCCTGTCCAAACCCAGATGTCTTTACCGGGACACTCTTCTCTCACCCTTTTCACGATCTTTAAAATATGAGGTACATTAGCAGGATGAAGCGGATCTCCGCCCGACAACGACAAACCGCGACGTTTAATGCGCGTGTCATTCAAGTCATTGATGATCTTATCTTCCGCTTCTTGCGTGAACAACACACCCGAATCCAAGCGTTGCGTCGACTGGTTGTAACAGCCTCGACACTGATGCACACAGCCCGACACAAACAATGTGCAGCGCGTACCCGGTCCGTTAACAACGTCAAT
>JABXIW010000226.1 GCA_013372875.1 Gammaproteobacteria bacterium | reverse complement strand
ATGTTGCGGATTTGGAAGCTAAAGCGGTAGAGCTAAAAGATAATTTAGCGGCGCTGATGGTCACTTATCCTTCGACTCACGGTGTGTACGAAGAAGAAATCAAACACATCTGCGATATCATTCATGATAATGGCGGTCAGGTTTATATGGACGGCGCTAACATGAATGCACAGGTGGGCATTTCTAAACCAGGCGAGATTGGCTCGGATGTGTCTCACTTGAACTTACACAAAACTTTCGCTATTCCGCATGGCGGAGGTGGTCCTGGTATGGGGCCGATTGGTGTGAAATCTCACCTAGCGCCTTTTGTTTCTGGTCATAGCGTGCGCAAAGTTCATTCGGTGGAAGCGGATCATGGTGCGGTTTCGGCGGCGCCTTATGGTTCAGGCATGATTTTGCCAATCTCTTGGGCTTACATCAAAATGCTCGGTCGCCAAGGTTTGCGTAAATCCACCGAAGTAGCCCTTCTAAACGCTAATTATCTGAAGAATAAGTTGGCAGAACATTATCCAGTGCTGTACACCGGTCGAAACGATAAAGTTGCTCACGAGTGCATTATCGATTTGCGCCCGATCAAAGCCGAGACTGGTATCAGCGAAGTAGATTTCGCTAAGCGCTTGATGGATTACGGTTTCCACGCACCGACTATGAGTTTCCCGGTGGCGGGCACTTTTATGATTGAGCCAACCGAATCGGAATCAAAATACGAGTTAGATCGTTTTATTGAAGCCATGATCAACATTCGTCAGGAAGTGGAAAAAGTACGTTCTGGCGAATGGGATGCGGAGAATAATCCGCTAACTAATGCACCGCACACTCAAGCAGACATTCGTCACTGGGATAAGCCTTATTCGATCCAAGAGGGCGTTTACCCATCGCAAGCGACTATGGACGGCAAATTCTGGCCATCAGTAAATCGCATCGATGATGTGTTTGGTGATAGAAACTTGATTTGTTCTTGTCCAAGCATTGAGTCTTATCATCAAGAGTAATCCTAAAAGCCAGTTCACGCTGGCTTTTTTAGATTAGAAAGTTGAGTTACACTTAATCATATGAGACTGTTAATTGTATTGTTGTTGTTTTCCGTGGCATCTGCACAGGCAGAGGATTACTCGCAGCAATTGGATTATCTTGAGTCTATTCGATTAAAAGAGATCCAAACCACCAAACAGAAATTAGCAAAACTAGAACCCAGTTTCGAACAGTTTTCTGATTTTGAAAAAGCGCGCTTTTTAAATCTAAAAGCCCATTCCTTATTTGTCGGTGGTGAAATCAATCAAGGTATAGCAGTAGCGGAGCAAGTCGCTAAATTCACCACTGATTTTGACCAGCTAGCTAGAGCCCGCTCACTGCTAACTTCAGCCTATGCCATGTCGGGAAATTACAAAGAATTTTTCATTGGCGTTTATGAACTGCTGGATGATTTGCATAAAGTTCAATCTAACGAACTCAGACAGGCTATTTTAAGCAATGCCTTAACTCGCCATACCAGTGCCAGAGTTTTCGACAAGGCGCGCGAATTAGCAAATAAAGCGCTGTCTTATGGTTTTCGCTCTAATGAAAAAATGTTTGTGTGTAATGCTTATATAGAGTTAGCTCGAATAGAAATTTTATCGGAAAACTCAAATGCGGCACGGGTAACTTTAGATAAAGCGGAGCCTACTTGCACCAAACAAGCCATCCCCATGATAGATTCGTTGATAGTGTTTTTAGGTGCGCAGATCGATCAAATGCAGGGTAAGCCGCAGCAGGCATTAAAAAAGTTAGAGCAATTAAAACCAAGCCTTGAAGATAATGGCTGGAAAGCGATTATTGTGTTAGCCGATGTGTTAAGCGCAGAACTGCACTTAGCTATTGGCGATGCTAAAACCGCTGAGCAATTGGCACTAGCGGCTTATCATTACACTAAAGCGCAAAACGATTTAGAAATTCTAAAAGATGCTTGTGAATTGTTGTCTAAGTATTACGCTAAAATTGGCGATGACGAGAAGTCGAAGCAATTCTACCAAGAATTTTTAGAGGTATCGGTAGAGTTCTATAGTCAGGTTGAAAGCAAGCGCATGGCTTATTATCAAGCTATGAACTACCGGGCAAAGCAATCTCTCGCAGAATAAAGCCAGTCTAATTTAATTCCCCACTTATACTTAATCCACTGATTTTTAAGGAATTATTGTCTTTTAATGCAAATTTGCATTATATTTGTTAGCGTCTACTCACAATAAAAGGATAAATAAGATGGCGACTAAGAAACCTGATACAAAAAATTTAAAAGACTTAATTGTAAGGCTGGCGGAAGATTCTGATCTTTCACGAGCTTACAATAAGGTTCCGAGAGAAGTTATGCTAGGTGCTGGCGTTCCAAAAAATCAAATTGAAATTATCATGTCTGGGGATGAGCAAAGAATCCAGAAATTACTAGGTGATGACCATTTTGTTTCTTTTACCATCAATATTGTTAGAAATAAATAATGGGGTCTTTTACAGCCGTTAGTACAGGGATGCTTGTTGGTGGTGATATTTCAGTAAGAGCGAAAGAGCATTTAACTAAAGCAGATATTGTTTTTAGTTTAGTCCCGAATGGTGTTGCTGATTATTGGTTAAGCCAGCTCAATTCCAATGTAGTTAGTCTGCAGAGTTTATACGCTAAGCATAAGCACAGAATGGATTCCTATGAGGAAATGGTTGAGCTAATGATGGCTCAGGTCCGCAAAGGCAAAAGAGTATGTGGAGCTTTTTATGGACATGCGGGAGTTTTTGCTTGGCCACCACATGAAACGATTCGAACTGCGAAAAAGGAAGGCTATCATGCGGAAATGTTGCCAGGGGTATCGGCAGATGCGGCTTTATATTCAGATCTTGGGATTGATCCTTGTGATTCTGGGATTCAGGCTTTTGAGGCGAGCCAGTTTTTATTTTATCAACATCAGATAAATCCCATTAGTCATGTAATACTCTGGCAAATCGGATTGATAGGAGAGCACACAGGAAGAAGTTTTGACCGACCTGAGTTGGGAGCACAGCTCTTAGTTGAGCACTTAACTCAATGGTATCCCCTCGATCATGAAGTAGTTTTGTATGAGTGCGCCATGATGGCCATTGAGTCTCCGCGCATAGAAACGATAAAATTAAAGGATATAGTCGACGCGGAATTGAGTTTAATTACCACTTTACTAATAAAGCCATTTGGTGACATGAAGCCAAATCTTTCAATTTTAAAGCAATTGGGGATTGAAGAAGAGGATATCGCCAAAAGAGATTGATATGTCATCGAATAGTCTCTTGTGTTAATCTAATCCGATGAAAAGAATTCTTCTCATTATCGTTTTTATCTTTGCGACAAACTTAGTTGTCGCTGAGTCCATCGATGCTCAACTTGAGCATATTTATTCTATTCGTTTGAATCAGGCGGAAGAAGCTAGAAATCTTTTACAGCAATTAGAGCCTGAATTAGGACGTTTTAACAGCGAACAAAAAGCAAAATTTTATTCCTTACGAGCTCACTCTGCCGCAATGGCTGCGGATTACAATGACGCCATAAAACTATCAGATCAAGCAATAACTTTGGCAAAAGATTATGATGTTAAAGCGAAAGCTATGTCATTAAAATCAAAAGCATTATTTATCAGTGGTAAGTTTCAAGATAGTTTTAAGACTACTTATGAAATTTTAGATAATTTCACAAAAATAGACAGCAGAGCCATTAAAAAAGATGTGCTAATGAATGCTATTGCCGATCACCTTGCTGCAGGAATATTAGATCAAGCTAAATTATTGAGTTTGCAAAGCTTGGCTCTTGCAAGAAGCCATCGTGATGACGGAATTTATTGTGAGGCATATTATCAATTGTCTGGAATTGAAATGGAATATACTGACTATGACCAAGTGAAGCACCAGATAGATATAGCCAAGCCTTTGTGTGCAAAAGTAAACAATCAATTATACCTTCTAGGTTTGGAAGAGCGACTGGCTTCTATCTCACTGGTACAAAAAAGCCTTGCTCAAGCCGAGCGTCAATATCGAGATTTATATAAAAAAAGCGAGGCATTTGGCTGGGAAATAATGCACGCGATAGTTCAAACAAAGTTATCAGAGATTTACTTGCAACAGGCTAGATATCAAGATGCTGCAAAGTATGGGTTGGCGGCTTATCGATATAGCAAAGAGAAGAATGATATACATCACTTAAAACAAAGCAGTTTGGTGCTGGCGAAACTATACAAAGAGTTGGACGATGTTGATAAAGCCAATTTCTATAACAAAGAATATATAGATGCTGCAGTAAAAATGAGTGGCGAATTAGAAAGACGCAGGCTGGGCTATTATCAAGCCATGAATTATCGAGAAAAACAAAAAGAGTTGGCGACTAAAAATAGTTTTGTAAAATCTGAGCAGTAAACTGCGGCCTAATATAAAAACCCCGTGGTAAAGTTAAAATAGTTTCGCCATTTTCACCAATAGTTTCGGTCAGCGCTTTGTTATTTGCAGCCTTTGGCCTGACTTGCAGAATTTCCCCAAAGCGTGCATCGATAGTATCAATTCTACCCATAGCAATGGTTTCAATCACTTCTTCAAAGTCATTTTGTAAAGTTTTAATTTCTTGTTCGTTGGGCTGCCATAAAAAAGGCATGGCCAGAGTGCGCTCTTCAATGGGAATTTTCTTTTCAGCAATAATCGGTATCCATAAAACATGGCTTAATTTTTGCTGTACCACTGAGCCTTGCCATTGTATTTGATGCAAATCAGTTAAAGGTACTACGCTAACGTAAGTGGATTCGAGTGGCTTACCGTTGGTGTCAATCGGCAAAGTTTTCATCTCAACGCCAATATCTGGGAAGTCTGGTTGGGCTAAAGATGCCGATTGAGCGCCCAGCAAATATTCTAAAAACTGACCGACCCAGCCTTTTTCACGTAATAAATTTGCAGGCACTTGTGCCTGATATTGTTGTGCCAACTCTCCTAAAGAGAAGCCTGCAAGCGCCTGTGCTTTTGCGAGTAGTTGCTGTGGAGAATCGTAAGCCATTGATTAAAAAAGATTGTCGAGATTTCATTCTGGTGGCACAATGATAACAAAGTTTTTTATTGGATAGATAGATGATCGACGCAGAAGGCTTCCGAGCCAACGTCGGCATCATCATATGTAACAAGCAAGGCCAGCTGTTATGGACCCGACGTTATGGACAGACGTCTTGGCAGTTCCCGCAAGGCGGTGTGCACCCTGGAGAAAGTGCCGAACAGACCATGTATCGGGAATTATTTGAAGAAGTCGGCCTTGAAAAAGATGATGTCCGTATTCTAGGGAGTACGCAGCATTGGTATAAATACCGATTGCCACCAAAATTAATTCGTCAGAATTCTAAACCTTTGTGTATTGGCCAAAAGCAAAAATGGTTTTTGCTAGAATTGGCTGCTGATGAAGAAAAGATTGATTTCAACGCCACCAATCATCCTGAGTTTGATGATTTTATTTGGGTCAATTACTGGTATCCAGTGCGTCATGTGGTCAATTTTAAACGTGATGTTTATCGTCAGGCTTTAGGCGAGTTGATTCATTCCATGTATAAGTTCCAGTTGCATGGACAAACGTCTCATCAGCCGCGAAAGCAGCATAAGAAGCAGGGCTCACATAATCAGAACAAGGGTGGCTTTACTAATAATCAGCGTAAGCCAAAGCGCAAACCTAGACACCCATACCGCTCTAATAACAAGCAAGAGCAATCTCAGGGGTAACAAAAAAAGCTCGATTAATAATCGAGCTTTTTGCTATTGAATTATCAGTTGTTCGCTAGAAAAAATCGACTTTCCCAGTTTCTAAGCAATATTCGGCGCCCACGATAGTGATCCGCTTTTCTGCAAGGGCTTTAGCAAGAATATCGGAATTGCCGACTAGTTTTTTGACCGACTTTTCCACATTGGCTTTAACCGCTACTTTTTTCAACTCGTCAGCTTCAATATCAATATTTTGCTTAATTAAGCCCAGCACGGCAGGTGAAATTCGAGTAACGATGGATTCTAAGTTGCCGCTGGCCACGTTGGCATCACTATCCAGCAAGTAATCGACAGTGGCATTGATGGCGCCGCAATTGGAGTGACCCATGACCACAACTAAGGGAGTGCCAAATGATTCTACCGCAAACTCGACGCTGGCAATCTGCGACGGCGCTACAATATTTCCCGCTACTCGGATCACAAACAGATCGCCTAATCCTTGATCAAAAACGATTTCTGCAGGCACACGAGAATCTGAGCAGCCTAAAATAATCGCAAAGGGCGATTGGCCCAAAGCAAGTTGGCTTCTTTTTTCAGAATTGAGCTGGATGGAATTATTTTGAAAGCATTCCGCATAACGCTGGTTGCCTTCTTTAAGTTTGGTTAAAGCTTGTTCTGCATTAATCATTGATAGTGCCACGGTAAAAATTTTTCAAATTCTACCATAAATATGCTTGAGGCTGTCTGTAGCAGGCTAAACATTTTTTTGCAAAGCGATCAGCATATTATTTGCCGGCATTTGATGACGCTGGACTAAATTCAAACCATTGTATCGGGCATGACTCAATATATCCTCATAGTCGCGAATGGCTGATTCAGGATTTTGTTGTTTCAGCCATGTATCGAATTGCTTATTAGACTCAGAAGTATAGTTGCCGCCAACATTAAAAGGGCCATAAATTAGGAAGTGTCCACCTGGCTTTAGATTCTTTCCAACGCCCATAAACATGCTTTTGACTGACTCCCAAGCCATAATATGCGCTGTATTAGCAGTAAATATGGCGTCTACTGGCTCAATATCCCAAAAGCGACGACTGACATCGAGGCTAAAAGGTTTTCTTACATTGGGCAGGTCACTTTGCTCGACCAAAGCAATAATGGAAGGGTGATTCTGGCGTAAATCACTGGTTTGCCATGTCAGATGTGGCAGGGCACCAGCAAAATAGACCGCGTGTTGGCCAGTGCCCGAGCCAATTTCCAGTACATTTTTACAATGGCTCAAGTAAGGCTTGATCACACTCAATATAGGATCTTTGTTGCGTTCGCAGGCTTCGCTGTGTTGGCGCATGGCAATTATCTCTCTACTTTCAACTAAATCTATTATAAATGCATTTTAAAGTGAATTTGCGGTTGGTTTCTTATCCGCCGCAAAGTAAAGTTAAAACCGTTATAATGAGCTGCTTGAAGAATCAAAGCGTTCTTTAAATAGCTATAACCTACTGAAAATTAAAATAAATATGACCTTAGAGTTTCACCTTATCATTTTATTACTGGCTTTAGGACTGCTTAATGGTGTTTTAGCAGGCTTACTAGGTATCGGTGGTGGCTTGGTAATAGTGCCAGCCATGGTGTGGTTATTGCCGAAAATTGGCGTGCCAGCGGAACATTTAATGCATATGGCTTTGGCTACTTCGATGGCGACCATTTGCTTTACCGCTATTTCTTCTGCCTATGCTCATCATAAAAGAGGCTCGGTCTCGACTCGTTTACTAAAAATACTGGTGCCTGCAATCGCGGCGGGGGCATTACTGGGCGCTTATATTGCGGATCTAATCGATTCTATTTGGCTCGGACGTATTTTTGGTGCAGGTGCGGTCTTAATGGGCTTACAAATGATTCTCGGTAAACAACCAACTGCCAAAGGTGGGCAATTATCTGCTGCAAACGCAGCTCCAGCAGGGGTTTTTATGGGGGCTTTGTCATCGTTACTGGGAATTGGTGGCGGTTCTTTGGTAGTCCCCTATCTTTTGTACCATAAAGAAAATCTGGTAATGGCCATTGGCACTGCTGCCGCATGCGGTTTACCACTGGCAATTATGGCGACAATCGGCTATGTTGTGCTTGGCTGGAATGTCGCGGATTTGCCCCCATATCATTTGGGTTATGTGTATTTACCCGCGGTGGCGGCAATTGCGCTGGGCTCGGTGGCGAGCGCGCCGATTGGGGCCTATTTAGCGCACAAACTTCCTACCCAAATCATCAAGCGCATTTTTGCGGTTTTGTTGATTGTGGTGGGCATAAAAATATTTCTAAATCATTTATAAATAAGAGTTTTTGATGGATTTTCCACAAATTGACCCAGTAATTTTTTCAATCCCTGCCTTTGAATTATTTGGCTTTGAAATTGGCCCCATTGCCTTGCATTGGTATGGCTTAATGTACCTTTTGGGCTTTATTGCTGCATGGCTTTTGGGTAACTATCGCGCCACCAAAGCAGGCTCTGGCTGGACCAAAGACATGGTCGCCGACTTTTTGTTTTACGCCTTCTTGGGCGTGATTATTGGCGGTCGCGCAGGTTATGTGATTTTTTACCATATGGATCTATGGCTCAAAGATTTCTGGTATCTGTTCAAGATCCACGAAGGTGGTATGTCATTCCATGGCGGCTTGATTGGTGTGGTCGGCGCTTGTTGGTATTTCGCCCGTAAGCACAATAAAACCTTCTTCCAAGTGACTGATTTTATTGCTCCATTAGCGCCTTTGGGTTTAATGTTTGGCCGCTTGGGTAACTTTATTAATGGTGAGTTGTGGGGGCGTGCAACAGATGAAACTGTTCCGTGGGCTATGAGATTTAAATGTGATCCTGAAAATGCTCCATGGTATACGTCCTGTGATCCCTCAGGGGCTTTAAGACATCCTTCGCAACTATATGAGTCACTTTTTGAAGGTTTGGTACTCTTTATCATTTTATGGTTCTACTCAGCCAAGCCACGCCCAACCAAAGCGGTTTCAGGGGTTTTCTTATTAGGCTACGGCTTCTTTAGATTTATGATAGAGTATTTCCGCGAGCCAGATGCGCATTTGGCGGCGGTCAGTGAAATTATCACCCGCGGACAAGTCTTGTGTTTGCCAATGATTGCCTTGGGATTATTCTTAATCGTCAGCGCATATCGCGGACAAAAAGCTAAAACAGCAAAGAAATAGGTTGAAGCGAGAATTATGAAACAGTATTTAGATATGATGCGCCATGTACTGGAAAATGGCGAAGACAAAGGCGATAGAACGGGCACTGGTACTCGCAGTGTGTTTGGTCATCAAATGCGCTTCGATCTGCAAGAAGGCTTCCCGTTAGTTACTACCAAAAAATTGCATTTGCGCTCGATTATTTATGAGCTGTTATGGTTCTTAAATGGCGATACCAATATCAAATATCTAAAAGACAACGGTGTGCGGATTTGGGATGAATGGGCTGACGAAAACGGCGATCTTGGCCCTGTCTATGGTGAACAATGGCGTTCTTGGAAAAAGCCAGACGGCACTACCATCGATCAGATTTCTAATGTACTAGAGCAAATAAAAAACAACCCTAATAGCCGCCGATTAATGGTGGTGGCTTACAACCCTGGGGTTGCCGATGAAATGGCCTTGCCACCTTGTCATTCTTTATTCCAATTTTATGTAGCCAATGGCAAACTCTCTTGCCAGCTGTATCAGCGTAGTGCCGATATATTTTTGGGCGTACCTTTTAACATCGCTTCTTATGCCTTGTTAACCCACATGATGGCCGAGCAAGCTGGATTAGATGTAGGCGAGTTTATTTGGTCTGGTGGTGATGTGCATCTATACAGCAATCATTTCGAGCAAGCCAAAGAGCAGCTGTCGCGCGAAACCTTACCGCTGCCTAAACTAGACATTAAGCGTAAACCAGATTCATTGTTTGGTTACGAATTTGAAGATTTTGAAATCGTTGGTTATGAGTCTCATCCGCACATTAAAGCGCCTGTGGCCGTT
Organism: Gammaproteobacteria bacterium; assembly: GCA_013372875.1. The sequence goes on along the minus strand of JABXIW010000226.1, from coordinate 5,807 downwards.
TAGATTATTTGTTAAGGAAGTTTCTACAATGAAGCCCAAAATAAGCTTAATCGTGGCAATGGCCTCTAATCGCGTGATTGGCAAAGGCAATCAAATGCCGTGGCACTTACCTGCGGATCTCAAGCACTTCAAAGCGGTAACTTTAGGCAAGCCAGTGATTATGGGGCGTAAAACCCACGAATCGATTGGTATGGTTCTACCAGGTCGTGACAATATCATTATCAGTCGCGATGCTAGTTACGCTTCCGACTTTTATAATGACAAATGCCAAACGGTTACTAGTTTAGAGCAGGCGCTGGAGAAAGCGCAGGCTAGCGATGAAAATGTAGAAGAAATCATGATTATTGGCGGCGCTAATATCTATCAACAAATGATCGATAAAGCCGACACCCTGTATTTAACTTTTATTAATCTAGACACCGAAGGTGATGCCCATTTCCCTGATTGGACGCACTTGGAATGGCAAGAAGTCTCAAGAGAAACTTATAAAGCCGATGAAAAGAATGCATTTGATTTAGAGTTTGTGACTTTGGAGCGAATTAATTAGAAATAATTAGTAACAGTATTACTCCTTGAAAAGAAGGAATAAAGAGCCATGTTTATAGCATGGCTTTTTTATGCCAAAAATATAAATAAACACAGGGGAACAATATGATTATAACTACAACTCCAAGCGTTGAAGGTCGTGAAATTCGAGAATACAAAGGTGTAGTTGTCGGTGAAGCAATTTTAGGCGCTAATATTATTAAAGACTTCTTTGCAGGAATTCGCGATATCGTCGGCGGCCGTTCAGGCGCTTATGAAGATGAACTTGCCAAGGCTAGAAAGGTAGCTTTTGAAGAATTAGAACAGCACGCCCGTAGAGTCGGCGCGAATGCCATAGTCGGCGTTGACTTAGATTACGAAGTCATCGGCCAAAACGGTTCTATGATGATGGTAAGTGTTTCTGGGACGGCGGTGATACTTTAACATTCTTGATTGACTAGTATTGATAGCCTTCGTTGTAACAAGAGACGAGCGATGGGGAGATTTTTTCGAATTTCCCAGAATTGAGATTGACTTGCATCGCCCAATTTGTAGCTTTTAAGTATTCCTTATGTGAGCCTTCTACTATAGCAAGAATAGTCTCATCAGGATCTTGATTCATCATGCAAGAACCATACATTAACAAATTCCCGTATCCTACTTTAGGGTGCTTGATGTGATCCGTAACAATCCAGTCGTTCGGATCATTTCTTTTCTGTTTTAAAGATCTTAAAACTAAAAGACCGATATGCTCTCTTTGCTCATTTTCTAAAATCCCTATCGAATATTCACACATTCGCTCATACCCAAGATGGGAAGTGATGCAAGCGCCATATTGAGAAAAAGTTCCATTTGGATAAGGTGGAACTTTTTTTCCAATTAGATTGTATGTACAACTAGTGAGCAACAAGAGGCTAAAGTAAAAATATTTTCTCATAATCGATAATCTGATGATGAATTAGTAGAAGACAAAGCTATATAAGCTGCGCATGAACCAAATATCTCAATGGCCCACCAGTCTCTAGTGTATTAAAAGGATAACAAGTGACAAGAGTTAATTGCTCAGCTCCTCTATCTAGTATTTGATCTTGCTCAATATTGTGCACTTCTGTCGAAGTTATTTCATATTGATGTTTATTACCATGCTTATCTTCAATGACAATGGTTTGGCCTATTTGTAAGTCTTGCAAAAACTCAAAGTGGGTATCTCTATGGCCACCAATAATGGTGTAGCCTTGTTTCTCAGGTGAATCGCTGGAAAGTAATAATCCAGGGCCAAAGGCCAAATTACGCTCTGAAGCACCTGACAACACTAATTGTTCGATGTTTTGAGCAGGAACTTTCAGTTTCGCTATGGGGAAGGTATCCGCCCATGACCAAGGTTTATGCGGTTTTTGATCGATTAATGTTTGTTGCCATGCATCTTCTAATAAATACTGAGCAACTTCTGCTTTTGCGTGAATATAAGCAGCCTTACCAAAGGCAAAGCTGCTTACGGTTAAGAGGGATATGATTAAAAGTTTCTTTTTAAAGAGAGTCATGTGCTTACTCCTAAGATCTTCTAAACCAGATTAATCCACTCAATAACAAACTGATCAAACCGATGACGAGCATCAATAGGCTGTCAGTACCACCTCGTGGGTAGCCGTGAGTTTTTGCTTGTGGCGGTGTCCAGCCTGCAGCAATGCGATTAGCCAGTTGCAACTGCTTAATTTTTTCAGATACATTCACTGGGGTTTTATCGACTGCGACTAAACTGGTGTAATCGCTAACCAAGTGAAAATTAAGCGCGGTATCAGTAATCTGTTGTTTGTATTGCTCACTATTCAGATAATCCTGCGACATATCGTTTTTCAGCGAATCGATTTTCATGCGCGCCCATAATTTGGCAATGCCAGTATCTTTACCATGGGTTACATAAGGAAGTTTGAAATCCCACTCGTAACCATCAGCAAAGCCCTTTAAATGCAAAGCATCAGATTTATTATCAGGTGCTTGTTTGGGTTGTTTATAGGTCGCGTAAAGCGGTTCGCCCAGATATAAATCGCGCAGGTACTTTGGCTGTAAATCCATCTTGGCTAATGTGGATTTAGAAACACCATTGGTATCAATTCCTAAATTGCTTAGCACGGGATAGCGCAACTTCTTGAACAGTTTGCTTAGTTCAGTTTGTACTTGCTCGGTTTTATTAATGTAGGTGAAAGTGCCGCGACCTTCTTCAGCTGCCTTGCGCATAAAGTAGCTATTAGGAGCTGAGCCAATGCCAATAGTAAATAGACGGTTATTGCTAAGTTTTGAACGGATCATTGCGAAGATTTCTTGCTCATTACCTATACTACCGTCCGTTAAAAACACAATTTGACGCAGTTTTGAACTGTCAGGTTTATCCAAAGCAATATGCACCGCGCTGGCGATATTGGTGCCGCCTTCGGCTTTCATGTTCTGGATAAAAAGCTCCGCTTCCTCTAATGAGCTTTCATCAAGGGATTTAGCTTGTGGAAATAATTGTCGAGCGCCGCTATCAAAATCAATAATATTGAAGCTATCGTCCGCGTTAAGTTGTTGTAGGGCAAAGCGTAAGCCAGCTTTTGCTTGCTGCATAGACTCACCAGACATAGAACCAGAAGAATCCACCACAAAAATCACTTCCTTTGGTTTAACTTGTTGCTGAATCAGATCATGGGTTGGCGGCAATATCACCAATAAATGGTAAGTATCTTCGCCAAGGGTTTCACTGAGCAAAGATGCTTTGGGCTGCTGTCCCAATTGAGGTTGCCACTTTAGGATAAAGTCACGCTCTGCCTGAGTTGACTTATCAATAGTAATAAGCTGTTTTATACCTTGCGGTTGCACCTTAATAGCATGGTGCGGACTATCAATTTTGGCTAAATCGAAACCAGCTTTGAGTTCAATATTAAAATTAACCGGACGATCGGGAATGGATGTTTGATTAAATTGAGTAACAACACTGGATAATGGCTCGGATTCGGCTGCTGGATTGAACGTTTGTTCAATTACTTTTCGATCAGGCTGATAACGTGGAGTAATGCCTAGTGGTAATGTATAGCTAAATTCAGTGCCATCAATGTGGATCAATTGCTGGAATTCGATTTGAATTTTGATCTGCTCATCCGGACCAATATTGGCAAGTTTTGTGGTGAATAAATTCGGCCTAACTTGTTTAACTAAGCTGGCTCGTTTGCCAGATTTTTTGGCTTCCTGATAGGTTTTCTCAGCTTGTTTTTTTTCTTGAATTTCACCTTCAATAATTTGCTCGCCAATGATCATCTTCAAGCTATCAACGGCAGCGTTCTCAGGTAATGGAAACTGATAAATTCCCTCTAGCCATTCATTGGTTTGATTGGAAAAAGTTTGCGTGATCTGGGTTCTTGCTACTACACCATTGATGCTCACCTTCACGTCGGTAGAAAGAGGCATCTGCTCATAGCTGCGATCGGAATCCTTTGAATGGTAACTTAACAAAGCATAGTCATCGTTAGAGTTGCTAGAAGCCAATAGCGCATTGGGGATCAGCAAAACGAAGAAGACACTGAGAATTATTTTTTTCATAACTGCTCCTGATATCGAATGATTAGCAGTTATTACAAAGGATAAATCTTTAAGTCTAGTGGATTAAAAGCGATGGAAACTTATCAATTATGGCAAAAAAATGCGCTTGGGTGATTAACACAAGCGCAAATGACTAACGTAGAGTAAATTACTAGGCAGGCGCTAAAGCTCGTGAGTCGTTTTTGGATACGATCACCGCGCCGAATGGCCATAGTCCTAGTTTGACCATTTTGAAATGTTGAATACCAAAAGGAATGCCGATGATGGTTAAGCAAAGTAGTAATCCCCACAATAGGTGATTAATGACTACGAAGATGCCGCCAAAAATTAGCCAAACGATATTCAAAAGAACATTAATTACGCTGCCCATCGGCTGGTTACCGCTCATGCGGGTTTCTTGACCGAATGGGAATACTGAAAAAATTGCCAGTTTGAAACACTGGACGCCCCATGGAATACCAACGATGGTAAAGCAGAGCGCGATACCGCCTGCGATATAACCGAAAAAGATAAAAATACCGCCGAAAAGCAGCCAGATAATATTAAGTAACAGTGACAATATAGTGTTCTCCTTTGTTGCCTAATATCAGTTTAATCAATGTGTTAGCCAATCAGAACTAATAAAACGCAACAAAATTGGCTAAACTGTTAGCAGATGTAACAATCAGGCGAGCGTGATAATGATTAAAAACATAGCTATCGTTGGCGGCACTCATGGCAATGAATTTACAGGGGTTTATTTGCTCAAAAAACTCGAACAAGAGTTGCAAGTGGCCAGTGCCCAGATTCATTATCTATTGGCCAATCCCGAAGCACACCAAGCAGTAAAGCGTTATATGGATCGAGATCTTAATCGGTGCTTTAAGCAAGTGGATTTAGATAATCTAGAGTTGCAAGGTTACGAAAATCAGCGTGCTAAGGAAATTAATCAAGAATTGGGTCCAAAGGGTAGCGCAAAGACCGACTTTATTATTGATCTGCACACTTCCACTGCTCCGATGGGTATTAATTTGGTTATCACCAAAGCCGATCCATTTCATCTAAAATTGGTTGATTATGTTCAACAAAGACTCGATGGCGTCACTATCACTTGGGAAGAAATTGAAGATCATCATTTCTTAATGAGTATTGCCAAAAGCCATGTTTTAGTGGAAGTCGGCGCCACTCCACAGGGTGTATTGCGCCAAGATGTGTTTGATAAAACTGAAGCTGCAGTACGCAGTATTATTGAGTTTATTGAGCTATATAACTCCAATGATTTACCTGCCAATTCAGAATCAGTTGAAGTTTATAAATACTTCGATGTGGCTTATCTGCCGCAAGATGAAAATGGCGAAATCATCGGCATGGTGCATCAAAATATTCAAGACAGAGACTTTCAACCACTTAAAAAAGGCGAACCAATCTTTAAGCTCTTTACTGGTGAAGATGTCTTATACCATGACGAAGGCTGCATCATCAGCTTCATCAATGAAGCCGCTTATTATGATGAAAAGAAAGCCTTCTCGATGTCCCGAAAGATGGAGTTAGACATCGTTTAGACACGAGGATTGAAAATCCTTGTGTCTGCATACAAAAAAGCCCGACTCTTACGAATCGGGCTTCTTAAATAATGGTGGCTCGGGGCAGAATTGAACTGCCGACACAAGGATTTTCAATCCTCCGCTCTACCAACTGAGCTACCAAGCCAATGGACGCGTATTAAACCGATT
>JABXIW010000169.1 GCA_013372875.1 Gammaproteobacteria bacterium | reverse complement strand
TCAGGGCTATTTTTAGCTGGCTGTGTTATTGTGCGATTCAAAGGGAGGGATGAAAGCTTTCCTAGCAAAAATATAAATTTATCTAGAGGAAAATGCTAAGTTTTATAACTCGTAATCTTCCTTGATACGGCAATAGTAAAGTGCAAACGAGTGGTGACAACATGAAAAAACGATAAAAGAAAACCCCAAACATCTCTGCTCAGGGTTCTCCTGTGCACTAGACAGGTTAGATTCCGACTAGACACTTTGATATAAGCAACCAAAGCCTAGCAAAAAATCTAATCACTTTATATAAAATTCGGATTTTCTTCGCTGTAGAGTGAAGATAAGGGTTCGTGATGCTCAAAATTACAGAGCTAGTAAAAGCATTAGTTGTAAGGGTTAGGAATTTGAAGCCTTGGGACTTTGTGAAGATAGGGCTATCACTTAGCTTCAAAGCAATTATCCATATGATATTATGTGATAAATAGAAGGCTAACAAAGAGAGGTGGATACAACACCTCTCTAATTAATTGATAACTATTCACTATTCTACTCCAACACCTTATAAACCGTCGTCCGACTGCACCCAAGCTCTTTGCTGATAGCATGCTTGTTCATTCCTTGCCCTGCAAGCTCTTGTATGCGCGAATGTAAGGTCTTATCAGGAAATCGGCCGAGGTGCCTCCCTTCAGCTCTCGCTCTTTCCCTACCCTCATTACAGCGCTGTAAGATGCGTTTTCTTTCCATCTCGGCGAACGCCGATATCGTGGTGTAAATTACTCGGCCAACATCGCTATTGATATCCACGTTACCTAAGTCATGAAATACCAAACCCGCCCCTTTTTGGGCAAGACTGTCAGCGATTTGTAACGCGTCGATAGTATTACGCGCCAAACGGTCCACTTTCATAACGTGAATGGTGTCGCCTTCACGAGAGAATTCGATCATGGCATTGAGTTGATCACGCGCCGCACTTTTTCCGCTCGCGTTTTCTTGGAAAATTTTTTCACAGCCGAGTAATGTCAGCTGTTCGACTTGGAGATCGAGAGACTGATCGCTGGAGCTGACCCGCGCATAGCCAATGAGCATGAAGGAAACCTTAAAAGTGTTCATTTAGTTACAATAACTATAATGGTCATGTTCACTATTAATCAACTGGAGATTTTGAACGCTTTTAACTGGCTCACGCTGAAGTGTCCTTAAAGTACACCTTTCTGAACAGTGTTCCATTTCATTCGCTTCAAATGATTCGTATGAATCGAACGATTCGTTTATAATGAACAAAAAAGGAGCACACAATGCAATCATTAACCGCAAACACAGCAAAAACTAAATTTGGTGACTTACTGATGAAAGTACAGCGAGAGCCAGTACAAATCAGCAAGAATGGTTCCCCTGTAGCAGTTGTCATGTCATGTGAAGAATACGAGGAACTAGAAGCCTTGAAGATGGCGATGGTGAAATCACGTTTTGAGCAAGCGGAACGAGACATCGTGAATGAAGATTTGGTGGATGGTGAGACCTTCATGAACGAATTAGATTCAGGCAAGTTTGACTAATGACACGATACAAACTTTCTCCCGCAGCCCAAACGGACCTAATCGACATTCGCCGTTATACGCTTGAAAACTGGGGAGGCGCACAGTGGACCAATTATTTTGGAGAGCTTAAGCAATCAATGGCGTTGTTAGCTAGCAATGAGTTGATTGGCATTGACATGCCGGAACTTGGAACTGGTTACTGCCGCTTTCCGTTAAAGCATCATGTCATCTATTACATCAGGAAACCGGACCATATTGTTATTGCCGCTGTCCTAGGGCGTAACATGTCACCGGCTAAGCACTTTCAGCGACAGTTATAGATCTTAAGCCTCTGCGTTTGATGTAATCTCGTAATGTACTTGGGGCTTCATCAATAAGCTTTGCTGTAGGACGAATCCCAAGCCCCATGCCTAGATATTTTTCAATTTGATCCCTTTTGGGGTCGAGCTTCAGCTTTTCCGCCTCACCTTTAGGCCTACCAAGAGTAACACCGGCTTTTTTTCTTGCAGCTAAAGCCTCTTTAGTTCTCATTGAAATAAACTCTCGTTCTATCTCTGCTGCGAGACCAAGTACCGTTGCGGTGATTTTTGCTTGCATGGAACCATCTAGCTGCATGTTCTGTTTAGCGATGTAGACATCGATGCCCTTGGCCATGCATACCTCAAGTACTTCAAGAACCTGAAGTGTAGAACGCGCAATTCGACTGACCTCCGCAAAGATCAGTTTGTCACCAACCTCCATTCCTTCAATAAGTTCACCAAGTTTACGTTCATGCCATTTCTTCTTGCCTGTAACGACATCTTCGATAAAGCATAAGTTAACTATTCCGACACGATTGCAATACTCGTAGATACCATGTTTCTGGTTTGCTACATCTTGGCTATCTGAAGAAACTCGAAGGTAGGCGTATTGTGGCATTGATCAAATCCTCATCTAAATGATGAAGTACTTATAGCAAGCCTTGACCTTATTTTTGATATCGATCACCTAGATTGTGACAGTTAGAAAATAATAAAAAGAAAGAAATGAAACTGTTTCTAATGAGGGTAACTGTGTAAATCTTTGATTTTCCAGTTATCCACATTAGCTATAAAGATCTATATCTTCTATTTAAAACTATAAACACTATGAGAACTATTAGATCTATAGGTGTTGTAAGCTACTGAATAAAAAGAACTTAATTGCCCGTTTTGATCACTTTTTAGGTGTATAGATAACACTATTTAGGTGCTAATGATCTTTTTTTAGGTCTTAATGATCATCTACTAGGTGGACGCCTGACACAATTTAGGTGTTGATGATCGTATTTAAGGTTTATAGATGACATATTTTAGGTAGGTTACAGGCTAAAATAACGAATATCAGGTGTCTCCGCCCTTTATTCACAGTGATCTTGATTAGGTATCTTCTAATGCGACACATTTTAGGTCTTACATCATCGAAAACACCTAAAATGTGTCATTTATCACAGTAGGAGACCTGATTTTTGTCAGTAACGGGATTGTCTCACCTAATATGTGTCATCTAGTAATCAGGGTTATCACTAATCTCAGATAAGGTATCGATTTTATCTAGGAGCGAGTCAACCTCGCTTTGATGGCCATTATCAATTTCTGGTTCTCGGTTTAAGTGTCGCTTAGAGAGACTTTCTTCTACCTTCAGAGCATGCTGCTCTTTGCCGATATAGCGGTAAGCAATGGCCAACGCTTCAAGCTCGGCCTCTGTCAGCTTTATCTTGTCTTGTAGGCGTTTTAGCTCTAGCTCTCGAATGGTTTTTAACGCATCGTGTTGGTTTAGCTCTTCAATCGTGCCAAGTTTTATCCAGCGGAACAGGAACTTGATACCGGTGATAGTTCGACCTTTTTTAATTACCTCAAAACCCTTCTCCCCATTTTCGCCTTCCAAGAACAGCAGTTCTTTTCTGATTTGAGGGTGCTCAGTAAGCTCTTTGATGCTCTCTCGAATACAGCGTTTCATGAATACACTGTTATTTTTGAATGAGCTTTTGTCTTTCTTGAGTTTGCCGGCCTCATCGAGAAGTCCAAAGACCCCTTTTAACTCATCAAGCTTCTGTTGATGCATTTCAAAGCCTTTGTCTTTAAATCGGCTAAGTAATTCGTAGAGGCGTTTTGAATACTCTTTTTTTACATCAAAGAAATTGCGAGTGTTAATGAGTGCAAAGCCCTGGTTGTACTCGATGTATTCAGATTTGAGCATGTCATTAGGCACCATTGTCAGGGTGCCATTTTTGTATGCTATGTGTTTGAAAAGCGGACGGTAGTCGAATTCAATATCCCCTTTGCCGGTTTCTATTTTTATACCGATTTTTCGGCTCGCAAGACGGTTAGCTACCGGGCTTAAATTACTCCCGATATGCTTAGACTCTACACCTAACCACTCAGATAGCTGATGTGACGTGAACTCATAATGAGGGGTACTGCGCTCCCAGTCGTTCGCTTTCATATGTGCAATCATCAATGCAAACATATCTGCTTCTCGAGCAGAGAGATCCTGGCGACTAAATACCAGTTGATGACCTTTCTTTATATGTTTCGGTAAGTTATCACTTACGACTGGGTAAAAGTACTCTTCATCACTCATCCCACGATCCCTTTAAATAACATAATCTAGGTAATTATGACATATTTTAGGTGTAGTGGAAGTCTAATTACCTAAATGATGTCATTAATGTGGTGTGTAATTGATATGATCATCATGGCCAAAGATCAAAACCTTGATCGGATACTCTCTTCTGAATCTGTAGCACGTTCAAATCTCGTTATACCTTCTTGCGTTTGAATTTTTTAGGAGGATTGCTAACGAGAAGCTTTAAAGCTGAGGAACTTACTCTCTCTGTCGTTGCAGATGAAAAACGCCAGCGACGTGAAATAAGTGGGAGGGGATCAAGCTTGCTTGGTTGCAAAAAGAGTAAGTGACAACGTGATGTCGTCTACGGGGGACGTGATTGCTCAATGGTGTGGTATGAACAATCAATAAACAGGTTTTATGGTGATATGCCTGTCTGTTAGGTTGGTTAAGTCGTTACACAAACCAGAACAGGAAACGGGAGAGAGTAACGCCTCGACCTGCAGCGGTGTGGCGAGCCGTGTGACTAGGCCCAGCCCTAACTAATCTGTCACAGAAAGTGCGCACCTGATAAAACATCACGAAGAAGAACCAACATACTATTTATCTTTGATGGAAAGCAGGGTTGATGTTAACGCTTTAACATGGCATCACCCAGCCCCGTCATAGACCCTTTGTGCGCGAAAAATACGGTCGTTAATATCACTCACCCTATACAGTAATCTTTCATCATGTTCTGTAATCGATTGTTTACCCCTTACCTTCGGCTAAAAATTTTCTGCACTGCGCGAATTTAACAGCGGAGCCTTGCCCCCCTCCCCCCCCATTTAAACTGGATTACTTTTGAGACGATAAACAACGTAGTTACATTTTCATTATGGGTCGCACGCAAGCTATTTGCTTACTCTTTAATTGCTTTGATGAGTTCGTATTCTGTCGGAGTAAGGATGGAGCACAATGCGATTTTTGAAACTAAGAACCGATCACAATCGAGTACGCCGAGATGGTACGCGCTACGTAACTCCGCTTATTGTGGACTCACCGCGTCGCTTTGCGCCGAGCCGTGATCGCAAAGAGACCAGCTTGCGTCGGAAACAGTGTCAGTTGATCACCGGCGCGCATGATTCGGGGAAGAGTCGTTGGCTCATGCGCCTGAAAGATAATCGACATGAAATCTGGGGGAAAAAAACGCAGCCTGTTTTACTTGAGGGGCTAATGCCACTCTCAAGCTGGGTGGAAGTGAAAGGGATAGACAAGTGGTACCAAGAGAGGCAGGAAGAGGATGTAACTTACACACCATGGAGCAGACTCAACTTACAGCTCAAGGCCGACCTATTGGCTGACTATTTAATTGAAACCCAATCCTTACTCTTTATCGACGATGCGCACAAGTTAACAGGGCGCAAAGCACAAATCGCACGTAAGTGCCTTATGTCTGCCAAGCTGTGGCTGATGACTTGTAGCGAAGAAGGACGTCTCCCTCCTTCTATTCGTCCGATTGTCGAACGGCGCGAACCTCAGCGTATCAACCTAGAAAGTGACGTGAGTTACGACACGACCAAAGCGCTGGTTTGGTTTATGGTTGCACTATGTGTGGTTGCTGGCGCTTGGGAAGCGGGCGCTGTGATTGGCGGCTTACAAATGCTTGGTAGCGGACGGAGGTCGACGCGTGCAGATTAAGTATCGCCTTTTAATGCTGTGTCCCCTGCTCTACTCAGCGGCTTATGCCAATGATTGGGGCATTGCTACACCATGGGATGAACCCTCTGCACAACCTCCAGAGATAAAGCCATTCGAATTGCCAACATTGAAGGGGGATGCCCCCCATTACAATACCCCTACTCCTGCGTTAAAACCTGCACCTAAGATTGATCCAGATGCCATCTTTCAAACCGTACTCAACTGTTACCCAGAAAAGAGCAAATTCAAACTCGATTTAAACCTAGTGGCTGGAATGCGTACCAACCTAGATGAATACAACAGCGATGATTGGCCGGAGATCTCAGAACACTATGTCGGGATAGTGGGAAAAATGCCGCTCTACTCTACTACAGAACAATCTCGCGAGAGGCAATGGGAATACCAACGTCGAACCGCCACAGCGACGTCAGTCGCTTCCTTTACCCAAGCATTGGCTGACAGAAACTACGCTTACCGGTTGATGGGACTCTACCTATCACTTGAAGCTCGTTCACAGCAGCGGGTTGCCCAAGGTGTGGCGAACGTGAACGAACAAGTGGCACTACTTGAAAAAGTCGCGAGCTCGCATCGAGACGTTTTAGCCCATGAAGCGAAAATTGTAGAGCACCGATTGGCATTAGTTGCGTTGTGTGAGAGCTCGTACAGCGACAGCGTGAACCAGTATTTGCAAAAACTGGCCTACCTCCCGCCTCATTCCAAGCCGGAGGTTACTCAATGAAGTGGCTGAACCACGGTTTGATTGCAGGAGCTATTTGTGCTGTGGTTTCCCCTCCTCATGTGCCTATTTGTGTGGCCGGTGCGACCGCGCCGGATTGGATGGAGTTTGTGGCTAAGGGCCTAGGCCGAAGAATTAAACATCGCGGGCCAACCCACATTTTTACCCACTGGCTGATTGTTGCCTTGGTTTTTACCTTGGTTTGGGACTATCAAGGGATTGGGATGGCTTTTGCCTGGGGAGGCGTTAGCCACATACTCACGGATGCCATGACAGTTTCAGGGGTGCCTTTTTCCCCATACAGTGACAGACGCTTTCATCTATTTGGTGGGCGGTTTAGAACCGGTGACCCAGTGGAATACGCAATATCTGCTGGAGTAGTGATAGTTTGCATTGCCCTTTCTCATATCACAGGCGAGCAAGGATTTGCGCCGTTCTTTTACGATTGGGCCGGAATGTATGAGCAAGGTTTAATAGACGCCTTGGAGTGGAAGACCAACCGATTTAGGTTGATTTAAATGACCTACAAAATGTCATTATTCAGGCTGAAT
>JABXIW010000394.1 GCA_013372875.1 Gammaproteobacteria bacterium | reverse complement strand
GGGTTCGACTCCCCTACGGGATGCCATATACAAAAGACCGCCTTATGGCGGTTTTTTTGTATTTGCGTTTTGTATGAGTGGTCGAATTCATTCGACGAAGGCCAATTCTTCCAAACATCAGTCAAAACCGCTTTCAGCTATGTATTACTAAAACTAACGATAAATGATGTATGTCAGTTTGTTTTACACTTAGTTAAATCACTGTGAAACACTTCACAAAATGGTTTTATCCCATTGAAAACAAAGGTTTATACTTGCCTTTTTAATGTATCGAAATGTACACCTTTCATTTATAAGAAAAACTAATGAAAAGGCTTGCCATTGATAAATGCTTGTGGCAATTTGCAGTGGAACTTAGGAGATAAATTTACCAATGGGGTAGTAAATTATGAAATTGATCAAAACGGCAATTCTGCCAATCCTTGCAACTTTCGCTATAGCGGCAAACGCTGCTAAGCCACAACTTGACGCTAAACTGACCGTCTCTGAGTCATACATTGATGGTGGCAATGTTTATGCAACCTTGAAAATCACCAATCAGGGTAAAGGACCACAGAAAGTTTTAAAGTGGTACACCAATCTTGATGAGCAGCATATTTTTAGCGTGTCGCGTGACGGGCAGAAAGTAGCTTATCAAGGTCCACATTATAAGCGTCCAGCACCGGTGGATAAGGACTTTATCAAGTTAGCACCAGGTCAATCTTTGGAAAAAACTTTCGAGCTTTCGAGTCTGTATGACATGAGTGAAACGGGTAACTACAGCGTGACTTATGATGTTCATTCATTCCACTTATTTGGTAATAAAGGGCAGGCCAAGAAAGCGGAGCGCAAAGGTGTTGAAACGTTAGAATCGAATACGGTTAGTTTCTTTATGCAAGGGATGCCAAAGCGCGGCGGTAATGGCGGCGGTGGCGGTAAGCCAGACAAAGGTGGCGACAGCTGTTCTGGTTCAACTTGCTTTACGGGGCGTTGCGATAATACGCAAAAGAATCAGATTTTGAGTGCACTAGATTCTGCGGATGCAATGGCAAATGATTCAGTAGCTTATTTAAACGGCAATATTGGCACTCGCTATGAGTCTTGGTTCGGTACGCCAACTAATTCGCGCGTCAACAAAGCCAAATCTAATTTTGCAGCGATTAATGATGCGATTGATAACGAAGCCTTAACTTTTGACTGTAGCTGTAAACAAAGTTATTTCGCTTATGTTTATCCGAACCAGCCGTACAAAATTTATTTGTGTCGCGCATTCTGGCAAGCTCGCGAAACGGGTACGGATTCACGTGCAGGTACTATCATCCATGAGTTGAGCCACTTCAATGTAGTAGCGGGTACTGATGATGTGGTTTATGGTCAGTCAGGTGCACGTAGTTTAGCGGACAGCAATCCTGATCAAGCATTGAATAATGCTGATAGTCATGAGTATTTTGCTGAGAATACACCATCCGAGAACTAAAGGGTCTTTACTAACTATCAGTTAGAAAAAAAGGGGAGTTTCGGCTCCCTTTTTGTTGCGCGGCTTTCTGGCTAGTAGCTTTGGTGCTTGGCTAAAACATGCTAAAGTTAGCCTAGAAAAAATAAAACCTATCATCAGATGTTAGAAAAAATTATCAACCGAGTTTCGTGTGGTCGCTTGAAAGCACCGGCGCCATCATCAAGCGAAATGGAATTACTGTTTCAAGCAGCTCTGCGTGCCCCTGATCATAAGGGCCTACAACCGTGGCATTATATGGTGTTTGCAGGTGAAGAAGATTTATCTCAGCTGGCGGAGCTTTATTTGCAAGCAAGTCTGGCGGAAAATCCAAATTTAGACGAATCGAAACGTCATCGGATCTTATCATTACCGCATCGAGCGCCGATGGTTATTGTTGCAGTAGCTAAGCACAAAGCTCATGAAAAAGTACCACACATTGAAGAGGTGCTGTCTGCGGGTGCTGGGGTACAAAACTTAATTTTAGGTGCTTACGATCTGGGCTATGGAGCCTATTGGCGCTCAGGTCCTTTGTGTTTCAATCCTTATTTAAAAACGCTCTTAGGTTTGGATGATAAAGATACCATTGTTGGCTTTATTTATCTTGGTACGCCAGATATTGAGCTGAAAGCTAAGCCTATTCCAAATATAAATGACTTTGTGCAATATGGATTGGACTAGATGAGCTCAATGGTTGAGTTGCCGCTGTGGCTACTGATAATCATCATAGCATTTGCTTTTATTATGGTGCTCGACCGAATTTTGCTGCCCAGTGTACGCTGGTTCTTTAGGCGCAAGGTCAACAAGATCATTGGCGAAGTCAATGACAAACTGTCCATTCAAATCCGTTCGTTTCAATTAACGCGCAAGCAAACCTTGGTTGACCGATTAGTGTTTGATGAGCAAGTATTTGCCGCTATTCGTCAGTACGCTAAGGATAATGATATGCCAATGGAGGTGGCTCAAGAAAAGGCTTACGAATACGCACGCGAAATCGTGCCGAAATTTAATGCATATATGTATTTTAAATTTGGCCACTGGTTATCTAAAACCATTAGCCGCTTGATATATCGCATGAAAGTAGGATTTTACGACGATGGCGAGTTGCAAAAAATTGACCCTAAATCTAGCGTGGTATTTGTCATGAATCATCGCTCTAATATGGATTATGTAGTGGTTTCTTTTTTGGTGATGAATCGAACTGCCTTGTCTTATGCGGTAGGTGAGTGGGCGCGAGTTTGGCCATTAGCTACTTTGATCCGATCGATGGGCGCTTTTTTCGTCAGACGCAACTCCAACAATCCGCTTTATCGCAAAGTGTTAGAGCGCTATGTACATTACTCCACGAGGGCAGGAGTAAGCCAAGCCGTCTATCCGGAAGGCGGTTTAAGTAAGGATGGTTTGCTGAAATCACCCAAGCTCGGGTTTATTGATTATTTGTTGAGAGACTTTAATCCAGAAACCGATCGCGACATTGTGTTTATCCCTGTTGGACTTAATTACGATCGAGTGATTGAAGATCGTAGTCTTGAGCGCAGTAGACATAAAGATTTACCTAAGCAGAGTAAATGGTTTGTGTTTAAAACCACTGCCAAGTTTGCCCTTAAAACCCTATTTATGAAGCGAAAAGAGCGCTGGAAGCGTTTTGGTTATGCCGGAGTTAATTTTGCCAAGCCAGTTTCAGCCAAAGACTATTTTAAAAGTTTAAAAGCACCTTTGAATACACTTGATAAAGAAGAGCGAATAGCTCAGGTTAAATCTTTTACTGAAGATTTAATGACGGATATTGCGCAAGTAGTTCCCGTGTTACCTGTTGCCTTGGTATCTTCTGTTATAAAAGACTATCAATTTAAATCTCATAGTCGTGAAGAGCTGCTTGACGCTTGCTGTGCAAAAATAGAAAAGCTGAGAGCGCTCGGTGCTCCGGTTAAAATTAAGGAACAAGCCTTTGATGGGATCTTGACCAAAACACTGGATTTGCTGGTTGGGCGCGAGTTATTGCTCGAAAAAAACGGGCTTTTTTGTGTCACTGATAATAGTCAGCCCATTATCAGTTACTATGCCAATTCATTAGCGCAATGGGACAACATAGGCCATTAACCTTTAGACCTAATTGTCATTAGGCTTTAATGTCCATTTCAAAATAAGCGTGCTGGGGACAAAAAGCTAAACCCTTCACACAGTTATCTTGACAGTTTTTCCAGCGACACAGATCGAATGATAAGCCACCATGATTGTTAACCATCATTTGCACTCGCGTTTGCGTCATATCCAATTGCTGCCAATGTTCAAGTGAATCAACCTTCATGCAGATTCCTACTTGATTGGCCTTAGCAATATCGATATGCCAAAGTTGCTGGCAAGTTGGACAGCGATTAAGGGTCGCCCAACGATCAGGTTCCCATTCAAGCTCTTCTTGCTCGCCCAAAGGATTGTTCTCATCATCGCCATTAACGATAGCCGCAAGTTGCGCACAATTACACATAAAGGTTGGTTGTTTGAAGTGTTTCTATCTTAATTTTACTGGTATTGATAGAATAATGACAGTTTTGAATACTATTGCCTTATAACTAGCCAAATTTTTATGAATAAAGCTGAGCAAACTGCTGCGCCAGAACCAGAAATCAAACACCGCAAGGATTATCAGGTTTCCAACTTTCTTATTGAGTCCGTTCAGTTAACTTTTGAACTCTATTCGGATTATAGTTTGGTAACTTCTGAGCTAAGTATTCAGCGTAACCCTGACTCTGACAATGTTAGCAGTGAGTTGAAGCTAGATGGTGTAGAGCTGGAGTTGCTTGAGATTTATTTAGATAACCAAGTTCTGAGAGAAAAGGATTATCAAATTAGTGATAGTCATCTAGTCATTTTGGACTGCCCAGATTCGTTTTCTCTCAAAACCAAGGTCAAAATTTATCCCGATAAAAACACTTCGCTAGAGGGACTTTACCTTTCCAGCAATAAATATTGCACTCAGTGTGAAGCGGAAGGTTTCCGTAAAATTACTTACTTTTTAGATCGGCCTGATGTGATGGCGACTTATCAAGTACGGATGGAAGCGGATAAATCTGAGTTTCCTTATTTACTTTCTAATGGCAATAAAATTGAGTCAGGCGATTTGGATGGCAATCGTCATTATGCGTTATGGCAAGATCCATTTAAAAAACCAAGTTATTTATTTGCCTTGTGCGCAGGCAATTATGACTTGCTTGAAGACAGCTTTACCACCAGTTCTGGTCGCCAAGTTTTGTTGCAGGTATTTGTCGATAAGGGCAAATTAGCTCAGTGCGATCATGCGATGGCATCCTTGAAAAAATCCATGCAATGGGATCAAGATGTCTATGGGCTTGAGTACGACTTGGATATTTACATGATAGTGGCGGTAGGCGATTTCAATATGGGCGCCATGGAAAACAAAGGGCTCAATGTTTTTAACACCAAGTACGTTCTAGCTTCCCAAGCAACTGCCACCGATCAAGATTTTGAAGATGTCGAGGCAGTTATTGGGCATGAGTATTTTCATAATTGGACGGGTAATCGTGTTACTTGCCGCGATTGGTTTCAATTAAGTCTTAAAGAGGGGCTGACCGTATTTCGTGATCAACAGTTTACCGCAGACCAAACTGATCCAGCGGTGAAGCGCATAGCCGATGTGAAAGTCATTCGCTCTCACCAGTTTGCCGAGGATGCAGGCCCAATGGCGCATCCTATTCGTCCCGATTCTTATATTGAGATGAATAATTTTTATACGGTAACGGTTTATAACAAAGGCGCTGAAATCATTCGGATGTATCATACTTTGCTGGGAGCTGATGGCTTTAGAAAGGGTATGGACTTATATTTTGAGCGCCATGATGGTCAAGCAGTGACTTGCGAAGACTTTGTTTGTGCGATGGAAGACGCTAATAATTACCCGCTAAAGCAGTTTAGGCGTTGGTATTCACAGGCTGGTACGCCTGAAGTTTCCGTTAACTCTTATTATGATAAGACTCAGCAGAGTTATCGCTTAGACTTTACTCAAAACTGCCCGCAAACCCCTGATAATCAAGAAAAACAACCATTCCATATTCCAATCAAATTGGGCTTGCTGGATTCTGCTGGTAAGGATATGCCCTTAAAGCTGGCAACTAATGAACATGGCTTACAAGGCGATATTTTGCATTTGACCCAAACAAAGCAAAGCTTTGTATTCACTGGCGTTACTGAAGAGCCGGTCTTATCCATTTTGCGTGATTTTTCTGCGCCAATTAAATTGGATTATGAGTATGAAGATCGTGAATTGAGCTTTTTATTGGCACATGATTCTGATCCCTTTAACCGTTGGGAAGCAGGGCAAAGGCTTTATAGCAACGTTATTTGGCAATTGTATGAATCATCACTCGCCGCTAAGCCCTTGCAGGTGCCAGCAACACTGCTCAATGCAGTAAAGCTGGTGTTAGATAACAATCAATTGAACGGTAGCTTTAAAGCGCTGGCACTCGCTTTGCCGGATGTAAAAACTTTATTTGAAGCCAAAGATACTATCGAGCTCGATCATTTATTAGAAGCACATGATTTTCTCAAACTGGAAATTGCTAATCAATTAGAAATGGATTGGCTGCTGCATTACCAAGCCAATCATCATATTGGGGATTTTGAACAAACGTCTGAAGCCATCGCCAAGCGTGCCTTTAGTCATCGCTGCTTAGATTATCTGTTATTATTGGATAAGCCCCAGTCTTATCAATTGGCATTGAATCAATTGGAAAGTGCCAACAATATGACTGATGCGATCAGCGCCTTTAAAATATTGATCCACTCAAAGTTTAGCGATAAACAAAGACTTATTGATGATTTTTATGACAAGTGGCAAAGCGAAGATTTGGTGATCGATAAGTGGCTTTCGGTGCTAGCTACCGAACCAAGTGATGAGTGTATCGTTATGGTGGAAAGGCTGAGTGAGCACGCGGCCTTTGAAATGACCAATCCTAATAAGGTTAGAGCTCTGATTGGCGGTTTTGCAGGCGCTAATATGCATCAATTCCATCGCGCTGATGGCAAAGGTTATCAATTGCTAACTAAGCAGATTAAAAAGCTCTACAGTGTCAATCCGCAAGTGGCGGCAAGGCTTACGGGCGCTTTTAACCGCTGGAAAAAGTTTGATGATAAACGTCAAGCATTGATGAAATCTCAGCTAGAGGATATTTTAAATCAGCCCGAACTTTCTAAAGATGTTTACGAAATTGCGAGTAAAGCATTAAAATAGCTCGATTAAATCCAAAAGTAACTTTCAGTAAGGATAATTTTTGAATGGCCATTATTAACTGCCGAGTATGTAAAAAGAAAATTTCTAGCCGTGCCGATTCTTGCAACTATTGTGGAGCCATATTTTCGGACGAGGGTGAAGTCACTAATCTTGAAACCACTCAGATGATCCAAAAAATGCGCAAAAAATCGCGTATTCAAACTTGGTCATTCTTAGCGATGATTGTCTTTGTTATTGGCGTGTTATTATGGTTTTTCCGTTTAGATGTCACTATTTGGTTAAACGAAAACTTCAAATTGGGTTATCGAGCAGACGACCAAGTGATGAGTTTTGCGAAATACACCTTGGCGTTGGGCTTTGTTGGCTATATCGCTGCCAGAGTTATGGGTTTTCTTAATAAAAAGAAATAGTTAGTCTTTTTATTTAAAGTGAAAAATTAAGAGAGAATTAAGTGCAAAAAGTGAATTTAGCCATTGTCGGTGCCACTGGTGCTGTGGGTGTAACCATCCGTGAAATCTTAGAAGAGCGTAAGTTTCCGCTTAACAATTTGTATTTGTTAGCCAGTGAGCGCTCCGCCGGCGAGCGAGTGCAATTTAATGGGAAAAGTGTTTCGGTTCAAAAGTTGGACGAGTTTGATTTTTCTAAAGTGGATATTGCGTTGTTTTCAGCTGGCGGTGCTATTTCCAAAGAATATGCACCAATCGCGGCTAAAGCCGGTGCTGTGGTTGTGGATAATACTTCCGAGTTTCGCTATCACCCAGAAATCCCGTTGGTGGTGACAGAAGTCAATCCAGAGCGAATCGCCGACTTTAAACATCATGGCATTATCGCCAATCCAAATTGCTCAACCATGCAAATGATGGTGGCTTTAAAGCCGATTCACGATGCGGTTGGCATCAAACACATCAATGTAGCAACTTACCAAGCGGTTTCAGGTTCAGGTCAAAAAGCGGTGGAAGAACTGGCAAAACAAACAGCCCAACTACTCAACGCTCGCGAAGTCACCTCGAAAGTTTATGACAAACAAATTGCTTTTAATGTCTTGCCAAATATCGACCAATTGCAGGAAAACGGCTACACCAAAGAAGAAATGAAAATGATTTGGGAAACCCATAAAATCCTTGAAGACGGTGAGATTGGCGTTAGTCCGACCGCTGTTCGAGTTCCTGTGTTTTATGGCCACTCTGAAGCAATTCATCTGCAAACTAAGAAGTCCATTGAGGTTGAAGAAGTTCGCAATTTGCTGCAAAAAGCAGAAGGCGTGGAGCTAGTAGATGATATGAGTCAGCTTGATTATGCCACCCCAGTCACTCATGCCAGTGGTAAAGACGGGGTTTTCGTTAGCCGTGTTCGCAAAGATATTGGTATGGAAAATGGTATTGCGCTTTGGGTTGTGTCGGATAATGTGCGTAAAGGCGCAGCGCTCAATACGGTGCAAATTGCTGAAATACTTGTAAAAAATCATCTATAAAAGCACAATAGAATCATAAATTAATCAATAGTGGCTCATTGCGCATTAGTAGCCAGCGATGGAACTTGTAAAAGTAGGGATGCATGATCAGGAAATAGGTTATGAAAAATCAGAATAAATTGATAAAAGCTGCAATTTCTTCAATTATTGGAGTATCAATGTTAGCGCCAGCAGCGTGGGGGCTTGGCTTAGGAGATATCGATTCAGATACTAAGCTCAATCAACCATTGGCTGCTCGTATTAACTTGCTATCCTCAAAAGAGTTTCAACAAGAAGACTTGGTCGCTCGGATTGCTTCCTTTGAGGCTTATGGCAAATTTGGCGTGATCCGTGAGCCTGTGCATGGCCAATTGAATTTTACCGTTGAAACCGATTCTGATGGTTCTAAGTATATTCGCGTGACTAGTTCACAAGCGATCAAGGAGCCATTTCTAAACTTTTTAGTAGAGCTAAACTGGCCGCAAGGTCGTTTATTGCGTGAATATACTTTGCTGCTGGATCCGCCATCTTTGGCGCAAAACAATCAGCAGGTGATCACGGCGCCAAGACCAACTCAAGCTCAGCCAATTGTGACGAATCGTAATCAAGCGCAAGAAACTCAGCGTGAGGTTACTCAGTCAAGAACTGACACAGCTAGTCAAGCAACACAAAACCAAACTAGCCAACCGCGGGTAGAGTTTACAGGTGATAGCTGGCGCGTAGGACGTGGCGAGACTTTGTGGAGTATTGCTTCGCGAGTCAGACCAGATGGCGCTTCGGTTCATCAAACGTTAGCGGCATTGTATCGTAATAATCCTAATGCCTTCATCAATAATGATATCGACCGCTTAAAAGCGGGTGCGGTACTACAAGTTCCACCTAACTCACAAGTTAGAGCGGTTGCTTCAAATATCAGTTACCGCGACTTAAAGTCGACTGATTCAGTAGATGCACCATTGGATGTGCGTAAAACTGTTAATGAAACGGCGCAACAAAAAGATGAATCATCAGCAGGCCGATTGACCATTAGTAGTGTTACCGAGTCAGATTTGACGGATACTTCAGGCGCGAACGTGCAAGAAGGCGCGGAAGGCGATGTCAGCCAAGGAAATCAAGATCAACTTGAGCAAACAGTTGAGTCATTACGCCTTGAAAATGAACAGCTAAAGCGTGAGTTGGAAGCGGTTAAAAATCAATCGGACGTGGGTGTTGCGTTAGAAGATGAAACTTTGTCGGTGCTAGCTGGTTCGGCCGAAGCAAAAGATGAAGACGATGAAGCTTTACAAGCCTTAGCGGCAGAAGCTGAGCAAGCGGTAGAAAAGTCTAATCAAGCAAAAGTTGCTGAAACTACAGCACAACCTGTGGTAAGCGTAAGCAACAATCAACCTCAAGAGAAAGCCTTTTGGCAACAAGATGGCTTCTGGAAATGGCCATTAATCATTTTGGGTGCTTTGCTAGCCTTATTTGGACTTGGCTGGGTTCTAAAAAAACGTCAAAGTGAACTTGATCAAGAGTTGGCTGCGGACGATTTTTCAAATTCAAACTTTGAGCGCAGACAGCCATCTTTTACTTCTAAAGCACCGCAAGCTCCTGAAGTAGAAACGGATCCCCTAGATGAGGCGGATATTTTAATTGCTCGCGGCAAATTAGCTCAGGTGGAGACGCTGTTACTAGCTGTTTTAGATAAAGATCCTGACAATCATGTTGCGCGCGTTAAATTGATGGAAGTTTATAGCTCGAATCAAGATGTAGAAAAGTTAAAGCAGCAATTTATTGCATTACCAGACTCATTCGATCACGACTCTGAGTTAGGATTGAAGGTTGCTGGTCTTATGCAATTGCAGAAAGATGTCAGTCAGGCTGAGTCTGTGGATGTAGCAGTGGATGATGGTTTAATGTTGAGCGAGGAAGAAGTTTTCGGCGCTAACCCATCAGAAATTGATACTGACTTGTCTAATGAGCTAGATGATATATTCAATGAATCGAAAAAATCAGTTGAATCAGAAGAGTCATTGCAAGAAGCGGTTGATGAAGTGGTAGAAGAGGTGGTAGAGGATGCCGTTGCAGATGATACCCATGAAGCTGACTCAAATGTGATTGAATTTAGTACTGAATCTGAAGATGACGCATTAGAAATCGATGACTCGGATGAAGAAAATGGTGAAGTTTTGTCGGATGATGAAGCTCATACCAAGCTGGAACTGGCCAAAGCTTATATAGCCATGGGCGATGAAGAGTCAGCGGTAGAAATTTTAGAGGAAGTGAAAAAGGAAGGCAGTGCAAAGCAGAGAGATGCTGCTTCTGAATTACTAGCCGACTTATAATCCTTTAATAATTGAAGGACACCAGCCTTGCGCTGGTGTTTTTCTTTAGGCTTATCAATAAATTATTATGAATAATATAGCACTTGGTATCGAATATTTAGGCACCGCTTACTCGGGATGGCAACGTCAATCGCATGCTAACTCGGTGCAAGCTGAGCTCGAAAAGGTGTTATCTAAAATTGCTGATGAAGCGATTCAGGTTAATTGTGCTGGCAGAACCGATACTGGTGTGCACGCCACAGGGCAAGTAGTGAACTTTCAATCAAGTAAGCCACGCCCCGATAAAGCCTGGATCATGGGCGCAAACACTCAATTACCCGATGATATTGCTGTGCGTTGGGTAAAATCTGTGCCAGAGGGGTTTCACGCACGTTTTAGTGCTACCGCTCGCCGTTATCGCTATATCATTGCAAATACTAAAGCTAAGCCTGCGATCTTAAATTCTGGGCTTACTTGGGTGAGACAAGAACTTGATATGGATGCGATGAATCAAGCCTGTCAGTATTTTCCAGGTGAGCAAAACTTTGCCGCTTTTCAGGCGTCTTCCTGCCAGTCTCCAACACCTATGCGTAATATCCATCATTTAAAGGTGTTTAAACAGGGCGATTATCTAGTGATCGATATTAAGGCTAATGCATTTTTACATCATATGGTACGTAATATAGCGGGCACTTTGATCACTATTGGTTGCGGTATTAAACCGTCGCAGTGGGCAAAAGAATTATTGGATGGGCAAGATCGAAATTTAGCGGCGGCAACCGCAAGCCCGAAAGGCTTATATCTGGTGAGCGTGGATTACCCAAAAGAATTTGCAATACCGGTAGTGCCGCTGGGACCATTATTTTTGCCTGATACTTTATTCGAGAACTGATGAATGAATTGCTGGTTTTACCAGCTAAGCTGTGCCAGTTTTCGCTATACCCGACTGCTAGAATACTGTTAAAATAACGTTAATTAACAAAAAGTAATATTTTTTATGAGCTGGTTAGAACGATTATTACCAAAAAGAAACCCGGAAGGGGAACGCAAAAAATCTATTCCAGAAGGGGTTTGGAATAAGTGCACAAGCTGTGAATCCATTCTGTATCATGCTGAATTAGCAAGAAATCAAGGCGTTTGTCCTAAGTGTGATCATCATATGCGAGTGGATGCGCGCGAGCGTTTAGAATTATTTTTGGATAAAGAAGGCCGAATCGAAATCGCACCAGACATGAAGCCTGTGGACTTATTGAAATTCCGTGACTCCAAAAAATATAAAGATCGTATCAGTTCTGCACAAAAAACAACCGCTGAAAATGATGCTTTGATAGCTTTCCGTGGAACCGTGCATGGTGTTCCAACCGTTGCATGCGCCTTTAATTTTAAGTTTATGGGCGGCTCTATGGGTTCGGTTGTAGGTGAGAAATTTGTGCGTGCAGTAGAGCAAGCGATTAAAACTCGCTCGGTATTGATTTGTTTCTCAGCCAGTGGTGGTGCCAGAATGCAAGAAGCCTTAGTGTCTTTGATGCAAATGGCAAAAACCAGCGCGGCTTTAGCTAAGTTATCGGATAATGGCTTGCCATTCATTTCTGTATTAACCGATCCGACTATGGGTGGTGTTACTGCCAGTTTGGCTATGCTAGGTGATGTGCATATCGCCGAGCCTAAAGCCCTGATTGGTTTTGCCGGCCAGCGTGTGATTGAGCAAACTATCCGTGAAAAGTTGCCAGAAGGTTTCCGCTTGAGCGAATTCTGGTTAGAACATGGCGCGGTGGATATGATTGTTGATCGTCGTGAAATGCGCGATCGAGTTGCCAATGTTTCAGCAAAATTGCTTAAATTACCTGAGCCTGTAATCTCCTAATTTTATAGACACAATTTCTATTGATTGAATTTAAATCATTATCGCAGTGGTTGGAATGGTTAGAATCAAGCCATCCAATCACTGATATCGAATTGGGTTTAAATCGCATAACCCAAGTTGCCAAGCGTCTAAATTTATTAAAACCCAAAGTGCCTGTGATCAGTGTGGCGGGGACTAATGGCAAGGGCTCGGTAGTCGCTAGCTTAGAGTCATTAGCTAAATCTCATCAGTTGAATATTGGCAGCTATACTTCGCCGCATCTCATCAAGTTTAACGAACGCATAAAAGTTAACTCCACAGAAGTCAGTGACGACGATTTATGTGCGGCTTTTATGTATATTGCCAATAATAAAGGCGATATTAAGCTCACTTATTTCGAATTTACCACTTTAGTAGCGCTTTATTGTTTTTCTAAACAAAAATTGGATTTCATAGCGCTGGAAGTCGGTCTCGGTGGTCGTTTTGATGCTACCAATATTATTGATGCGGATGTTGCTGTAATAACGTCTATCGGCTTAGATCATACCGATTGGCTGGGCGATTCTCTTGAGAAAATCGCCTATGAAAAAGCAGGAATTGCAAGATCAAATAAGCCTTTGGTGATTGCTGACCAAACGTTGCTGCTTTTGCTGGGTAAAGCTATCACTGAAATTGACCCTGAAGTAATTTGTGAATCGAAGGATTATCAAATTGATCATGAAGAAGATAGCTCTCATTGGAATTACCAATCAAGTGACTTAATAGTAAAAAACATCAAGCTAGCATCTTTATATATCAGCAATCAAGCAGCGGCATTAACGGCATTTAGTCAGATTTTTCATGATAAGGTTGAGCCTGATTTGGTAAGAGAGGCACTGGAAAATGCCAATCTATTGGGGCGTTTTTCAAAACTTAGTGAGAAGCCACAAATTATTCTGGACGTTGCCCATAACCCAGATTCGGCCTTGTTATTAAATCAAAATATTGCAGCGCTTAAATCCGAGCGTGATTTCAAAGTATGGGCCATTTGCGGTATGTTGAAAGATAAGGATATTACGAGTAGCTTGCAGCACTTAACCAGTATTGATCATTGGTTATGCATTGATTTGCCAGAGCCCAGAGGAGCAAAGGGCAGTGAGATAGAAACTGCGATTTTAAGTCATAATAGAGCTGCATCGGTTAGCATAACAACAGATTTACCAGCCGCTTATAATAAATTCCGACAAAATGCCGCACAAACCGATTTATTAGTGGTGTTTGGTTCTTTTGTAACCGTAGGACAAATGATAGAGTATTGGAATAAGAATAACTGAGCGAGCTCAAGCGCTAATTTTTGCGTGAATTGAGTCGCTAGTGTTGTGTTTGGCTTGAAGAGTGAGTGACTGTGGAACAAAAATTAAAATATCGATTAGTGGGTGCTGCGGTAATTCTGGCGTTGATGGCTTTTTTCCTGCCGCTAATTTTAGATAGCAAAAAATACAAAACCGAAATCGTCTCTCAGATACCGACAATGCCCAACTCCCAGCAAATTGATGATAAAAATCCACAGCAAGAACTGGCTATTCCAAATAGTGATACTGCTGCTGGTAATAACTCAAATAACCAAGAAGCAAAGCCTTTGATTATAGAGCTGGACAAAGGTCTTGATGAGCAGGACGATGGTGAAACAAAATCGCAACAAGAAAGTGCAAATTCTGGCGATAAGGGGACTGAGGCTGAGTTGTTAACAAAGGCTGATGAGGTCAAAGAGCAAGCTCAGACGCCAGTTGCAAAAACTGAAAGCGAAGACAAGCCAGTGGAAGCTAAACAACCAGAAGTGACGCCCCAAAATGCCGAAGAAAAATTGGCAGAAACTTCGAAAGAGGCTGTTAAAGATACAAAAACCAGCGAGCCAGTTAAAAAAGTTGAAGAAAAACCTGCGGTTGTTGTTAGTAAAACTCCAGATTTCAAGGAGTCAGCTTATGTTATTCAGATCGGTAGCTTTTCAAATAAAGAAAATGCTAGCAAATTAGTGGATGAACTTCGCAAACAAGATTATCGTGCCTATCAGAGGGTTTCAAAAGATTTTTCACGGGTTTTTGTGGGACCTTATCCCGAAATGTCGATAGCCGAAGCTAGAAGTTCAAAATTAGCAGAAATAGTAGGAAACTCCGTAAAGGTCATCGAGTTTGATCCGATTAAACATTAATGTTTTCGTATGGCTAAGGCTCTGTTAAAATACCCACAACTTCACAAATTTCTTATTCTATGATTTGGGTCGATTGGGCCATATTGGCCATCATAGGTCTTTCTGCATTAATCAGTATTTTACGCGGTTTTGTGCGTGAAGCCTTATCTCTGGCGGGCTGGATAGCAGCATTTTTATTAGCCAAAGCATTTTACGAACCTGTTGCCGAAATGTTAGTGGAGCATATTGACACTAACAGCATTCGCTTAGGCGTTGCCTGGGTTGGTATCTTTGTGGTGGTTTTGTTTTTAGCAGGTGTGGTTAATTACCTAATTGGCAAAATGATCGACAAAGCTGGTTTAAGTGGTACCGACCGATTCTTAGGTATGGGTTTTGGTGCTTTACGCGGTGTCTTGATCGTAGCCTTAATTGTGCTTGGTTTAAAACAGTTCACGCCAGTTCCCAAAGACGATTGGTGGGGAAAGTCCTCATTAATTCCACATATGGAACTAGTTGCAGAATGGTTCTATGACAAGTTGGGTGAGGTAGTAGATGTGCCTGAATTGAAGCAAGAAGAAGGCGAGCCCGAAGAAACACAAGATTTAGAGCAAAAGCTGCAAGATGTGGCTTTGCAAAAAGCGAAAGAAGCAGTCTCTGAACAAGACGATTCAGATCAGTAAAAGCTAATGCTAGAAGGTTAAGATAGCTATGTGTGGAATAGTTGGTATTGTTGGTAAAACTCCTGTTAATCAAAGCATTTATGATGCTTTAACCGTTTTGCAGCATCGCGGTCAAGATGCCGCTGGTATCGTTACCAGTGACAATGGGCGCTTATATTTGCGTAAGGATAATGGTTTGGTGCGAGATGTTTTCCATACTCGTCATATGCGCCGACTAACGGGTAACACAGGGATTGGCCATGTGCGTTATCCAACCGCGGGCAGCTCGACTAGTGCAGAAGCTCAGCCATTGTATGTGAATTCACCATACGGCATTACATTAGCTCATAATGGCAACCTGACCAACGACGAAGAGCTTAAAAAAGAGCTTTATTCTGCGGACCGTCGTCACTTGAATACCAATTCCGATTCAGAAGTATTGCTAAATGTTCTAGCGCATGAGTTACAAATTAAAGATAAAAACAAACTATCTGCAGATGATATTTTTGAAGCGGTAGGGCGCGTGTTTGAGCGCTGTGAAGGTGCCTATGCTGCCGTTGCCTTAATCAGCGGTCATGGTCTTTTATGCTTTAGAGATCCAAACGGCATTCGTCCAGCAGTTTATGGTAAGCGCGTCACCGATGCAGGTACTGAATATATGGTGGCTTCTGAGTCGGTTGCACTGGATGCCTTAGGCTTTGAATTAATTGCCGATATTGGTGCGGGTGAAGCTGTATTCATCTCGGAAGATGGCGACTTGCATAAAAAACAGTGCGTAACTCATAGCCATTTGACGCCTTGTATTTTTGAACACGTATATTTGGCAAGACCTGACTCGTTAATCGACAATGTGTCGGTTTATAAAGCGCGCTTGCGCATGGGCGAACAGTTAGCTGACAAAATTAAGCGGGTTTGGCCTGATCACGATATTGACGTAGTGATCCCAATTCCTGACACTTCATTAACCTCTGCAGTCCAGCTGGCACATGAGTTAGGCGTAAAGATGCGTCATGGTTTTATAAAAAACCGCTATATTGGTAGAACCTTTATTATGCCTGGTCAGCAAATGCGTAAAAAAAGCGTACGTCAAAAGTTAAACGCAATTGATTTAGAGTTTAAAGATAAGAACGTTTTATTAGTTGATGACTCAATTGTACGCGGAACTACTTCTGGCCAAATTATCGAAATGGCTCGTGAGGCTGGCGCTAAAAATGTTTACTTTGCTTCTGCTGCGCCGCCAGTTCGTTACCCTAACGTTTATGGTATTGATATGCCTGCAGCAACGGAACTTATTGCTCATGGACGAACTGAAGATGAAGTAGGCGAATTAATTGGTGCGGATCGTATATTCTATCAAGATATTGAGGATATGGTGGAAGCGGTTCGAGAGGGCAATCCTGAAATTGCTGAGTTTGATTTGTCTGTCTTTACTGGTAACTATATCACTGGTGGTATCGATCAAGATTATCTAAAGCGCTTGGAAGATTTGCGCAATGATAGTGCCAAAGAAAAAAGTGATATTGAAGACGTCGCCATGGTTATGGACTTACACAATCAATAACATGCGTTATATTATGCGCGCAATTTTGCGCTTACTCGGTTGGAAGTTAGTAGGGGAAATGCCTCAATCAAAAAAGGCAGTGTTTATCTTTGCCCCTCACACTTCGAATTGGGACTTCGTAATTATGATGATTGCACGGTTTTGTTTCAAAATGAAACCTGCTTATTTAGGAAAACACACTTTGTTTAAGCCGCCATTTGGCTGGTTTTTTAAGATGCTTGGCGGCATTCCAGTTGAGCGCTCTAATTCGCATAATGTGGTGGATCAAGTTGTAAAAATTATTAAGCAACGAGATGAGATTGCCTTAGCTTTAGCGCCAGAAGGTACTAGAAGTAAGACTGACAAGTGGAAAAGTGGTTTTTACTATATCGCGTTAAAAGCAAAAGTTCCTTTAGTGCTGGCTTTTCTTGACACTGAAACTCGAACTTTGGGCTTGGGGAAAGTATTAGAATTGACTGGCGATAAAGACACAGATATGCAACAGATACGCGATTTCTATCAAGATAAAAAAGGCTTTAAACCAGAATTAGCGAGCGATATTCGCCTTGAGGTTAAGGATAACTAATTACCACCCGCATTTGATTACTAAGGCTGCTAAGTTTCTACAGCTAGCCTTAGGTTTTGTTTTATTTCTTTTTGTTTTTATTTCTACTAGTCCATCGGTCCAGGCCTTTAATCAAACTCTAAAATTTAAGCGCATTAGTACCCAAGATGGCCTTAGTCAAAGCGGTGCTTCGGAGATTATTCAAGATGATTTAGGTTTCATGTGGTTTGCAACTCAGTATGGGTTGAATCGCTATGATGGCGTGAAATTTGATTATTTTTATCACGATATACAAGATCCAAACTCAATCAGTTCTAATGATATTACGCGCTTAGACAAAGATAATAGCCGTATATGGGTCATGTCATCTCATGGCCTGGACTCAATAAACCAACTCGATCTAACAGTCAAAAACTGGTCAAAGCTAATTTTTCGAGAATTAATTGAAAGGAAACTGTTTGATAAAAAAACAAAAGGTAGCATATTCGATTTTAGGGTTACTGAGAGCCATTTATATGCGCTCCTCAATGACAAGCTGCTGGTTTCGGTAGCTTTAGAGAGTGAGCAAGTTAAAGTTATTCCACTGAAAGAAAATGGTCTCACTCTAAATGAAATTACCGGCATAGTAATACTGCCTGATAATCAATTGCTAGTTTCTTCTGGTAAGTGTTATTACTCTTTCTCATTAAATTCTGGACATGAGTTTGTAGATAAATTTTGTCCTGAAAATAGAGTCCCACACAGAAGATTTCAAACCAGTAGCTATCAAAATGGATATTTATTATTGGCTTCGGATTATGGTCTATACGTTGTTAATGTAAATGACAAGCAAGAAAAAATAATCAAGGTTTATGATAGTAAAAGCGCTAGCAATGTCGGAGTTACAGCAGTATTAGAGGTAGAGCAGGGTTATTGGTTAGGCACAGAGTCAGGCTTAAAGTTTTACGATAAAAATACTGAGCAAATTACTAAAGAATACTTTCATGACACTAGCGATGAATTTTCTTTAAGTAACAATGATATTCTAGGTCTTTATCAAAGCCAAGACGGAGTTTTATGGATTGGAACTGGTTTTGGTATTAACCTTTTAAAACCTGATCAAAAGTTTCAGCACCTATTACGAAAAAATGAAACTGATACTTTTAAATTATCAAATCTCTCAACCACCATTACTGAAGATGCTAACAAAAATTTATGGATAGGTACTAGTAGTTCAGGTTTGTATCGCTATCAAGCAAATAAAGCTCTCCTCAATAACTATTTAGTGTTATCGCTGGATAAAAATGCCGATTTTACTGGCTTCGTCGGTAAAGTTTTTGAGGATAATAACTTAAATCTTTGGGTCTTATCTGATAGTGGCCTATCAGTAAAGAGTTTGGATGAACAGTGGTTTAAAACTCTGAAGTATTATTCTGATGATGGTAATGAGTACGAATTCACTTGGGTATTAGATATCATCCAAGATCGACATTCTAATTATTGGTTCGGTGGCGCTGATGGCTTGTTTAAATTAGAAGTTTCCAATAAGCAGGATGGCCGCTTAGATTTGGCAAATATCAAGGTAACAAATTATTCTGATAAGTTGCCACAAAATTATTTGTTTGGTGACTATGCGATTTATGTTTTATATGAAGATTTACAAGGTTACATATGGATCGGTGGCTCAAATGGCTTAGTCCGCTTTAATCCCAACAATTTAAGTTCGCAGCATTATACTTTCGAAGACGACAACTCTAGTAGCATTTCTTCTAATGATATTAATACTATCTATGAAGATTTCAATGGCGTGCTTTGGATCGGAACCGCCAATGGTTTAAATCGTGTGTTTTATAATGATAATGGCGCTATACGGTTTAAACGCATTGGAGTTAAAGACGGCTTCGTAAGTAATTACATAAGTGCTATTCAGGCGGATGATAAAGGTTTTTTATGGATATCAACTATCAAAGGTATTATTCGATACCACCCAAGTAATATTGAGCCGGTTGTCAATTATCTGTATGAGGAAGGTTTGCAGCACGATGAGTTTTTTACCAAAGCATCTTATCAAGACCAAGCTGGAACTATTTACTTTGGCGGTGTGAATGGTGTTACCGCGTTTAACCCTTTATTGCTGGAAGCTGAATCAAATTTTAAACCGATTGTATTTTCTAAGATTGCTCAAGGCACTGTGGCTTATCAGCTTAATCAGTCCAATGAATTAAAACTAACTAATAATCTGCCGCTTACTATTAGAGTTTCAAATTTTGATTACCTTTCAAATCGGCCATTGAAGCTACGTTATCGTCTTTCCCACAATGAATGGATTGAGCCCGAAGGAAATGAAGTTATTCTTCATGATTTTGCTGAGAACCAAGAGTTGGAGGTTCAGCAGCTTTCTCCTTCAGGACAATGGGTAAGGAAAGGATTAAAGTTAACGATTCAACCAAGTTTTAATTGGCTTAAAAACACCTATATCTGGTTGTCTGCAATTTTAGCCATGGCATTAATGGCAATGGTCTTGTTGTATTGGTTATATAAAAACCTGAGTCAGCAAAAGTCAAAAGCATCTTTATTGCTAAAGCGAGAAAAAGCAAAGCAATCTTTGTTGATGGAAGAAAAGCTTAGTTTATTGCATCAAGTTGAAGATCTTCATTACTCGCTTTCTGAGCAAAAATATTTAGTTGATAAGATTCAAAATGAACTAGAACAGAAAAGCATTAAAGATGAGCTGACCAATTTATACAGTCGAGGCTACATCATTAAAAACATCCAGCACGAACTGGATAATATCTTAGCGACTTGGCAGCATGCAGGGCATGAAGGTTTATACCTCGGAGTTTTCTGCGTAGAAATTGATAATTTTAATTCATTAAAAGATCAGTATGGTTTTATTGCAACTAACGAAGTATTAGTTCAAGTTGCTGAGTCAATAAAAAATATTTGCTATGGCAGTGATGTTATTGCTCGCTGGCAAGGCTCGTCGATTCTAATTTTGAGTCGCGGTATTTCAAAAAGAGAGCAAATGCTGTTGGCCGAAAAAATCCGTAATATTATTGCATCCCGCAAATTCGATTTGTCCAATGGCAAGACAATTGATATCACTGCAAGCGTCGGTTTTAGTCGTTTTCCGTTTTTAGACCCTGAAAAGCATGATAAACGAATTAACTGGTTTAAATTAATCTATTTAACAGAAACTGCTTTATCGAGTGCTCAGACTAATAGCTTGAATGCTTGGATTGGTATCTTTTCTAATCAGTTTACTGACCAAAAGAGTATTGAGGATAGTTTACTAAATGAGTTGCCCGAACTAATTAATAGTGGGCAACTCGATTATGTTTCTTCGATACCTAAATCAAAGAAGATACAGTGGGATTAAGATTATTTTTTCTCGATTCTCTTAATCACTTTGACATTAGTATCATCAATTAACTCTATGTCCATATCAACATCGCCATGTTCACCACTATGGATAACATCTTTAGTAATAAACATCATTTTTGAGTTAGAAGCATCAGGGAATACTACTTCCTGTGTGACGTTGTAAGATTTCAAGGTAGCTTTTACAGCGGCTTTTGCCTCATCAGATAGGTT
The DNA here is from genome assembly GCA_013372875.1 of Gammaproteobacteria bacterium. Next base: position 6,309 of record JABXIW010000394.1, on the reverse strand, counting down.
ACCACCTAAAATCATAATTTTATCGCCAAAGTCATAGCTAGCATGAGCATCATCGGTATGGAATACATTGAAGTTAGCACCCATATCGCCTCTAAAATCGAACAATTTAATGTCTTTACCATCAATAGAAATGGTAGTTGAACCATTATCATCTTTAGAAGCGGTAATAGTTTTACCAGACTCAGTAACGATAGTGCGGGTTTCGCCATTAGCTAAGTCTGCAAGGGTAAATTTTTCGGTTACACCATTAACGGCTAATTCCACTAATGAATCCTGGTCATTTTCTTGTTTAACCTGGATTTCAACAGTTTCAACTTTATCTTCGGCTTGTAGGTTATGAGCGGTAAGCGCCAGGCCTACAACGGCTGGAATAACAGCTAAATTAAGTGCTAATTGTTTAAGTTTCATGTTTCACCTCATGTTTAAAGTAAATGTAAGTTTGTTATTTCATTAATTTCCATTTACTTAATAAGCAAGAATCGTGCCAACTATATCATAGGATTTAACAACGATATTGACTCATCTTATAATGACTAAATCCCGATATAAGGATTTTATTCCGAAATCAGGAATTTTTCCAAGCGGTAGAGGAAACTTTTATAGCTTAGTCCAAGTAGGCTTGCCGCACGTTTTTTATTACCTTTTGCCTGATCGAGCGCTTGGCGATACAGAGACTGCTCTAATTGTTCCCAATTAAGCCCTTGCTTCGGCAGCTTTATTTCACTGCTTTTTTCAGGACTCTGGTTCAAAAAATCAAGATCTTCTGCAGTTAGGTTGCCATTATCCGATAACAGCATTAATCGCTCAAGACAATGACTTAGCTCGCGAATATTACCTGGCCAGGAATAATCTTCGAGTTTGTTTAAAATAGTCTTATTGAGTTTTAAGGCAGGCATGCCATGGGCTTTTGAGTGCTTTTGATTAAAGAAATTAACCAATGTAGGTAAGTCTTCTTCACGATCGCGCAACGCAGGCATTTGGATAGGCACCACATTCAAGCGGTATAACAGGTCTTCCCGAAATTCGCCTTTGCTCACAAGCTCACCGAGAGATTTGTGGGTTGCTGAGATTACTCGAACATCAATGCTAACTGGCTTATTAGAGCCAACTCGGGTAATACTTGATTCTTGCAAAACCCTTAATAATTTAGTTTGTATATTTGGCGATAGTTCAGCAACTTCGTCCAAAAAGATAGTGCCAGTATCAGCTGCCTCAAAGCTACCTATTTTTCTTTGCGTGGACCCTGTATAGGAGCCTTTTTCAGCACCAAATAGTTCCGCTTCGGCCAGTCCTTCTGGAATCGCACCGCAATTAATGACGATAAATGGTTTAGACTTGCGATCAGATAGCTGGTGCAGGGCGCGTGCGGCCAATTCTTTACCAGTGCCACTTTCACCGCTGATATGGATAGTGGCATTGGTCGGCGCCAATTTTTCCACCTGTTGAAAGATTTTCTGCATAGGTTTTGAGCTGCCAACCATATCGACTAATCGCTTACGCTCTTTGAGCTCACTTTTTAGGGATTGATTTTCTTGGGTTAACTGTATCTTTTCTGCGGCTCTATCCACGCAAAACAATAGCTGATCGCGGCTATAGGGTTTGGTTAGATAATCACTGGCACCAAGTTTAATGGCCTTCACTGCGTGTTGGATACTGCCATAAGCAGTGGCGAGCACAAAATAGCTGTTAGGGTGAATAGCTTTAGATTTTTCGAGTAACCATAACCCATCTTTTTCAGGTAAACGCCAGTCGGAAATAATAATGTCGAAGAGCTCAGATTTAAGCAGAGTGGCTGCCTTTTCTGCGGATTCAACAAAACTGCATTGATAACCATTTTGCTCAAGAATATCTTGAATTAATTGTCCTTGAGCCGTCTCATCTTCAACAACTAGTACTTTGCTGTTATGCATTTTTAGTCTCTTCTAATGGAATAGTTATGCTGGCTATGGTGCCCTTTGGTGTGTTATTTGTTAGTGAAATGTCACCATGATAACGATGCCTAATCAAACGACGCGCGATATACAGGCCCATACCCGAGCCATAGGTTTTATCAGTGTTATAAGGCTCAAAAAGGGTAGCTTTTACTTTTTCTGACAGGCCTTTTCCTTTATCGATAATAGATATATTGAGGTTATCATTTATAACTTCAGCCTGCAGTTTGACACTATTTTTATCACTGCCATTTTCAAGCAAGTTGTTATTCTCATAAGATTCAAAAGCGTTTTGTAGCAAGATTTGTAGAATCATTAAAAGTTCCGTTTCGACGCAATTAAGGTATAGCTTAGAGTCATAATCAAGCACAATTTCGGCTGATTCAAAATGACCTGTAGCATGCTTGATTATAGAGTCTAATGAGACCATTTCCTTTTCGATGCCTTGCTCCATTAGCAGTGTAAAGCCTTTGAGCCAGTCTTCGATTCTTTGCACTTGATTGACAGCAATATTCGTCAATTTATCATCGCTTAAATCTTGATGTTTGGCTTTTAGTTGCTCGATACTTAATTGCAAAGTATTTAAGGGATTACGCAAGTTATGAGCAAGTCCCCGTGAGATATTGCTCAGCTCTTTAAAGTGTTCCAATTCTTGCTTATCGAGTTGTTGCTTTTGATACTCCACTAGTTTCTGCGACATGGCGTTAAACTGCTCAATGGTTGCCGAAACGTCTTGCCCATATTTTTTGCTATTGAGGGTTACCTGGGTTCCCAGCTCGCCTTGGCTAATTTTTTTTGCTGCTTGGTTTAACGCCAATAATGGCTTGGTGATGCTATAAGTAATTAAGCTGACCAAGGTAATAGCAACTGCGAACAGCAAAAAAGTGATCCATAAATTACGTTTTTTTAATTCGCCGATGGTGTCGTGCACCTCGGTACGAGGAATAGGGATCTGAAATTCACTGTCATTATTAACTAAGCGTATGACCTCATCATGAACATTGTCAGCAAGTCGAATTTGAATATTCCTATCTTCAGGAATAATCACTTGCTGTCGAATGATACGACCACCTTCATCCATACTGATGGTCTCGGTATCATAAAGAAAGTCTTGGTTATAAATAAAAATACTAGCGGTATCTTTAGACACTTCAAATGCAGCTTGTCCGAGTCGCTTAGAAACCTTGTCGTCGTATTGCAGATATAAAAAGCCCTGAAAAGCCAACAGTAGGGCAAGTAAGGATATAAAAAGAATGATGAGTTTGCTTCTAATGCTCATTTTATTAATCACAAGTGACTCCAGACCAATGTATGCGATTGTTAGTTACTTTTCAATAAAACAAGCAAGAAGTGTGCCAGTTTAGGGCTGATGCATTGCGGTAAAGATTTTAGAGGCGATTAATGGATGCTATGAATAACAACTAATAAGGCTAGGGCTAAGATAGCGCCTGTACTGAAATATCCCATGTGCTTGACTACAATTCCATGCGAGTGGTTATGCTCAGGATCATGTTCAAGTGCGTGTTGGTGATCGTGAAGGTGGCCGTCATCATCAATATGCGGACGGTGGATAATAACGTGCAGTAATGTGCCAGCAATAAAGGCTTGGAAATAATTTAGCCAATTGGACGAGGCTATTTGCGGATCGACATTTAATAGACTTTCCGCAAAAAAGTAACCAGCAATGGTTGCGCCAATTACTAAGGCAAAAACTAGCATGCCGCGTTTTTTCCCCCAGATAGGCTCAACAAGCCACCAGATACTTAGTCCGACTACCAGTCGATGCAAAATTACCGCGTAGGGCAGCATAGCGTTTTGGTGAGTATCGATTAACGCCATACCATCAATAGAGGAGTGCAGCATTAAGCCAAGAATACCAATGGCTAGCGCGACTTTGTGAGCCTTGTCCGCAGCCTTATGGAAGCTGATTTCGATTAAGCCAGGGCCAAAAAAGCCGAGAGCTAACATCGGCGCTAGTAATAAGCCAATTTGTTGCCATAATTCTGGCAGAATATCTAAAACTAAGATCCCGCCGACAGAAACCAGTACAAATGAGAATAGAAAATTATCTAAGCGACGATTCTTAGGGAAGTAAGAAAGAATGAACGGTCCTACTAAAATAGATGCGATACTAAGCGCCAAGAAAATCAATTGAGTAATTTCCCTGGGTTCATAATGCCATTTGGATCGAAAGCTTTCTTAACAGCCCTCATTAACTCAATTTCATGGGCGCTGCGGCTATAATGTAAATAAGGCTTTTTTAACAAGCCTACACCGTGCTCTGCAGAAATTGTTCCATTAAGCTCACTGAGCTTTTGAAAAATTTGCGGGCTAACTTTTTCGCACTGAGTAATAAATTCTTGATCAGCCAAGTTCTCAGGCTTGAGAATATTTAAGTGCAAATTACCATCCCCAATATGGCCAAACCAAATTACCTCAAACTCAGGGTATTGCTCAGTTACAATGGTATCGACACTGGATAAAAAGTCAGAAATTTTTTCTGGAGTGACCGCAATATCATTTTTATAAGGCTTGTGGTGCGAGATGGTTTCAGAAATGTACTCGCGATATTTCCACAAATCTTCAGCTTGCTGCTGACTTTGGCTGATAGCCCCATCCAAGATAAGCTCTTGTTCCATGCAGCTCTCAAATACAGTGAAGGCTTTATCTAAATCGCTTTCAGAAACCGCATCAAACTCAAGCAAGCAGTAGTAGGGCGCTCGTTCAGCAACAGGCGCTGGCATATTATGCATAGCCATAACTTTTGATAGCGCCAAGTCTGAGAAGAATTCATACGCGGTTAAATCCACTTCTTTTTGAAAGGCTTCTAATAGGGGCATTAAGCTATTTAAGTCTGGAATAGCCAATAGTAAAACGGTTAGGTTTTCCGGCTTACGGCTAAGCGCAATAGTCGCTTCGGTGATAATGCCAAGTGTGCCTTCGCTACCAATAAACAAGTGTCTAAAATCGTAACCCGTGGCGTTTTTAATCAAGCCTTGATTAAGATTAAGTATTTCGCCGCTCCCAGTAACGACGGTTAAGCCTAAAACCCAATCACGAGTCATGCCGTATTTTATTACTTTGATACCACCAGCATTGGTTGCGATATTGCCGCCAATTTGGCTGGAGCCAGCCGAGGCAAAATCAACAGGATAATATAAGCCTTGTTCGTCAGCATATTGCTGCAGCTGCTCAGTGATCACACCTGCTTGACAGTGAATACGTTTGGCGGCCGCATTGAAATCCAAAATTTGGTTCATCTTGTCTAGCGCTAATACTAATTCGCCATTAGTCGCCACTGCGCCACCACTTAAACCCGTACGTCCACCAGAGGGAACGATTGCTACCTGGTTTTGATTGGCCCATAAAATTATTGCCTGAACTTGCTCGGTAGTTTTAGGAAAAGCAATGGCTAGTGGTGCAACTTGATAATAGTTGGTCCAATCCTTGCCATAGTGAACCAAAGAGTCTTGGTCAGTCAGCAAACAGTCGGAATCTAATAGGTCGGCTAAGCCAGTTAAATCAAGGGACATAAGAGGTGTCTTTGTGCAATTAATGGGCATCTCATCTATGGTCGCTATTTTGCCAGACTAACTAGGTAATTTGAATCAGATTGTGAATTATTATCAATTTCCTACTTTTTACTGCCCGAATATTAGACAGCTATTAGAGCCAAGCATATAATAAAACTATTAACTAAGAATTCATTGGTGCTAGATCAGCTTTGGGGAATTAATGAGTTTCTTTTCAAAAGTAAAATCTTTTCTCGACAAGCCTTCAAAAATAGAAGATGAGCTTGATACGACAGTCGATAGCTCTGAAAAAGTCGAGTTGCTGAAGCAAGGTGCTGAGCGTCGTCAAAAAGAGCGTGTAAATGCCAAGCCAGGCTCGCGAATTTTAATCATTGATGACTCTAAAACCATCTGCACAATGTTGAAAAAGATGATGGAGCAAAATCAATACAAGGCTTATTCCGCTTTATCGGCCGAAGAAGGGCTAAAAGTTGCGCAAAATGTTAAGCCTAATTTGATATTTTTAGATATCGTTTTACCAGAAATGGATGGCTTTGCGGCTTTACGGAAACTGCGTAAAGATCCTGCTACCAAGGATATCCCAGTGATGATGATGAGTGGTAACCATCAGGCTACTGAGATTTTTTATGCTTCGAGAATTGGTGCTGACGATTTCTTAAAGAAGCCGTTTTCGCGTTATGAGCTATTTTTCAGAATTGAAAAGATGTTGGACTCGGAATTGAACTTGGTCAGAAAGCTCTAATTTAAACTTTCAAGCTGCAAATAAAAAAGCCTTAGCAAACGCTAAGGCTTTTTATTATCTCAAAGAGATGAATCTGGTGGGTAGTACTGGGCTCGAACCAGTG
>JABXIW010000427.1 GCA_013372875.1 Gammaproteobacteria bacterium | reverse complement strand
ATCGCTGGATTTGCCTCTGTTTGTTAGGGAACAGTCAGCACAATAAAAATAGAGAAGTAATACCGCAAAAATAAAAATATGGGCTCTGAGTTTAATTTACACGTAAAATAATCACCACATTCACGACATGAACCATTAATAAATTCATCAATAAATATTTATTAAGTTAAATTTATTTATTGTCAACATACTGTTAGTTTTACTCCTAAATATACTGGTCAGATTTGTTTATTTTACTGCTTTTCGTTGCAATACAACCTCTAATTAATTCATGAGAAAAAACATGCAGCGACAATTAACTCTTTCACCGATTTATTTATTAATCGGGTTAGCCTCATCGACGGCGTATGCCGGTGGTTTTCAAATTAACGAACATTCGGCGACGGGTCTTGGTCGTGCTTTTGCTGGTGATGCCGTCATTGGTGATAATGCGTCTGTAGTCAGCCGTAACGCCGCAGCGATGACGCTGTTTAAACAAAATGCCTTATCGTTCGGTGTCACTTACGTCAAACCTGACGTTACCGTTAAAAATGCGCAATATCATCGAGCTAACATTAATGCGGATGTCAATGTTGGTATGGGCGGTTTTCCTCCGTCCCCTCAAGTTGAAATTACCCCGTCCTTCTCTCAAACCGTGACCGACATTGATGACGTCGATGGCGTTGGTCAACCAGCCGTTGTACCCAATTTTTACTTTATTCACCCTATCAACGACGACTGGTATCTAGGCTTATCGGCATACTCCAACTTCGGAACCGACATGGAGTTTAAACCAAACTATGGCGCACCTGTTTTTGGCGGTGTCACCAGCGTAGCGAGTGTCAACCTTGGCGCAAGCTTGGCATACAAGGTGAACGACCGTTTTAGTATCGGTGGTGGTATTGATGTGATTTACGGCTCTGGTGAACTGTACCGCGATATGGACGTGGGTGTTTGCGTTGGTGGGAACATACTTGGAAACGAACTAGAACAACGTTGCGGAGCCTTAAAAGGCAACGCACTTGATGTGGAAGCTGGCGGCATTGGGCTTGGCGCGAACATTGGCATGATGTACGAGTTTAACGAACGTCATCGCTTGGGTTTGAGCTACAAGCACAGCCCTAACATCGATGCCAAGGGTGACATCCACTTTGCTGGCGAATCGTACGACTCACTTGCTATGCCGCTACCGGATATTGCGGAGTTTTCCGGTTATCACCGCGTCTTACCTAAATTTGCCCTGCACTATTCTGTGCAGTGGATTGGTTGGTCAGCATTTGACAGCTTGAAAGCTGATGATCAGTTGCTAAAAGATTTTCAGTGGCAAGACTCCGCGCACTACTCCATCGGTGCGACTTGGTACGCCAATGAACGTTGGACACTGCGCACGGGTTACATGTTCGACAAAACACCTGTCGATGAGCTGACTTCGCTTTCTATCCCAGATTCGAACCGTCACTGGTTATCTGCGGGTGCCTCTTACCAATGGTCATCAGATACCACGGTTGACATCGGCATGACGTACTTGATTGGTGAAGATGTCAACGTAGAAGAGTACGCGTATGAAGGTGTTCCTGCACCGATGGTAACGGGCGTGACCCATTCAAATGCGTTCCTAATTGGTGCCCAACTCAGCCACCGTTTCTAATTTGTCAGGCAGTGATCAAACCTCTAGGTCATTGCCTTGTAACAACGCTTATCGAAGCGACCGAACAGAGACATTTTTATGAACAAAACACTACTTGCTTTTTCACTCTCACTTCTCACTCTAAGCGCGGCTCAGGCTTCGGAATGGGGCTATGGCAATGACAAACACGGGCCAGAGCACTGGGGAGAAATCGCCAAAGACTGCGCAACCACGAAAAACCAAAGCCCAATCAACATCGACAACCCAGCCGATGCAAAACTGGAAGCACTGAACCTTTCGTACACTGGTCAGGTCATTGGTTTAACCAACAATGGTCATACGCTGCAAGCGCAAGTGAACGGACGTAACAGCTTCACCATCGATGGCGAGACGTTCGAACTGCAACAGTTCCATTTCCACACACCTTCAGAAAACCAAATCAAAGGCCGCCAATATCCACTTGAAGCGCACTTTGTGCACGCCAACGCAGACGGCGAGTTGGCGGTAATTTCGGTGATGTTTGATGCTGGCGATCAAAACGCAGCACTGTCTAAACTGATCAACGTAATCCCACAAGAGAATCAAACCACTTTCTTTAAAGATACGTTTGATATTAACGACTTACTGCCAAAAACTGCAAACTACTATCGATTTAACGGCTCTTTAACCACACCGCCATGTTCAGAAGGTGTGCGCTGGTTTGTGCTTAAAGACACTCAAACCTTATCCAAAGATCAAGCCGCGAAACTGATGGAAGTCATGGGACAAAACAATCGTCCGCTGCAACCGCTAAATGCGCGCGTTGTACTTTCTAACTAAACGCCACATCCGATAAGGGGCATCGTATTTGCCCCTTATTTTGATTCGCTCTAACCTCACTTCGTTACAGGAACCCCCAATGAAAACTCCATCTGTTCTGTCACTCTTACTCGCACTCGCCCCGACACTCGCCTTCTCTCATAACCTTTCTGTCGGTCAAACCACCCCTTCCGTCAGCATTGATACCTATGGCGAAATGACGCTGCAAGGAGACGATGTGGCTTATCAACCTTGGGCAACTCAGCAGATGTTAGGCAAAGTCCGTGTGATACAAGCCATTGCAGGTCGTAGTAAAGCTAAAGAGATGAACGCGCCGCTGATGTCAGCAATCACTGCCGCTCACTTTCCTGAAGATCAGTATCAAACCACAACCGTGATCAACCAAGAAGACGCCATCTGGGGAACCGGTACATTTGTAAAATCGTCGGCAGAGGACAGCAAAAAGACATTCTCTTGGTCTTCCATGGTGTTAGACAAAAATGGCGTATTAGCAACAACTTGGGATCTGCAGCAAGAAAGTTCTGCGATTATCGTACAAAATAAACAAGGCGAAATTTTATTCGTGAAAGAAGGGGCTTTAACTCAAGACGAAGTCACACACGTCATCGAACTGATTAAACAGAATATCTAAACCTAAGGTAAGGAAAAGCTATGAAACTGTTCAACATCATCGCACTCTGTCTTTTAGCGGCTGTAGCCTCTTTCCAATCGGTTGCTGGAGACAACGATTGGGACAAGATTGCAGATAAAACCGTCAGTTTTAAATCGGAAACCGACACAGTCAATCCACTGTCACCATTTGCTAACACTCGTTTCAGCCACATAAAAATCAAATGTACGCAAGGTACGGTCGATCTGAAAAGCGTTAAAGTAATCATGAAAGATGGTCAGGAAAAGACGTTCGACAGTTTAGGTGTTCTGACTAAAGGCATGTCATCAAGAAGCTTAAGCCTACCAACAAAAGATAGCGCGAAATTAGACAAGATCGAGTTGAACTATGAATCGGTTGGCAGCACAGCGCTGCAAGTCGCGGGGGTGACTAAAAAAGCGCAAGTGGAAATCTTAGGTAAGAAAATCGACGAGTAAGCGATGGCTCAACGAGCTCACCCAAACTAAAAACAGCGGCACTAGGCCGCTGTTTTCATTAAAAAATTATCATGGATAACTAAATGAATTTCTTCAGCTTCGCCAAACCATAAGCAGCGATGGTGACACAATCTTTAATCGTACCGTCGATCATCATCTGTTCGAACTCCTCAACCGAAAAAGCACGAGTGATCAAATCCTCTTCTTCACTGTCGAGTTGATTGCCCACGTCCGTTAAATCACTGGCGAAGTAGACGTGACATGTCTGATTCAAAAAGCCGTATGCGATAAACTGCGCGCCGACATACGCCATGGCGCTCGCCTGCATGCCCGTTTCTTCACGCAGCTCGCCTTTGGCAAGATCAAGATGATCCGCATCTGGATTTGATT
>JABXIW010000270.1 GCA_013372875.1 Gammaproteobacteria bacterium | reverse complement strand
TGCACGTTTGATTGACCACGAAGCGGGTTGATACCACCTCCTTCAATGCCGATGTTGCCACACAACAATTGCAGGTTTGCAATCGAACGAACGTTGTCGTGCCCTGTTGTATGCTGGGTAATACCCATTGAGTAATACACCGCCGTGCGTTTTGCCGTACCAATCATTCGCGCCATCGCGAAAATATCGTCCGCTTTTACGCCCGTCACTAACTCAACTTTGTCGAGGTTGTACGCTGGCGACATTACCTCTTGAAGCAAGGTATCAAAGCCGTCGACGCGCTCTTCGATGTATTCTTGATCGTACCAACCATTTTTGATGATTTGCTGCATCACGCCGTTGAGCAACATAACATCCGTACCCGGTCGATGCGCTAAGTACAGCTCTGCATGTTCGGCCATGTCTACTCGTTTCGGGTCTGCCACAATCAAGCGTGCCCCGTGATGACGAATCGCCTGTTTGATGTGCGAAGCGATGATCGGGTGCGCAGATGTGGTGTCAGAACCGATAATAAAGATCACATCGGAATGCTTAATGCTCGGAATGTCGTTGGTCATCGCACCACTCCCCAACGATGCTTCAAGCCCTGTCACACTTGATGCGTGACACAAACGTGCGCAGTGATCAACGTTGTTCGTACCAAGTTCACGACGGATGAATTTTTGAAACGCGTAGTTATCTTCGTTAGTGGTTTTCGCTGAAGAGAATCCGGCCAGTGCGTTGCTACCAAAATCTTGCTTGATGGTCGAAAGCTTCGAAGCCACTAGCTGAATCGCTTCATCCCAACTTGCTGGCTGCAACCAACCATCTTTACGAATCAGTGGTGTCGTTAAACGCTCTTCGCTGCTAATGAAATCAAAACCAAAACGGCCTTTCACGCACAGCATTCCTTGGTTAACTGGCGAATCCGCCCCTTTTACATAGCGGATTTTGTTTTGTCGCTCATCGACAAACATGGTCAACTTACAACCCACACCACAATAGGTACAAATGGTATCGACGGCTTTTAGATGTTCGGTTCTACCTTGAGAGCGGTCACGGCTGTCCACCATCGCGCCCGTTGGACATGCCTGAACACACGCCCCACATTGCACGCATTTTGAATCGCCCATGAGCGTCAAACCGCTGCAACCTACGCCTTTTTCATCGGAGCGGAATCGTGGACGATCATCTGGTCTTAAAGCTGGTCGGCCATTTTTATCCGACACAAAACTCAACACACCATGTACCGCTTGCTCACGGCATGCTTGAATACACTGACCACAACTAATGCAGCGGTTAGCATCAAATTCAATGAACTCAGAACTGCGGTCTACTTCGTATTTATGACGAAGATCTTTCGCACGTAAATCGAGCCAATCTTGATGACCAATCACGCTAGCAGAGGAAACGTCCACGGAAACATCGAAATGTTGCTCGGCATGATATTCCGTTGAGTAATCTCGCAAGGCACAGTCGGTATTCGCTTGGCAACCACACTCTAAGCAGCGCGCCGCTTCTTTCATGGCCTCTTCGTTATCAAAGCCCAGTTCCACTTCAGCAAAACTCTGCTCACGCTGCGCTGGAGTCAACTCCGGCATGATTGAACGAGCAACTTTTTGGATGTTTTCAAAATGAAGTGGGTCAACCTGCGCCAGTTTTTTCTCTTTACGAGAGTTGAATGCAGGTTTCGGCATATCCGCCATATCGCCATTGAGGAACAGATCAATCGCTTTTGCCGCAACTCGCCCATCCCCCACCGCTTCAACCGCAGTCGCAGGACCACGACGAAAATCACCGATACTGAAGATATTGCCCGTACCCGTGTGCATGGTTTGCGAGTCGGACTCAGATGTGTTCCAACGCGTTAGAGGAATGGACAGCTCATCGTTTTCTAAGAAGCTGAGATCTGGCTTTTGCGATACCGCTGCAATCACGGTATCAAATGCTTCAGTAAAGAACTCACCCGTTGGTTTCGGGCTACGACGACCAGACGCATCTGGCTCACCTAACGCCATTCGTTCTAATCGAATTGCCTTCACGCGGCCGTTTTCATCCGCGATGTTTTCCGCCGGATTCGTCAAGAAATGGAACTTCACACCCTCATGTTCAGCTTCGACGATTTCGTAGTCCTCGGCCGGCATTTCGTCGCGAGTTCGACGATAGATCAAAGTGGTATCGGCACCCGCACGACGCGCCGTACGCGCACAGTCGATCGCAGTGTTACCACCACCAATCACGGCAACTTTTTTGCCCGTAACGTAGTTTTGTTCTGTAACGTAATCTTTCAGGTAATCAACACCGAGGTAGCAACCGTCCAAGTCGCTACCAGGATAATTCATTTCTACCGCTTGAGACGCCCCCACTGCCAAACAGACAGCATCGAAGTCTTCACTCAATTGAGACAGCGTAAAATCAACCCCAAGCTTTTTGTTGGTTTCAACTTGCATGCCGTTGCGGCACATCAGTTCGATTTCTTTGTCTAGAATGTCTTTGGGTAGGCGATATTCAGGAATGCCGTAGCGTAGCCAACCGCCTGCTTTTGGCATGGACTCAAATACGGTGACGTCATAACCTTCATTCGACAAGTAATAACCTGCCGTTAAGCCACCGGGGCCACTACCAACAACGGCGATCTTGCGATGCTTCGCTGGTTTTTTCTCTGGGACATACGCTTCATGCGCCGCTAGATCTGCGTCTGCGGCATGGCGTTTGAGTTGGCGAATGGCAATCGGCTCATCCACCAAAGAACGGCGACACTCACTTTCGCAGAATGCCGGACACACGCGCCCAATCGACAACGGCATTGGCAGTGTGCGTTTAATAACTTCAATCGCTTTTTGATGATCGTTTTGCGAGATATGGTAGAGATAAGATTGGATGTCTACTCTAGCAGGACACGCCGTTTTGCATGGAG
>JABXIW010000161.1 GCA_013372875.1 Gammaproteobacteria bacterium | reverse complement strand
TACTCGACTTAGTTTGTAAGCCACAGATTGCTAATAAGATTAGATGTCACTATGAGAAAAATTACCTTATTCAACACGACTTTCCTTACCGGCCTTGCTACCTTCTCTCACTTTGCCTTTGCTGCACCTACTGTTGTCCCTAATGCACCTGAACTAAGCTCCCGCGGTTATGTACTGATGGACTATCACACAGGTAAAGTGTTGGTAGAGCGCGATGCAGACAAGCGATTAAACCCAGCGAGCTTAACTAAGTTGATGACTGCTTATGTTGCAGGACAAGAAGTAAACGCTGGCAATATCAGTCTCGATGATCAAGTTGTCATTAGTCGCAACGCTTGGGCGAAAAACTTCCCAGATTCTTCCAAAATGTTCATCGAAGTAAACACATCTGTGTCTCTGTCTGATTTATATCGAGGATTGGTGGTTCAGTCAGGAAACGATGCTAGTGTTGCCATTGCAGAGCACGTTGCTGGCAGCGAAGTAGGCTTTGTTAGCTTAATGAATAGTTGGGCGAGTCAACTTGGTTTGACGAATTCCTCATTTACTAACCCTCACGGTTTAGATAGCGATGGTTTGTATTCAACACCGCATGATATAGCAAAGTTGGGTCAAGCAATCATTCGTGACCTGCCAGATATTTATCCGATGTACAGCGAAACGTCTTTTACGTACAACGGCATTACTCAATACAACCGGAATGGTTTACTTCGTGATCGCAGCATGAACGTTGACGGGATGAAAACGGGCTATACCAGTGGTGCAGGTTACAGTTTGGCGACGTCAGCCACCAATGGCGACATGCGCCTTATCGCAGTTGTCATGGGGGCGAAGAGCCAAAGTGTGCGTGAATCAGAAAGTAAGCAACTTCTTAGTTACGGTTTTCGATTCTACGATACCTTGATGCCAACGGCCGCAGGAACTGATATCGCAAACGCTCGCGTTTGGATGGGGCAAAAGGATGAGTTAAAAGTTGGTGTGAACCGCGATGTTTATCTCACTCTGCCTAAAGGTGACGTAAACAAACTTAAAGCGGAAGTGGAATACAGCGGTGATTTACTTGCGCCAATTGCTCAAGATCAGGTAGTTGGCAAGGTGCTATACAAAGTGGATGGAAAAGTCGTGAAAGAGACCGAGCTAGTTGCACTCGAACCAGTGGAAGAAGGCGGGATTTTTAAACGTATTATGGATTGGTTTAAGCGACTGGTAGCAAGCTGGTTTTAAAGGTTTTTTATAAAATCAATTTACTAAGGCGACCTAAATGGTCGCCTTAGTTTTTTGAACAACTCGTAATGTCCACAGAAGCTAAAACGTGTTGTTATTCTTGCTCTCCCATCGCTTTTTATTAAAAAACGACGCCAAAGAATAACGATGCCGTAGCTTTCGATATTGGATGTGATCCCAATCCTCACAAATCGTTGTTAGTCCAAGCCTTCAGTGATGTTTTTGCACAACCATTTGTGCGTGATGGGTATGAGAGAAAACAAACCAGAACAAAAATGGAGTGACACGTGCACAAGATTTTATCTTTGACATTGATTTTTTCGCTCATGGGCTGCGCTATGCCTCATCAACCTATCGATAATGGGCAGTGTGTGGGTGTGATGTCGTCTCAAGATGCATACGGCTACCTGAATCCCAACCACTACACCATGCAGGTACTAGCGCTGAAGAAAGAAAAAGATGTGAAAGAATACATTCGCTATATCGACCCTAAACACCCTGTATGGGTTAACTGGAAAAATAGCCGAGGTACACGTTGGTATACGGTGACAGCTGGTGATTTTAAATCGAAGCAAGAAGCCTACAATGCGCTTTCGTCGCTGCCAAGCCACGTGAAGCAGTCATCTCCGTTTGTACTGACTTTTGCAGAGATGCAACGTAAGCAACAAACTAGTGTCGTGAGAATGCGCTAATCGCCTGAAAAAAACGGAAGCTTGAGCTTCCGTTTTGTGTTTTCTTAAAGTGCAGCAAGAATGGTTTCTGCATTACTTACTTCAAATTCACTTGGCTTTTCAACGTTAAGTGTTGTTACTACGCCGTTTTCAATGATCATCGCGTAACGTTGTGAGCGAACGCCGCCAAAGCCGCCAGTATCCATTTCCAAGCCTAGCGCTTTAGTAAAGCTAGCATCACCGTCACCTAGCATCAAAATCTCAGAAGCGTTTTGAGCTTCACCCCATGCGTTCATTACGAATGCATCGTTCACCGCCACACAAGCAATTAAATCAACGCCTTTTGCTTTTAATTGATCTGCGAGTACTACGTAGCCTGGTAGGTGAGCTTCTGAGCAAGTTGGAGTGAATGCGCCAGGAACCGCGAATAGCACCACTTTCTTGTTCGCGAACAGTTCGGTCACATCGTGGTTGACCATGCCATCGGCAGTCAGTTCACTTACGGTTGCAGAAGGTAGTGCTTGGCCTTGTTGAATCATGATTTTCTTCCTTTATTAAGTGCTTTGTTGAGCTTTTTCAGTCTAGCGCTTAAGTCCCGTTTTAACCACAGAGGGTTTGTAAGGGTATACCGCATTACATCGATGAATGTTGTGCAACATATTGTTCGACTTGATGACGATATTGAGCCTTCAACTCGTTGTCGATGAAGCTTGCATCGATAGCGTTGAGCGTGAATTTCGCCAGTTCTTCTTTGCTCATTGGATGTGCTTGATTCACTGCAAGGAAGTTATCGGTCATGTAGCCACCAAAGTAAACGGGGTCATCAGAGTTAATGGTTACCGCCACGCCTTTACGCAGAAGCTCTACGATGTTGTGCTGTCCCATTTCATCAAATACGCAAAGTTTGATGTTAGACAGCGGGCAAACAGTCAGTGGCATTTTGGTTTCAATCAGAGACTCCATTAGAGCTTCATCTTCTACGCAGCGAACGCCGTGATCAACGCGGCTCACTTCTAACATTTCAATCGCGTCGGTAATATTTTGCGCAGGTCCTTCTTCTCCGGCATGTGCTACGGTAAGTAAGCCTGCCTCTTTCGCTTGCTGGAAGACACGTAAAAACTTAGCTGGTGGATGGCCGTTTTCTGATGAATCTAGCCCCACACCAATGATTTTATCGCGATGCTTTAAAACAGATTGCAGTGTTTCCATCGCGCTTTCTTCTGACAAATGACGAAGGAAACAAGCGATGATCTGCGATGTGATGCCTAATTTTTCGCGGCCATCTGCCAGCGCTCTAGAAATGCCGTTGAGTACGGTGTCGAAGTCAATGCCACGTTCAGTGTGAGTTTGCGGGTCGAAGAATATCTCGGTATGAATCACATTGTCTGCTTTGCAATGCTCTAAATATTCCCACGTTAGGTCATAAAAATCTTGCTCTGTGCGTAAAACATTTGCGCCTTGATAATAGAGGTCGAGAAAAGATTGCAGATCTTCAAATTGGTATGCCTCTCTCAATTCGCTTGGTGACGAATAAGGAATATCTATGCCGTTGCGCTTGGCAAGTTTAAACATGAGTTCTGGTTCGAGTGAACCTTCGATATGTAAGTGCAGCTCTACTTTTGGAAGACCTTGAATAAATGCGTTCATATTCCACCTTATGTGTATTGTGGATGCAGTTACTCTAAGAATAGGTATAGATAGGAATAAATCGAACGCTATCACAAAGAGTAAGATCCACAG
>JABXIW010000205.1 GCA_013372875.1 Gammaproteobacteria bacterium | reverse complement strand
CACATCATCAAAAGTGCAGAGATTTCTAAAGCACGTCGTGACATCAGCCGTCGCATTCGCGAACTGACTGAAGAAGACAAGCAAACTAGCGGCAAAAAATAAGCCCGATTAGTTCAAGTTTCAAACCCCGAGTGAGCATTCCTTACTCGGGGTTTCTTTTTGTCACTTTGTAGTCCAGTGTGTACAATAAAACCATTCTCGAATCCCAACACACTCTAATTCCTATGCCTTCAACTTCTACTAACGCACAACCTACGTTAGCAAAACAACTGTTTACGATGACATGGCCAATGCTGTTTGGTGTGTTGTCCTTAATGAGTTTTCAGCTTGTCGACAGTGCATTTATCGGTCAGCTTGGCGTTTTACCGCTTGCCGCTCAAGGTTTCACCCTACCGCTTCAAATGGTCATTATCGGCATTCAAGTAGGCTTAGGCATCGCGACTACCGCTGTGATCTCTAAAGCCTTGGGCGCGAATGATGCTCGCTATGCCAAACAACTTGGCGGATTGGTCTTAATGATTGGTTCAATCGGTGTTGCGGTATTCGGCCTCTTAATTTGGCTACTGCGTTACCCGATTTTATCTCTGCTCAGCGCGCCAGAAACTGTTATGCCTATCATAGATAGTTACTGGCCTTGGTGGCTGCTGAGCTCATGGGTTGGTGCAGTCCTTTATTTTTACTACAGTATTTGTCGTGCCAATGGCAACACTATGCTTCCGGGCACTATGATGATGGTGACAAGTGGTGTGAACTTGGTATTAGACCCGTTGTTCATTTTCACGCTCGATCTCGGCATTAATGGTGCAGCGTTGGCAACCTTAGTTGCATTTGGGTTTGGTATCCTTGTCGTTGCGCCAAGAGTGAAGCGCAACCACTGGGCTACAACGCAATGGCAAGATCTGAATGTGATGAAAAGCGTCTCTTCGATAGGTAACATCATGGGGCCAGCCATGGTCAGTCAATTGCTGCCGCCGCTCTCTTCAATGTTAGCGACCAAGTTGCTTGCCAGCTTTGGAACTGCCGCAGTCGCTGCTTGGGCGCTAGGCTCACGTTACGAGTTTTTTGCCATTGTGTCTGTATTGGCACTGACCATGTCGATGCCTCCAATGGTGGGGCGCTTGTTAGGCGCAAAGAACTATCGAGACATTCAATCTCTGGTTGGAATAGCGGTTAAGTTCATTCTTGGCTTCCAGCTTTTGATTGCAGCGATTACCTTCTTGCTTGCAAACCCGCTCGCATTGTTAATGACAAGTGATACCCAAGTAGAACAAGTGCTCCACATGCATCTAATGATTGTGCCGATAAGTTTGGGCTCTCTTGGCGTTTGTATGCTGATAGTGTCGATTTGCAATGCGCTAGGGAAATCGTACACAGCATTAACCATTTCGGCATTACGCTTGTTTGTTTTCTTCCTACCTTGCCTATGGCTGGGTGCACAACTGGGCGGTATCAGAGGTCTGCTGTTTGGTGCGTGTGTGGGTAATATTATGGCGGGTATTTCTGCTTACCTTACTTACCGTAAAACCATACACAAACTTGCGATAAAGCAAGCTACAGCCTAAGTTTTAGTATTAACAAAGAAGCCCTCAACTGAGGGCTTCTTACTATCAACTTTTGGCTATACCATGCACAAGTTTACTGGTCAGCAGGGAATACTACGCCAGTTTGTTTGCGTACTTCAGTCAATACTTTTGCAACGGTCAACGAACGTTGTTTCATTTGTTCATCAATCACACCAAGCTTTAACTGCTTCGCAAATGCTTCTGCTTCGTAGAACATATGATTCTCGGTTTGAGGCAAAGTTAGGGTCTCTTTTTCTTCACCACGAAGAATACGCTCTACACCACGGCCTGTGGCGATCATATCGACCAACACACTGCCTTGCTCACCTTGAAACTCGCTTGGGATAAGAGAATCACTGACTTTCGAGTGCAGAAGATTTACGTTAAAGCCATCATACGCCAGCGTTACGCTGCCGCATCCGTCAACGCCTGATGGAAGCACATGCGCACTGGCTTGAACGGAGTTCGGCTCACCAAATAACTCAATCGCAGAACCCACGCAGTAATAACCGATGTCCATGATGGAGCCATTGGAAAACGCAGGATTGAATGTGTTTGGATTTTCTCCATTTAGATATTTTTGGTATCTCGATGAATACTGGCAATAGCTAATCGTCGCATGTCGTAACGGAGCGATAGACGGTAAGCTCTCTTTCAATACTTGGAAGTTTGGTGTGTAAGGCGACATAAACGCTTCAAACAACACAACGTTGTTTTCCTCAGCACAGGCAAACATCTGTTGTGCCAATGCGTAGTTCGAAGCCATTGGCTTTTCACAAATGACGTGTTTGCCCGCTTTTAACATTTGAATAGCTTGAGGAGCATGAAGCGAATTCGGACTGGCGATGTACACCGCATCAATGTCTGCATCCTGACCTAATGTTTCTAGGCTGTCGTAATAAGTATCTGCATCGTAAGGCGTGCCAAACAAACGCGCTTTTTCTATATCTCTCGAATACACAGCTTTAAGGCAAAACTGCTTGGTTTGGATTGCCGCTTCAACAAATTGTTGCGAAATCCAGTTAGTCCCGATAACAGCGAGTTTAAACATGTCACTTCCTTTATATTCGTTCTAAAAAGCCGTAATGAATTCGACTTATCAGTGCGATTTAAGCAAGCTTTAGT
>JABXIW010000183.1 GCA_013372875.1 Gammaproteobacteria bacterium | reverse complement strand
TCATTAGAGCAAGCCTTAGACGCGTTAGATGCAGATCGAGAATTCTTAACTCGTGGCGGCGTATTCTCTGACGATATGTTAGATGCTTACATTGCTCTGAAGCGTGAAGAAGTTGAAAAGCTGAACATGACCACTCACCCAATTGAGTTCGAAATGTACTACAGCCTGTAAGTAGTTACTAACTCCTTGTTATTTAAGGAGTCAAACCACTTATCCAAGCCCAGCAACCGCTGGGCTTTTTTATTTTGACAGCCTGATAATTCTCACGGATACTAAGATGTATATATGATATGGAGTATCCTATGTTGTTGAAAAATAGTGCTTTTTATTTAATTGTCAGTGTCATTTTGCTGTTGCTTGGGCTTTCGCTGGTAGCCGAAGAAAAAGTTCTCTATAAGAAGGTGGATAAGAACGGCCGTGTGATATTCACCGACAAACCAGTCCCAGGCTCCAAAAAAATGGTCATCAACACCAATAAAAACGTCATGTCCATTCCCAAAGGCAAAACTAAAAGTAGCACCGCAGTAGAAGAAGATGCGGATAAAGACAAGGAAGCGCAAGCCTATGAAGTGCTAGCCATTGAGCAGCCTAGTCATGATGAGGCTGTTCGTGCTAACGACGGCAACCTGTATGTGATTGTTGCCTTAACCCCTCATTTGGCGCGCGAGCACTGCGTACGCCTATTAATGGATGGCGCTACTATAGGCGCGGATCAGAAAGTACCTTATTTTTCTTTAACCAACATCGATCGCGGTACTCATCAACTCACCGCTCAAATCATTAATGATGAAACTGGCGAAATATTACAATCCAGTGATACGCGTACTTTTCATTTATTAAAAACCTCAATTCTGCAAAATAATCGTATAAATCGATGAATGAGCTTTTTGACAAAACGCACCATTATGGTGCGCTTTTGCTTTATATGCTTTAAAATGCACATATATGAATACTTCAATCTCGCAAGAGCTATTTAAAGGTAGCTTTCAGCATTCCCTACTAGAGCAGTTATCCACTTCAGTGCTATTGCTGGATTTAAGTGGTCGCTTTCAATATCTCAATAGCAGCGCAGAAAAAGCCTTTGGGATCACCGCCAGAAATCTCATCGGCAAGCGCTACAGCTACTTTATTGAAGCAGAATCATTACCAGTAAGGGATTGGCTCAATAGGCTGGAAAACTCGGAAACTCGGCTTATTGACTTGCGCACCATTACTTTCAAGAATAATCTCGCTGTCGAAGTTGAATTAGCTTTACAAAAAATTCATTTAGACAATCAAGACTATTTGCTAATCGAATGGCAAAACAGTTCACTTTCCAAAAAACACCAACAAGAACAAGAAGTTTTTCGCCAACAACAGATCCAGCAGCAACTGTTAAAAAATCTCGCACATGAAATAAAAACGCCGCTCAGCGGCATCGCAGGTGCCGCACAACTGCTTACCATGTCGGACAACTCCGAGTTTGTGGAGCTGAGTCAAATTGTCAATCAAGAAGTCAAACGGCTAACTAAGTTAGTGGATCGGATGCTGCTGGGCCAAAAAAAGGCAAGCCGTATCTTGATGAATATCCACGAGGTGATTGAAGATGTTTTGAACTTTATCGGGCTTAAAGCGCCCGTGAACCTCAAGCTAAAGCGTGATTACGATCCCAGCCTGCCTGAGCTGAGCATTGCACCAGAACAAATATATCAAGTGCTGTTGAATCTTTTGCAGAACTCACTGGACGCGACCAATAAAACAAACACACCTGAGATAATCATTAAAACCCGCATCAGCAAAGAGCACCCTTTGGTCAACACCGTCACTCAAGCCATTGTCATTTCGGTAATTGATAATGGCTCTGGCATTCCAAAAGAAATGCAACCGAATATCTTTTTCCCCATGATCAGCGGCAAGAACAGCTCAGGGCTAGGACTAGGCATTGCGCAAAGTTTAATTCGTCAGCATCAAGGCTTGATAGAGTTTGACTCTCAGGTTGGGCAAACCAGCTTTCATTGCTACCTGCCTCTCAACCTGACGGAATTGACCAATGGATAAGCCATTAGTCTTATTAGTTGATGACGATAGCTCCATCCGCTGGGTCTTGAGCAAGGCCTTGTCTAATGCAGGTTTTAAAGTGGTGGCCGCCGACAATGGGCAAGATGCTTTGCGACTACTAGAAAAGCAACAGCCAAAAGTCATGATTACTGATGTGCAAATGCCAGGCATGAGCGGTCTTGAGCTACTGGAAACCAGTAAAAATCGCTATCCGCAATTGCCAGTCATCATTATCACTGCCAATGCTGATACTCAGATGGCGGTCGAGTCTCATCAAACTGGCGCTTTTGATTATCTGCCTAAGCCGTTTGATTTAAATCAAGCGGTGTCTATATGCCAGAAAGCTATTGCCCAAGATGATCAAGCCAACTTGCCGCCTTGGCAAGAGCAGATCAACAAAACCCTTATGGCCGAATATCACCAGGGCAATCGAGCCGTTTTTACCGAGCTACAAAGCGAGTTCGAACAGTTTATGGTCAAACAAGCGCTCGACTTATGCCAAGGACATAAACAAAAAGCCGCCAAACTGCTCGGTTGGGGTCGCAATACCCTCACCCGTAAATTACAATCGTGGCAAAACGATCAGCCCGACGACGAAGAGCAAGCATAATCATGTTTCATATAGTCCTTTTTGAACCTGAAATACCGCCCAATACCGGCAACATCATCCGTCTCTGTGCCAACACCGGCTTTCAGCTGCATTTAATCGAACCACTAGGCTTTGAAATTGATGACAAGCGGATGC
Source organism: Gammaproteobacteria bacterium (assembly GCA_013372875.1). Next base: position 1,679 of record JABXIW010000183.1, on the reverse strand, counting down.
GCCGCGCCGGACTCGATTATCACGAATGGGCTAATGTTAAGATTCATAAGTCCTATGATGAATTTAAGACTTCTGAACAGCCTAAGCGATTATTCGGCCTAAGCACCAAAGGCAAAGCCTATTATCACGAGATCGATTATCAAGACGACGACTACTTTATCTTCGGCCCCGAAACACGCGGCCTACCCGACTGGATCTTAGAAGATATAGCTGAGCACTTACTTCGCATCCCCATGAAAAAAGATAGCCGTAGTTTAAACTTATCCAATACCGTAGCGATTTTGGCGTATGAGGCTTTGCGGCAGTTTAAATTTAACGAATTTAATTAGGCCTAATTATGGATTACTTAGGGATAAGATTTCATTCCGAAATATATTTAATAATCTTTCTAGTTGTTATATGGGTAATACCATGGCTTATTTTACAACGAATTAACATCAAGTTTGATAACGCGTCAATTCGTGTTGGCGGATTAACCTTTATTTGGATAATTACCCTTATTACTCATATAGCTTTGATAAAAACTCCTTATCATTTCAAAGAATTTCCTTTTGTAAATTGGCAGTTAGCAGTTATAGGTTTTGTTATTTTAGCAATTCAATTAGTGCCAGCTTATCTTTTACCTCTTTAATCAAGGCAAAAGATCAGCTGGTGTATTTCTTTATAATTTGGTTTGCTGGTCTACCTGTATCTATTAGTCTATACGCAGGTTTTATTTTATTAGGCTCAATAATGATTTAATGCAAAACTCTGGCTTATAGTTTCGCTTTTTCAGCGAGTTACTTTTCTAAACATAGAAAAGTAACCAAAAGATGTTTTCCCAAATATTTAGGTCGCTTCGCGACGCCCCTTAAATTAATTAAATCATTTAACGCACCACAAACTACGGCACTTCCATGTACCGAAGTTTATTATTGCAATCATCCCGATTGCAATTGCTATGATTTAAGAAATTTTCGGCTAAATATAAGGGGATAAAGAGCAAGAGTGCTTGTGATTACTGGATTCTGATTTTTGTCGCAATGACGGAATTTTAGGACTCCGTCTTCAAATCCCTAGTCAACAACTGGTGCGCGACTAGTTTCGGATCAACGCCTTGATAGATAATCTGATAAATCGCTTCACAGATTGGCATTTCAACACCATGTCGCTCAGAAAGCATTTTAACTTCCTTGGCATTGCGTACACCTTCAACCACTTGGCCAATTTCAGCTTCAATTTCGGAACGTTCTTTGCCTTGCCCAAGCGCCATACCGAAGCGGCGGTTGCGTGATTGATTGTCGGTACAGGTTAGAACTAAATCGCCCATACCAGCCATGCCATTAAAAGTTTTGCGTTTGCCGCCAAGTGCTTTTCCCAAACGCATCATTTCAGCTAAACCACGTGTAATCAGCGCGGTTCTGGCATTGGCGCCAAAACCTAAGCCATCGGCAATGCCTGCGCCAATGGCGATAACGTTTTTCACGGCACCACCAATCTGCACCCCAACAATATCTTTACTCAGGTAAACCCTAAAACGCTCGTTATGCAGTGCATTAGCAAAGGACTTACGAAGTTTTTTATTTTTTGAGGCTAAAGTGATGGCCGTTGGCATTCCCATGGCCATTTCTTTGGCAAAAGTGGGGCCCGATAAAATTGCATGAGCAGGCTCAAAGCCTAGCTCCTGAATCAGCACATTA
>JABXIW010000442.1 GCA_013372875.1 Gammaproteobacteria bacterium | reverse complement strand
TGGCGGCATCAAAAGCCGCTGCCTTACCACTTGGCGATACCCCTATTTTAAAGCGTTCTCTATCAGCGGCGAGACATTTATTCCCTTGGCTTCTAGAGTTAACCAGCGCTGTTTGCACAGTGCCGATATTTTACTGGCTTCTCGCTCATTGTCAAAGGTTAAGAAGACGCTGCTTCCGGTTCCAGTGAGCATTGCTTGACCATATTGATTGAGAAACTCCAAGGCTTCTTGCACTTCTGGATAAAGCTCTGCAACTAGTGGTTGAAAAGCATTGTAACCTAAACTTTTCAAGTCCACCTCTGGGCGAGTGGCGCGTAATTTAATGGGTTTATCGTCTCTTGTCAACGCTGGATGTGAAAAAATTTCACCGGTGTTTATGGCGCAGTCGGGATAGACGATTAAAAAGTGTTTTTCAGGGATTTCTGCATTGGTTAAAACTTCACCAATACCTTCTGCCCAAGCTGAATGGCCATTGACAAAAACAGGTACATCGGCGCCGAGTTTAGCGCCAATCTCGCAGAGCTCTTGATTGGAAAAGTCCAGTTGCCATAAGTGGTTTAAGGCTACCAAAGTGCTCGCCGCATCAGAGCTGCCACCTCCTAAACCAGCGCCTGAAGGCATTCGTTTATTGAGCTTAATGGATGCACCGAGTGTTTGGTCATCTGTTGTCTTTAATAAGGCTCTAGCAGCTTTAATGACAAGATTATCTGCTTGTGGGACTTCCGAATAATCCGTTTCAAGCGTCAAATGGCCACTTAAATCGGGCTTAATCCAAAGCTCATCACCAATATTCAATAACTGGAATAGGGTTTGTAGTTCATGATAGCCATCGGCTCGTTGACCTAAAATCCGCAGCTCGAGATTGAGCTTAATTGGAGCTGGCCAATAGCTATAGCCATCGGAATTGGTAAAACCTGTGGGGTGTACAAACCTCATGCTTTAGAGTTCCCACTCACGGATCGAAAGTAATAATTTGTTGTCACCCTGTAGGATTCTTATTTTAGTAGGCATTGGCTTATCAGAAAATTGAGCATAGCGCTCAAAACTAACATTAAACACGCGTGAACCAGACTGATAGATCAGCGATTGCAGAGTTCCATCGGCGTTAATTTTGATTTGATCGCGACCAACTCCAGTAGGAATGCCTTTGATCCAATCGGCTAAATAATCAAGCGGTAATGGCCAGCCCATGGTTTGCGAGATTAGTGCTGAAGCATCAGCTCCTTCGAAGAACTGTTCATCGCCAGTTTCTAAAGTCGTCCAGTCTGGCTTTGAGTTCATCAAAACATAAGTATTGCCAAAGGCACCGTACATTCTAAATTGGAAATCTTTGAAGTTATTCTGTTGCCAACGAAAATTACTGGAAAAACTGTCCTGTGGATTGCTAATGCCAATACGGCCTTTTAACGAAAACTGCTGAACCGGCTTTAAACTTTTGTAATGGGCTTGCCACAGTGGATCATCCCATTCGGTAGTGGCTTGCGGCGGTTTGATGGTTTCGCAGGCCATCAGTAATAATAAGCTGCTAAGCGCTATTAGGTTTTTTATGTTCATAAGTTTTGGTGCTGTTTTAAAAATCAGGGCGTCAAGTTGGCTTCAGGAAAACGCGCTAGAGTATCGCGAATATAAGGGTTGTTTGGCTCTTGTTGCAAGGCTTTTTGCCAAACGGTTTTAGCTTTTTCATGTTGCCCTAATTGCCATAAAATCTCACCTAAATGAGCTGCAATTTCTGGAACAGGCGCTTTATCATAAGACTGTTGAATGTATTTTAAAGCCTGAGATAAGTTGCCAAGACGATACTGTATCCAGCCCATTGAGTCCAAAATGGCATCGTTATCAGGATCGGCTTCATAAGCCGATTCAATCAACTTCTGAGCTTCGGGTAAATTTTTGTTCAAATCGGCCAAAGTATAGCCCAATGCATTTTGCGCATTATGGTTATCGGGCTCGAAACTTAATAGCAAGCGCAAATCTTGCTCCAATCGGTCATAGCGCTTGAGCGGCTCATTAGCTAAAGCTCGAGCATACAAGAGCTGCCCATCTCGTGGGAAAGCAGTAACTTCTTGATCCAAAAGATCAAACACTGCTTGATGAGCTTGCTGATTGGTTAGAATAGAAACGGCGCTAAAGGTCACTTCTTTACGCAATTCTTGATCGGGAGCCTGTTGCTGTAACTCCTTGACTTTATTCAAAAATTGCGGGCGTTTCAGCGTCTTATCTGCTAACACTAGCTGCAAATAATAAATAGTGCCATTGTGCGGCTCTAACTGAATGGCGGTTTCAAGGCGTTTGCGTGCTAACTGATATTGTTGATGCTCAATTAGATAATTGACTTCATATTTCAACAGCAATTGACGCTCATTAAAATCCACCAGCGACTGGGCTTTTTCTAGGCTTTGCGCGCCAACCTTATACATTTCTTGGTTGGCATAAATGGTTGCCATGCGCTGTCTGGCTTCAAGAAAGTATTTGCCAACAGCCACCATTTCAAAACAAGTAAGGCCTTTGACGGTATCTTCAACTCGCTCAGCGGAATCGCCACAATAGAAGGCGCTGGCTTCTTTGCGATAATCATCTAGCGCCAATTGATAAAACAATTCGGCTGATTGTTCATATTGTTTATTGCCAAAGTAGCTTCCAGCCAATAAAAACTGTACTTCCGAGTTATCTGGTTCAACTTCTAAAATTCGCTTAAAACCAACAATAGCCGAATCAAAGTCCTTTTGTTTATAGGCCAAATTGGCTAATTTGGTTATTTGCGCCTTACTGAGTGCTTGCTCATTTAAAATGGCTTGCAAATAATCGACGCTTGATTGCTCCGATAATAAGGCAAGTGCCTGAACTTTGGTTTCAATTGCGCCAACAAAATTGGGGTTTTGCTCAATAACACCATCCAATAGGCGGTGGACGCGCTCCAATTTGCTTAAAGGGCTTCTGCTTTTTAGATGTAAAAATGCTTCTGCGGTTTGGGTTATGGCTAGATATCGCGAGTTAGTTTGCTCTTGGTTATAGCGCTCGAGTAAATTTGCCATGCCAGTTAACTGGCTTTCTAAGCCGCTGACGTCCGGGGTTTTCCAATAAGCCAGCTGCAACAACTCTTTTAAGCCTGTTTCCAGTTCATTGTTGCTTAAAACGCTGCTAATCAAAGGTTGTCCATTTGAAGTGTTTAGGGTTGTTGCGACCTGTTCTTTTGCCTGATAAATGGACAATAATTGCTGATAGGCTTTTTCATTTTGATTTTTATGCAGTGCAATCAAGAGCGCGATTTGCTTGGGCGCGATAGAATTTGGATCGCTTTTTTGCCAAATGGATAATGCCTGTTCTGCGGCGGGATAATCTTTTTGGAAAAGCGCAATTTTGGTGCTATGACCAGCAAGTTCAGGGCTTTGGGTTTTGAACAGCGCATCTTGAAAATTACTTTGTGCGATATCCAGTAGTTGTTTTTTCTCGGCCAGTTGCGCGAGTAAAATGGAGTAATAAAGCTGGCTGCGCTGATCGACGGTTAAATGGCTAACATCAGTAACCGAGTCAGCGCTTTTTGGCATTTGCTTGGTTTCGTTAGGCAGGATCTTAGGATTTGCCGCACAGGCCGACAACAATGTTGTTACCGAGATAGCCAATCCTAGAATTTTAAATACTTGTCCTTTCTTCAAAAAAAAGCCCATTTAACCTGTATAAGAGTAGGTTATCAGTTTTGACTATTAAGAACAGTTAAAAATTATAAACTTCTGCTAAATTTGCCGCAGGGTCTATTGCTCTCGCAGATAATCTAAGCCAATGCTATAATTCGCGCCAATTAACGCTTCTAGCCGAGTTGGCTGCAAGATAGATCTTATATGTCATTGATATCATTGGGAATTAACCATAAGACCGCACCTGTGTCGGTGCGCGAAAAAGCAGCCTTTGCTGAGCATGAACTGGCTCAAGCGATGGCTGACTTGCAGCAATGGTTAAATCAAAAGTTATCAGAACAACTGACTCAGCCAGCAGAAGTGGCAATTTTATCGACCTGCAATCGGGTAGAATTTTATTTAAAAGCCAATAATTGTGACCCGCAAGTTTTAGCCGAAACTACCAGTGATTGGTTGCAACAGCACAATCAACTGGAAGAGTCTTTAGCGCCTTATTTATATCAGCACTCGGATCATGCCGCGGTCAATCACATCATGCGAGTGGCCAGTGGCTTGGATTCCATGGTGCTTGGTGAGCCGCAAATTTTGGGCCAGCTTAAAGCGATATATCAAAAGGCCAAGCGCGCAGGAACTTTGGGAACTGAACTTGAACGTTTATTTCAAAAGGCTTTTTCCGCAGCAAAAAAGGTACGCCACGATACCGAGATTGGCACTAATCCAGTATCGGTGGCTTTTGCCGCAGTTAATCTAGCCAAGCACATCTTTGCCGATTTTTCTAAATTAACGGTGCTGTTTGTCGGAGCTGGCGAAACCATTGAGCTTGCCGCGCGCCATTTACAACAGCTTGACGTAGGCAATATGATCATGGCCAATAGGACGTTGGCCAATGCGCAGAAGTTGGCGCAAGAGTTTTCAGGTAAATCGATTGGTCTTGAAGCCATTCCGCATTACTTTCCACAGGCGGATATGGTGATTTCGTCTACTGGCAGTATGCTACCAATCATTGGTAAAGGCATGGTTGAAGCGGCCTTGAAAAAACGTGGTCGAAAAAGTATTTTCATGGTGGATTTGGCCGTACCAAGGGATATTGAGGCTTCGGTAGCTGATCTGGATGATGTTTATTTGTACACCGTGGACGATTTAGAAGGCGTGATCCAAGACAATATGCAGGCGCGGCAAGAAGCTGCCGAGCAAGCAGAAGCGATTATCCTGCCTTTTGTAGATTCTTATTGGCAATGGCTCGAAGGACAAAAAAAGCACGATACAGTGCGAGATTTACAAAAAAAGTATCAGCAAATTGCGCATCAAGAGTTGCAAAGAGCTAAGTCCCAGTTGCAAAATAATCAAACTGCAGAAGAAGCCCTAGATGAGTTGTCACACAGGCTTTTGAAAAAGTTCATGCATCAACCATTGGTCTGGTTACGTCAAACTGATACCAATTTTGATGTTACTGAATTAGACAATGATGAACTATTGCGACAAATTTTTAATTTAAATGACGAGTAAACACTAATTACACAAGTTAGCCTACAGGAATAAAAAGTATTCATGTTACAAGAATCAGTTATAGAAAAATTACAAGGGTTAGTCGATCGCCATGAAGAGCTGGCAGCTTTGTTGGGCGACCCAGAAGTAATTAGTGATCAGAATAAATTTCGCGATTTATCGAAAGAATATTCTACTTTAGAAGACGTAGTGGCGGGCTTCCAAAAGTACCAAGAAGCCGTTGATGGCTTGGCGACGGCTGAAGAAATGCTGGGCGATGATGATCCTGATATGCGCGAAATGGCGCAAGAAGAATTAAAAGAATATAAGGCACTGCTAGAAGAGTTAGAAGTGGAGCTGCAAAAACTATTGCTGCCCAAAGATAAGAATGATGACAAGAATACCTTCTTAGAAATTCGTGCGGGTACTGGTGGTGATGAAGCGGCGATTTTTGTGGGTGATCTTTTCCGCATGTACTCAAAATATGCTGAGAAAAAGCGCTGGCAAGTGGAAGTGATGAATGAAAACCGCAGTGAGCAGGGCGGTTATAAAGAAATTATTTTGCGAATCAGTGGCGATATGGTTTATTCGCGTTTGAAGTTTGAGTCGGGTGCACACCGGGTTCAGCGCGTTCCTGAAACTGAGTCGCAAGGCCGTATTCATACTTCCGCCTGTACCGTGGCGATTATGCCGGAAGCGGATGCGGTAGATGCGATTGAAATTAATCCTGCGGATCTGCGCGTTGATACTTTCCGCGCATCGGGTGCGGGTGGTCAGCACGTTAACAAAACCGACT
>JABXIW010000468.1 GCA_013372875.1 Gammaproteobacteria bacterium | reverse complement strand
GTTAGAAACCGACTTAGCGGATAGCTCACTGAGTGTGAAGTAGTTAGATGGGTCAGCCTCATCGTAAGCAATCGTGTTTTCTAGGGCGATACGGTTAGACGTATTGCGATCACGTTGACGGTTTAGAGAAAAATCCGAGCAGTAAACTTGCTTACGGCGTTGAACAAGCGCTAAATCACGCGCGACACATTCAACCTCGTAAGCACATTTACGACGCAGTTGACGAACAAGCCAATGCTCATCAAGTGCACGGTTCACCAATGCGAAAAGCTCACAGTTGTTTTCTGCGTATTGAATTTGCTCAGGTGAGAATGCCAAGCCTAATGAATCGAGAAGCTGACACGCTTTATCAAAACGTGCTTGTGATTCTTCAAGCGGAATTGCACTTAACACACGAGAAAAGTCGCGTGATTTGCGCTTGGCTAGATTGGTAATTTGCTCATCCGACATCGCGTAGCTGTAGCCGTGCTCAGTCAAGCGGTCGTGAGCGTCAGTAACCGCGCGAACGGCTTCCAAAGCGTTGCGTGTTTTCAGAATATCGGTGTAAGCGCGTGTCATGTGTCGAGCGAAGTCGCCGTTACGGTGTAATGATTTCGGCAAATCCAAACAAGGGTTAGAAGTAGGGCGCTCAATAAAATCTGACAGGTCGCGTGAGTAGATTGACGCACTCATTGCCGATTTCACAGCCGACGGAATGAAATCCTCAGGTGTTGTGAATCTGTGGTCGACGTACTCAAAACGATGGTCGAATAAGTTGTCAGGAATGTGCTCACATGAAGCCCAAGAATGGACAGGAACAAAATCAATCCATTCTTGTTTGCCTGATGCCAAATCAATAACAAGTTCACGCATTATTGAGCCTCAAGGTCTGAGTAGAATTTACGCTTTTCATCTTTGCCAGAGCAATGTGAAACAACCAGATACTCGTAAACGGTGACGCGACCGTCAGAGGCATAGTCGCGAGCCAAATCACCACAAAACTCATGGTCAAGATAAAAAGCAAAAGTTTCGTAATCGTCGTATGGGATTTCAAACGAGTCGTAGATAAGGGAACCAAAGAAATAAATACCCGCCGCAATCACCGAGGCAAGAAACAAACTCCAAGCGCGATTCAGATATATTTCGAGTTTTTTTGTATTGGAGACTTCTGACATAACAACCACCTTGACTAGTTGTGAGAGCGACCGCCATAACCAAGCGCGAAAGCGTCAAGGGCAAACGCCCAGAGCTAGGCGGTCTTAATTGCGATTTATGGCAATCCTAGTTGCGAAGAATGGCAACTGCAAGATGCGATTTATGGCAACTTTGTGGCTACAATGAGAAGAAATGGAGGTTCTTATGTACACAGCTGAACTAATTAACGCCTACAAAAAGGCGAAAAACTACGTACAAGATAAGCAGGTTGCGCACGATTTGAATCTAGACCCGCCGAAGATTAGTAAAATTCGCAAAGGTGTTAGACAACTTACTGATGAAGAAGCAGTTTTTCTCGCACACGGCGCAGGTATAGACCCTGAGATCGCGTTACTAGGATGTCACGCTGATCGCAATGAAAATCCAGCGATAAAAAGCATGTGGGAAAGCATTGCAAAAAAGTATAACGGACTTGGATTATCAAGCATTTCAATGGTTTGTGCCGGATTGGCTTTAGTGATTGCAAGTCCACAGGAATCACTATTACAGTGCGCATTATATGTGAAAGGGTTAATATAGATTAGACAGGGGCGCCTGCTTGTAAGGCATTGATTAAGCGGGGATTATTGTACTTATCATCTATCAAACCGAACACCAAATTTTGATCATCTAGTTCCAGTAAGTCAGCGATTTTAAAGGCTATTTCCCAATCCATAGAACAGCTACCCGCGCGCCAGTGGGCTACGCGACTACGACCAACGCCAAGTTTCTGAGCTAGTTTGTAGTCTGAGCCCAGTTCGTACTTAGCTTTTACTCTGTCTAAAAGTATGTTTGTGTAGTTCATTTAGTAACTGTTTAAAAAAGAAACAAGATTGTTAAATTGTAGAGCATCTTACGTGCTATTTCAGTAGTTTAACTCGTTTGTACGTTTAAAATAATTCGTTTACGGTTGCCATGTTCAAAAAAGAGACAGCTTGCGGAGGCTATGAACATGGAACGTATAATCTCAAACCCAATTCACTTACCTTGCCCTGATATGGCAGGTTGTGCGAATCCAGACCCAATCAAAACGGCTAAATCTCTGCGTAAAATCGCAGAATTACGCGATAAGTTCGCCGAGCAATTCCCTAAGAAGAAACAGACCTACATTCCTACACGTTTTCGTCAGGGGGTTGTAGCATGAATCTTAGTATCTGGAAATCGCGCCGCAATCAGCGCCAACTTGTTGCATCACAAGACAATGGAACTCATATCTACTTCGACAGTTTCGAACTTGAAACCGTTGAAGCCTCGCTTTGGCTTTACCAAGGGATGACGCTTGTCGCTTGCATCAAAGCAAAAAACGACACCTTGGCCGATATTACGACTACTGCTAACCGTATGGCGACACTTGGCGCGCAAAACAACGGCCAACCACTACACGAAATCCGCAAGCAAGATGAAGCGCCCCAAGTGGGCGCGGATTCTTCCCTTTAATCTGGGGGATGCATGGACTTCGACACCAAAGCCATAGAAATCAAAATGGCGGGCAAGACGTTCGCCAATGATGCCATTCATCAAAGTGCCTTTTCACGCCGATTCTTCCCACGCTTACCCGCGATAGTTCGCAATGATGTGCGCCGTAAAGTAGAGGCGCGCACACAGCGCCAAAACGCCACACGTGAAAACGTGATTAAAACCGCCAAAGACGCGGTGAAATTTGGCTTGAAGTGCGCACACCATATCGAGAATCGTTACTCGTTTGTTGACAGTCGCAAGGGCGCGCATAGCGAGCCATTGACGCACAACATCTTGATGCGTGACGACGCGCTGACTAAGTTCGCGGAGAAGTACGCCGACCAATGCGCCGAGATTTTATCAAGTCTAAATGCCGAGGGTTACGCCTCTTTTATTGAGGCGTTAGCCGCGGTTTATTCTGAGCAAAAAGCGTTACTTAAGACCATTCACATTAAGCCGCCTTACGTGAATTTCAACGCGAAAGATGTTGAAGTGTTAGAGCAAATGCTAACAGCCGCCGTACTCAAAATGCAGTCTGAAAAGTGGGTCGAACGTCGTTTGCTGCGTCTGCGTGGTGACTACATCGAGTACGCCCAAATCACCATGAGCCGTGTGGGTGACAAAGGCCATCAAAGCAAATACGTGTCAGAGATTTCCTTTAGTAACTGGAAGCGCAAGCAACGCGAATCCGAGAAATACATGAAGTCGATGAGCGTGTACAACGAGGAAACAGGCGAGCACTTTCCATTAGAGGAAGTGGCAAAGCGCACCATTGCCAACCCTGAGAACCGCCGCATTGAAATGATGGTTCGCTCACGTGGCTTTGAAGAACTGGCCGACGAACTGGAATACACCGCGCTTTTCATTACGTGGACACTGCCGAGCCGTTATCACCGCAATTCACCAAAGTGGGACGGCTCAAGCGTCAAAGACGGACACGCCGAGTTAATGCGTCAATGGTCACTTGCTCGCGCTAAGTTGGCCAAGTTAGAGATTGAATACTTTGGCTTTCGTGTGGCCGAGCCACACAAAGACGCAACCAGTCACGCGCACTATTTCTTGTTTTGCTCTCACAAAGACAAAGCCAACATCATTCGTATTCTACGCGGTGAGGCGATTGCACCAGACCGTGAGGAATTGGGCGACGACATCACGCCACGCTTTGACGTAAAAGAGGCCGACCCAAGCAAGGGCGGCGCAACGGCATACATTGCCAAGTACGTCTCGAAGAACATCAACGGTAAACACATGCCAGACACCGAAGCCGAAGAAAGCGCATTTAAAGTGCGCGCTTGGGCGTCGGTACATCGCATTCGCCAGTTTCAGCAATTTGGCGGTGAGCCTGTGTCTTTGTGGCGCAGTTTACGCCGAGCGACAGCCGAACAAACCCAGAAAGATGATCAGCTAGAAGAACTGAGACAAGCGGCAGACTCATCAAAATGGGCGCTGTTTTGTCAGTTAGCTAAGGGCGCGAAGTTGGCTTATAAAGAAAACAAAAACGACTACGGCGAACCAATCAAAAAAATCATTGGTTTTGAGTGGTGCGGTCAAGTCATCGAAACCGCTAGCGAGTGCTATTCGCTTGTGCAAACGAAAGACGTAAAGCGTCTTTTAAAAAGTCGCGGAGCGACGTCTTGGAGCACTGAAAATAACTGTAACTCCCCACTCATTACGGAGTTGAAGAAGCTCACCGGATGGAGCTTTGAGGGAGTTAAATGCCTATTAGAGCCTTTGGCGAATGGGGCGACGGTTTCCATCGACCAATACTGCTCAATCAAATTACAAAACAACACATTACGACTGATTTAACCCGTTTGGGATATTGCTTGCGACAACGATTTCAGCAACTAGGTAAAAGGACAACCCAATGAGCACCATCGACAAAATCACCCAAGAAATGGAAGCCGAAGTGAAGCGCAGCAAGGGCGGCGTGTTTTGGCGTCTATTGCTGGTCTGGATGAAAGAAGTCAACAAACAGATTCAGAAAAAACCGAATACCGACGACGAACTAGCCGAGGCTTAAACAATGGAAATGCTATCCCTTAAAGAATGTCAGCAAGCAATGGCGGCGCTCGATGCCGCCGACAAACTCAACGCCAGTGTCGAAAAGGAGTTGAGCCAGTTTAAAGAAATGGACACCAACGCGATTATCAAGCGTGCAAGCAAGATGCTCATGACGGGTAACTTGTCGCTTGAAGCGTTTGGGTTAAATCCGACGCTATTTCAGCAAATCGAGCAGTTAACCAAGCTCAATAACAAGGTGCGTGCAAAGTATCGCGGCTGCGTGCAAGACAACATTCAGCAATTGGAAAGTGTCGAGGCGACCGCCGATGAGTAAACATCCCAACCCAATTCGTGGGCACGTTTCGTGCCCCGTTTGTCATACCGCTTCAACCGTGCATCGTGTCGGTGAGGGCAAGCTGATTGCCGAGGGTGAACCAACCAAAAATGGGCGCAACTTAGGGCTGCTGTATTACAAGTGCCCAAACTGCGGCAACAGCCCAATGAGCAAGAGCATTAACGCCTTTGTGGAATCCAACATGGTTGACTCGGTTGAACAACTGGAAGTGAGTGACGTGGTCACAATTGACGCCGAATTGCCAACGGTTGAGCCAGTGGTTGAGCCAGTGGTTGAAACCGTTGTAAGCATTGATACGCCTAGCGTTGAAGTAATTGAACAGGTTAACGCGCCAAGCGTTGAAACCGAGCTGAAAACCGAACCTGAACCCGTTAAAAAAACGCCGTTTCCGGTGAAAAAAGTCTTAGCGGGGATTGCGTTTGTTGCCTTGTTGATTTGGGCAATCCGTCAACTGATGCCAACCAAGAAACCAACCGAACCAGAAAGCGAACAAGGGGAAACCGTCAATGCAGGGTGAAATTGAAAACCAACCAGATATGGACGATTGGGGCGACTTCTCCGCGGTTATCAGCGGATTGGAACAAACCGAAGTCAGCGAGTTAACCGACTTACCAACCGAAGCCGCCAACGACGACAGCAAACCCGCGGGCGAGGTGTTTCAGGGCGCATTGTCGGTGCTGTTCACCATTGCCGAGCAAGCCACGACGATTATTTCCGGTGTGGATTTTGAGTTTGACGAAAAAGGCAAAGCGGCGGTGATTGATGCGGCGTTGCCAGTGCTGGAAAAGCATGGTGACACGGTCACGTCTATGTTCGGTAATTACATGGAAGAAGCGGTGCTTGGCTTGGCGGTGTTGTCGCTGGTCTACAGCGCCAAGAAAACCATGGCATACCAAAAAGAATTGTTAGCCCTAGAGGAGAAAAAACAGCGTGAGCAAAAAGAAAAAGACGCCGCTTAAATTCCCCAATCCGGTCAACTCGAACCCGTCACACGATGCCGAGCATGTCATTTACGTGGCGGGCACGGGCGGGGGTAAAACCTCCGCCGTAAAGCACTTGGGTTTGGTGCCAAAGGCCGCGCAAGCGGTTTTTTTTGACCCATATCGAAACTACGCGGGGGCAAAATTCCGCGGTCAACAATGCCTTGAAACCAGTTCTCGTGTGGCGTTCGTCAAAGCCTTGGTGATGGCACGCAAGCGTGGCAAGTCGTTCAAGTTAGCCTACATCCCCAAAGATGGCGCGTGTAGTGAGGAACTCGAATTTTTCAGCGCGGCAGTGTGGGCGGTCGGTAACGGTGACGCTGACCAACTGCATGTGATCATCGAAGAGTTAGCCAGCTGCGTGGAAACGTCCGGCAAACTCAAAGGCAAAGCGGGCGAATTGTGGCGCGGAGGTCGCCAATATGGGCTTGTGCTGCACTCGATTTTTCAACGCGGTCAGGAAGTGCCCAAAACCGTGACCGAGCAATCGCCTGTGTGGTGGATTGGCGCGGTTAACTCGATGGCGGATGCACGATGGCTTGCCGATAAAAAGGGCTTGTGTGTCGATACCTTGGCGGGCTTGAAGTCCGCCAAGCACAACAAAGCCGCGATAGGCAAACCGATTGCCGAATATATGCTCGTTCGTGACGGTATCGGCAACGTGGAAAAGTCCTCATTTAACTGTCTGACCGGAACGATTCACCGCTAATTTCAACGCTCATTCAACCTATAGGTTAGCCACTTAACCTATAGGTTGCACCCGCTTTCTCTTCCTCTCAAATCCCTGTTTCATGAAATCACTTTTTAACCGTGTACAACCGAAAGGAACACCATGAAACAGCAACATAAAAACCTTTTGATGGCACTGATTATCACGCTCATCGTGATTGCGGCTATCAACAACATCAGCGTACTGACGCCAGTGCGTGAAACCCTTAACGGCGACAAAGGATGGTTCTAATGGAAGCGTTAAAACAGCCTTTTAACCCACGTCCACGTGAGCTTGACCCTGTTGAAGGTGTGAACTGGGGCAACCAAGCGACATTGCGCTTGGTATCGGGCCCAACTTACCAAAACATCGAGCTAGTCACGGACATTCTTGACCCTGCGGACATTGAACGCATTGCGGTCAAAGTGAATGGCCGTGAAATCGTCAACGTGACAGGTCAAGACCTTATCGACTTGCAAGAGCACAAAAAAGAGTACGTGCAAGCGGGTCGCTACGTGTTGAACTTCTCTGACATGACGATGCGCACCAAACTGGGTATCCGTACAGGTGAGCTTGTGACCCTACAGGGCGAAATCTGGTTTATGTACATCCAGCTAAAAGCCAAAACAGGGACAGCGGCGCCAATGATTCGTGCTCGCGCTCATACCACCGCGGCGCAAACTCAGCGTATCTACATGCCACGCCTTTACTCACAAACGTGGTACGCCGCGGCAAGTGGTCGCACGCCGTTTGACTTTGCCGAGCGTAGTGCGGCGCTGTCTATCAAACGTTTGCACCTGAAAGACAACACGATTGAGCGCGTTCGTGTGCTGCGTGATGAACGTGAAGAGCTCAACGTCAACAAAGCCGATAACGCCTATGACCTTGCGGCAGCGGGTCGTGAGCAAAACGCGGGCTTTTTCTCGCTGGACTTCACGCGCTGCGGCTTTGGTAGCGAAGCGCGTCTGCCAACCGCGGCCATGAAACAACTGGCGTTTGAAGTGGAAAAAACGGCAGCGGGCAGTATTCCGGTACTGATTGAAGCCATCGAACAAGTGGCGGTGCCTACCGCGCAGTAAGGGGGCGTTATGGCGCAAGAGCAAAGCATGTGGGGCTCAATTTGGGATGGCGTATTAGAAACGGGCGGCGAACTGCTGACCGACGTCACCGACTTGGGCAAAGACTGGCTCGGCGTAAAGATTGAGAACGAAGCTCAACGCGTCGAATCCAGTAATCCAGATGAACAGCGCAAGCACAATAACGACTACCAACAACCCACAGGTGAGCCTGTTTACACCTCCGCGTTTGCGGGGGTGACAACCACGCACCTTATGATGGGCGCGATGCTGTTCGTACTGTTGTTATTGGCGGTGTTCTACGTCGCTAAGGGGAAGAAGTAATGCCGTTTATTCCATACCTAATTGCAGGTGCGGTCGGCGTTTGGGCGGGCGTCAAAGTGTCGGGCGGGTTTGACCGCATCGGCTTGGTGCTCGCTCTGCTTCTGGTTTGTTACATCCTGTACAAGAAAGGATTCAAATTATGATTGGTGGGCTATTAGGTAACTCCGGTTCGATGCCAATTAGTGCCAACGGTGGCCCCGCGACCAGTGGCGCCAATGGTAAGTCGGGCGGCAGCCTGTCAGTGGGCAGCATCAACATGGGCGGCGCGAGTGTGTTTAACCCGTCCACGTTGATGATGATTGCAGTAATTGTGATTGTGGCGGTGTTGCTATGGAAAAAGAAGTGATTGAAGTGGTGACGCAATCGAAACGGGCGCTTGGGGAACTCAAGCCCGCGTTTCGTGCTTGCCCACAGGCTTACACCGAATTGTGTAAAGCGGTGAATGAGGGGCGTGTGAGTCTGTATCGCCTCAAAAGCGCCGATTGTTCGTTAGTGATTGCGGGTGAGCGTGACGGTGACAACTACTTTTTGTGGGGCGTCGCGGGTCGCGGTCTGCGTTCTGGCATCAAACAACTGGTTAATGTCGTCAAAGCTGCGGGGATGCAATCGTTATCTGCGGATACGGCATTTCAAGGCGTGGCGCGTTTGGTGCGTTCGATTGGCGTCACTGCCAAGCAAGATGGTGACTTTATCCGCTTAGATTTGGGGGTGTGGTAGATGGGCAGTTCTAAATCCAAGTCGAGTAATACCAGTAACACCACTAACGTCAGCGGTCAAAATGCCATTAGTGGTGACAACCTCGGCGTTGCCATTTCGGGTGTGAACAACTCGACCATTAACACCACCATGACCGACCACGGCGCCGTGACTGCCGCAATGGAGCTTGGCGGGGAAATGCTCAACAGCAATGAGCGCATTTCGCTGGAAGCGATGGACACCACGCACGACATCGCCGAAACCGCGATTGATGAAGTGGTTGATTTTGCGGGCAACTCATTGGCTACCTATGCCTCAACCAACAGCGAAAACCTCGATATGTTGGCGGGACTGGCGGGCAGCCAAGCGGCGCAAAACTCAAAGAACCTCGAAGCCATGATGGACTTGGCGAAATTCAAACAGGACGGCGGGCAAGTCGAAACAAGCAAAATGATGGTGGTATTAGCAATCGTGCTTGTGTTGGTGCTTGGCTACGTAATGGTGAAGAAACGATGAACACGCAACTATTAGCGGGTCAAGCCATCCCGCTGACGCCTGATGGCAATTGGCTGTATCTGAAAGCGGCGCAAGCTGAAATCGACATCTATCGTGAATCGTCCGGTGAGCGCGTCACGCTTGGCAAGTCGTCGGTATTTAACGTAGGCGAGGGTAAACACCTTGGGCGTTTGCTTATCTCTAGCCGCACCGATAACGAAATCGAAATTCAGTTTGGTTATGGATCATTTATGCCGCCTGTTGAGGGTCAA
Source organism: Gammaproteobacteria bacterium (assembly GCA_013372875.1). The sequence goes on along the minus strand of JABXIW010000468.1, from coordinate 4,764 downwards.
AGCGTGGTGGTTCAAGCCTTGCCGAATGTGGTGATTGAACAGCTGCCCGCAGTAGAAATCGCGCCCAATCAACAATTGGCAGTGAATCAGCTTCCCGCGGTTGAATTGGCCGCGAATCAACAGCTCGGCGTCACCAGTTTGCCGCCTGTTGAGTTCAAAGCGCCGCAACCCGTGAATGTTCAATCGTTGCCTGCGGTCACGCTCGAATCAACGCAAGTGGTCAAAGTGGATGAGCAAGTCAGTAGCAACCTTGTCACCGAAGCCGTGAGCGTGTTTCCGCACAACATGGCACAAAACGCCACGCGCAAAGCCATCACGATTAAGGCGGCGAAAGCCAACACCGCCTCGGTGTTTGTTGACGCATTTGAACTGGAAGCGGGCGAGCGCATCACCATCGAAAGCACCGCCGCCATGACATTAACAGGCACGGCGGGTGACGCCGTCACGATTATGGAGATTTAACGCATGGGACAAGTACGTGACAATCTGCCAAACGGCAACCCACGCAACAAAATCGAGTACCTTGCTGACTTGCTCGATTCAATGGAAACGGGTGGAACCGTCATTAACTTATTGGCGAATGGGGAAATCAACTTAAACACCCAGACCTCGCCAAACCCGCCACTCATCACCGTTGACACTAAACAAGCCATTGACCCAAACACCACGATTGAGTTTGGGCGTAATGCAGTAAGTGGCATTTATGGTTGGGGCTTAGAGGTAGGCACCGCGCAAAACAACACAGGTTACATCAAGCATGAAACCAGTGAAAAAAGTAAGTATCAGCATCCGTCGATTCCAGTCACAAATGGCGTGTTGAGTTGCAGCACTAACGGCGATGGCGTGGCTTATAGCGTGTTCACCGCACCGCAAGGCGGCAAAGCGCACAACGCCTTGAAAGCTCGCGTGTTGGTTGGTGCATCTTCTGACGCCAATATCACGGTGGGCATTGCGCGCGTGGAACTCAACGAAAACACGGGTGAGCTCAGTATCTCTAACTTGCAGGACAACCCATACCGCCGCGTAGCAACCCAAGGCAAAGCCGAACACTATTTAACGCCGACTTGGATTGAAACACCGGAGTTAATCTGTCAGTTCGATGGCGGTTCGGGTTTATACGTGGTGTATGTCCACGTGACCAATGACACAGCATTTATGGTTTATGGCGCAGAAGCCTGGCACGCGTCGATGGGGAACGTGAGCGCTGGTGATACGGTGACATTGCCAAGCGCAATGGCAACAACGGGTTATCACAACTACACGCGAATGCTGAAAAGCACTAATGCCGAGTACGTTTCGGGGCTGCGCTACAAATGGAAGTTTAGCCGCCATTATCACTTCGCGTTTCACCCAAAACACCACTTAACGCTTTGGCATGGCATCAGCTATCAAAACGGGTTTAGCGCCAACATCGTGGAATATGGCAGCAACTTTGTGGTCATTGAATACTCGCAAGCGATGTTTGATTGGCTCACTGACCACCAAACGCTGAGCGTGGCTTATAGCGCGATTCCGGTCTGCATTAACTTTTACGGTTAACGCCATGCCGCTGTTTATCTTTGTCATCATACTCTTAGGGATTGGAGCGTTTACCATGACAACCTCAACCACATCAAGCGTTCGCGGGGTTCGCATTCATAACCCGCTTAACATTCGCATTGCATCTAATGCGTGGAAAGGCAAGGTGACGCCGTCACGCGATAAAGCCTTTGAAACCTTTAAAGCGCCCGAATGGGGCTTTCGTGCAGGGGCTATTTTGCTGCGTAACTATCAGCAACGCCACGAACTGCACACACTAACTGAAATCATTCACCGCTTTGCGCCGCCAAACGAAAACCACACCGCCAATTACGCACGCTTTGTTGCGGGGCGCGTGGGCGTCGGTATGGATGAGCGCATTGATTTAGTGAACAACAAGTCGCTGTTGGTCGAAGTGCTTCACGCCATGAGCATCATGGAAGTGGGTCGCCACTACAGCAAACACACGGTGCTGAAAGGCGTCAATCTGGTTTAGGAGAAACACAACATGTTTGAACGTTCCACATTAAAAGGCTTGGCGCTACTGGGTTCCGTCGTCGCGGCGGTCACGGGCTACGGTCATTTATTCAGTGTCGAAATCACCGAAACGGGCGTCAACCTTGGCGGCGCTGTCGGTTTGGCCATTCCCGCCGTGATTGGTGTGTACGAAGCACTGCCGGACAGCTGGAAACCGACAAAAAGTGTAGGGGGCTTGGATGGAAACCGCCCTAGTTAACGCCTTATCGGGTCTGGGCTTTTCGTCGGAATCGCTTGTGATGTTTGCTTTGATGGGGATGAATCTGAAATACCAGATTGCTATCAATAAGCAGTTAACCCAAGGGCTGCAAGAAGTCCGAGAAAGTGTTTTGGTTCTAACGGCTACGCGCAACAATGAAAGCTAAGGCTTAAACCGTGCGAACTGGTTCGAAACGTCATTAATGACGATTTACACAGTGAGTAGGGAGCCGATACTTTTGGCGGGTCGATTGACCTCGACAGGCTTCAGATGAATGCCACCAAAGCAGAGGCCTAAAAAAGCCGAACCCTTAGCGATGGGGTTCGGCTTTTTGGTTTGTGATGAAAGCTCACTTTTAAGGAAATCAATAAACTAATAACCATCAGAATTGTTTGACGTATTTAGTTTCGTTACTACAATGAAGCTTGATTTATATGCTTGACAAAAAAGAGTTAAAAACAATGGCAGAAAAAAAGCTAGGGGCATCCAAAAGCACTGTTAAAGACAAATTAAAAAGCACTACAAAAGCAAAAGCGTTCGCTGAGTATATTTGGAATGCCATAGACGCTGATGCAACTGAAGTCGATATTTTGACAGAATTGGAGCTAGACCCAAATAAGATTCATAGCATTACAGTCACAGATAATGGTACGGGCATCAAAACTAACAATGATGTTACACCGTTTGATGAACTGGGCAACTCGGAGAAAAAAAATAGCAAAAACCCGCTAATTCGAGGTAAGCATGGTAGGGGGCGGCTAAGCTTTTTTAAGTTTTGTGACAATGCAAGATGGGAAAGTAAACACAAGGAAAACTCTAAGGCAGTTCAGATTGAGATCCATGAAGACTCCTTAGACAAATTTACAGTTACTCACACTGAACCTAAACTTTTTAAAAACTCTACTGGTACAAGCGTAAAATTCAATAATGTCCATTTAACTCCAAATGAGTTTAATAACACAATAAAAACGTACTTAATTAACAACCTTACATGGATTACACTATTAAAGCCTAACTTAAAAATCAATATTAATGGCGCGCGATTGCCACTTCCAAAGTATATCGACCATTCTGAAATCAATAAAAACGTGTCATCGCACAGTGTTGATTTTGAATCAATTGTCTGGGAAAGTGCTCTTGATTTAGAAAAGTCAAATATTTACTTTTGCGATAATGATAACAACATAATTATTAAACAGAAATTTAATAAAGACTCATTTAATTGTTCTTGCATTGTTCGCTCTAGCTATTTTTCCCAGTTCGTGCAAAAGGATGATGGTAAGTTGGTCCCATCATTTGATAAATCATCACCTATATATAGTGAAATATTATCTATTGCTAAGGAAGCTCTTAGCACTAAATATTTAGAATTAAGAAAAGATGCAGTCGATGAGTTAATTATCGATTATGAGCACAAAGGTTTTTTCCCTGACTCAAACTCCACTGGTCGACTAGCACAATTTAAGACCGAGCAATTAAAGGATGCAATCAGAGTTATATATAAAGCCGATTCTAGTGTATTTGAAGGGCTGGCAAATGATAAGCAAAAAGCCATATTAATCAAGCTTATAGATAGAATAGTAAATTCGGATAATCCAGAGAGTTTGTTTGATGTGTTGGGTGGTGTGATTTCGTTGTCGGAAACTGACATGAGAATACTTTCTAATACATTAGAAAAAGTAACCATGTCTAACATTGTCAATACAATCAACAAGTTAGAAGGTCGCATTGAAATACTGGAACTTCTTGAGGCTCTTCTTAAAAATAAAAAAGACACTTATGAAGTGGCTCATATTCAAAAGGCTATTGAATCAAATTTATGGCTCTTTGGCGAAGAGTTTGGCGTAGTCACGACAGAAGAGGACAAGTTCGACAAGGCTCTTCGTAATTACCTAAAATTCAATGAAGAACGTTATGACCTTGTGGATGACCATGATAACGAACTATACCACCCAAAACATTACGATAAGTATGAAATTGTTCATGAGCACAAAAATAAAGAAATGGATGTGTTTGCGTGCCAAAAAATGCCTATATACATTGATGGGAAACCCTTTTTTAAGAACCTTATCGTAGAGTTAAAAAGGCCATCGGTTAAGCTAACAGATAAAGAAGTTTCTCAAATAAAGAAGTATATGAATGTAATCAAAAATGAAGAACGCTTTGATACTAAAAATGAGTATTGGGATTTTGTTTTGGTTGGAAACGTGATTACGAACAAGCCTGACAATCGCTTTGACATCGATACACAATTAGATAGCAATAAAATTCATGGAATGCCTGGATTACTTTTACAGTCGGGTAAAATTAGGCTTTGGATTAAAGAGTGGAACCAAGTAATTGGTGACTATAAACTTAAGTACTTTCACATAATTGATTCCCTCAAAAGAAAGTATGGTGAGATTGAAGAAACAAACCCAGACAAGCTCACAGAAAACATTAAGCAACTCGCATCAGTTTAACCTTTATTTTTTGTTGGTATCCATTCGGCGGCTTTCATTCGACGGCCG
>JABXIW010000437.1 GCA_013372875.1 Gammaproteobacteria bacterium | reverse complement strand
TACCATCAGGATTACTACAAAAAGAGCAGCCTGAAGTACAAGTACTATCGTTACGCATCCGGTCGAGACAAATACTTGGATGAAGTGTTTGGTGACGATCGCAAAGAACATCCGAAAACACTGCGTCAGCTTATCGATGAAAAAAAACTGCTGTCGAAGGTAAAAACTTACGACAAGCCGTCTCAATCGAAGATCAAGTCGACGTTGACTGAGTTGCAATACTACGTAACGCAAGAAGAAGGTACCGAGCGCCCGTTCGATAACGAATATTGGGACAATAAAGAAGCCGGCATTTACGTCGACATCGTAACTGGTGAGCCGCTGTTTTCTTCTACCGACAAGTACAAATCGGGTACGGGTTGGCCAAGTTTCACTAAACCAATCAACCCAGGTTACATCGTCGAAAAAACCGATTACAAGTTGATTTACCCTAGAACAGAAGTTCGCAGTAAGTTTGGTGATTCTCACCTAGGGCACGTATTTACCGACGGCCCCAAACCAACCGGACTGCGTTACTGCATGAATTCGGCGGCGATGAAGTTTGTGCCAGTAAGCAAAATGGCACAAATGGGTTACGGCGACTATTTGTTCTTGTTTGAACAATAATGAAGACTGGTTAGCGTTTGAGAATAAGCATGATGAAAGGCTTTAAATCGCACTTACCAACGAAGTTATGCCCCGTCTGTGAGCGACCTTTTTCATGGCGCAAGAAATGGGCGCGAAATTGGGAGACGGTGATTTATTGCTCTGAACGCTGTCGACGCAGCAAACCAGAGAAAAACCCGTAACGCTTACCAAGGCAAACGCTCACCATCGTACGTCAAAAACGCCCCGCTATCTTGCGGGGCGGCTTTTGCTATCTGCCCCATTAAATCACTGGCAACGCGCTGTGGCGTAAACAACTTGCCCTCAGGGACATTGCCTTGAAACGGTTCAGACAACGCGGTATCGGTCGTGCCCGGATGCAATGCCAAGACCACGCCATTTTTAAGCGTGCGTTGCCATTCAATCGACATGGTTTTGAGAAACATGTTCAGCGCGGCTTTCGAGGCTCGATAGCTGTACCAACCGCCAAGACGATTGTCACTGATACTGCCGACTTTGGCTGATATAACCGCAAACTTAGGTTCACCACTGTGCTTTAAAAGCGGCGTGAAATACTTCGCGAGTAACATGCTTGGCAATGTGTTAACGGCGATGTTTTGCAGAAAAAAGTCGGGCTCCAACATACTGAGGTTTTTCTCCGGCCCTTTGTCTGGCGTATGCAGCATACCGACACAGTTGATCACCCAATCGATGCTGTGAACTGCTTGACTCAAATTTTTGACCTGCGCTTCATCCGTGACATCGACCTGGTGCCAAATCAAGGCTGAATGTTCATAATCGGATTTTGTGCGCCGATAGGTCGCGTGAATTTGAGCCTGCGGAAAGCGCACTAGTGCCTCTTTGACCATCGCCAAACCAATCCCTCCGTTCCCACCGACGATCAAAATGTTCATCACAAATGCTCCAAATCCGCGATATAGCGTTCAGCCGTCTCAAGAATCGCTTGGCGCTGCGAAGCTTCCATATTGTCCCAAGACCGGAAAATCATGCCGATGCGTGGATTGGTAGCGAGTCGCTTTTCATGCTTGTCCATAAATCGCCAATAAAGACTATTAAACGGACAAGAGCCTTCACCACTGCGCGCCTTGTTGTCATAATGGCAACCTTTACAGTAATCGCTCATTTTGTTGATGTACGACCCGCTTGCGGCATAAGGCTTGGTGCCAACAATGCCACCATCGGCGAACAATGCCATACCGCGTGTATTGGGCATTTCTACCCACTCAATCGCATCGACATAAATGCCGAGATACCAAGCATCTACTTGGTCAGGATTCATCTCGGTGAGCAAACAAAAGTTGCCCGTCACCATCAAACGCTGAATATGATGGGCGTAGGCATAGTCGAGAGACTGGCCTATTGCATTGCGCATACAAGCCATCTTGGTTTTTCCTGTCCAAAAGTAGTCGGGTAAATCACGTGATGCTTCGAGCTCATTTTTCTGCGGATACTGCGGCATATTCGCCCAGTACACACCCCTAATGAATTCCCGCCAACCTAAGATCTGACGAATAAAACCTTCTACCTGCGCAATATCGATGTGTTTGTTTGATTGGTACGCACTAAGTGCAGCATCGATTACCTCTTTGGGGTGCAGTAACTTACTGTTCATCGAGAACGACAAACGACTGTGGTACAAACTCCATTTGGCATCGTGCTCCGCCGTCATCGCATCTTGAAACCGACCAAAGTGACGGAGACAGACCTGACAAAAATGCGCGAGTAAAGATAGGCTCTGCGCGCGATTCACTGGCCATAACAAATCACCATTTAGTGAACCGATGGTCGAGATCTTGTGTCGCGTTAGTCGCTCTACAATCTCGTCAACATTCAGGCTAAACATCAGCGGTTTGGGTAATTGCTCGATATCTTTCACTTTCAGTTTATTACGGTTGTTGGCATCGTAATTCCACTTTTCACCCACTGGCTTACCGTCTTGCATCAAAATATCAAAGCGCTTGCGCATCCGTCGGTAAAAGTGCTCCATCATGAT
>JABXIW010000173.1 GCA_013372875.1 Gammaproteobacteria bacterium | reverse complement strand
TTGATCATGTCACGTTGGCTCAGCATTTCATCGAGTTCCATCGAGCCAAGTACGGTACGAATATTCGTTAGCGTTAGATTACGAATCGCGTGTTCTAAATCGTTTACTTCGTAAGCCGCCTTAGCCGCATCGATAACTTGAACGAAACCAACCGCATCGATCACCACGTTTGCGTTATCTTTTGAAATGACCTCTTGTGCTGGAATATCAAGCACACGTTCCATCATATTTACTTTTTGACCAATTTTATCAACGAATGGAATGATCAAGTTTAAACCCGGCTTTAATGTGTGGGTGTAGCGTCCAAAGCGCTCAACTGTCCAGTTGTTTCCTTGTGGAACCGTTTTGATGGCTGAAGACAAGATAACGACAGCGAGGACGACGAAAATACCGATAGTGATCAGTGAATCGATAGGCATGATTTATTCCCTTGAGTGCATAATAACTGATTCATTTTCACGCATTTTTGAGTTGTAGACAATCGAAGATGTTGAGAAGAAACGATAGCGGTGCGATTTTAGGTAAAACAAAGGCCGGAAGTTCCGGCCTTTATTGTCTTATTTTTAGAAGAATTCTGCGCTTAGTACAAGATGGAGTACAGCTGGCGACGATATTTACTTGCAATAGCGTTGCCTTGTCCTAATGCGCTTAGGATATCCATAAAAGTCTTCTTCACTTCGCCATCTTGCGCGCCTAGGTTTACTTTTAAAATGTTCCAAAGTAGCTCTAGCGCTTCTTCATCACGACCTACTTGGTTGTATTGTACTGCTAGCTCACATGCCAATTCGAAATTGTCTGGGTTAGCTGCCAACTCTTGTTCCAAGCGCTTTAATTCTGGACTTTCAGCCGCTTGCTGATGCAGTTCCAGCTTCGCGATTAAGCTTTTGTAAGAGTTGTCTTGATACTCAAGTGGGATGGTTGCTAACAACTCTTGTGCTAATTCGAATTGTTTAGTTTCTAGCAAACAATCGGCTTTCGCTAATTTTACATCACCGCGTGATTGCAGTTCATCTGACAGTGTTTGAATGACGTTCAGAGCTTGTGCATGTTCGCCTTGTTGAAGCAGTTCGCTTACTTGCTTCAATAGTTGCTCGTCAGGGCTTGGCAAATGTTTTTGTAGCATTGCGCCAATCGCTTCGATTGGTTGAGGCCCGCCTAAGCCATCGACTGCTTGTCCATTAACAAACAACGCGATTGTTGGCAGTACTTGAACACCAAATTGGGAAGCAAGCGCTGGTTGATCTTCACAGTTCAGCAGAGCCAATGTAAAAGCACCATTGTACTGTTGAGTGAGAGCTTGCAACTCAGGTAGCACTTGTGCGCTTTCTGGTTGAGCGTTGGCCCAAAAATGAATCAGAACGGGCGTGTTCATTGATCCTTCAAGCACTTCTCTAAAATTCTGTTCTGTTAACTCAACGATAAATGGGGATTGCATTTGAGTGTCCTTGCTTTTAATTCAGGTCGATGTCTGTAGATATGGAGCTAATTGAATGGAAAATCAAGCGGGTCGAGCATATTAGGATAACGCTGCCGAAGCAGCGTTATCCTATTTGCAAGCGAAAGTGCAATTAAATTGGAGGTTCTCTGTGGTATCAAAATAGGATGAACATCGTCAACACTACACCCACACTAAGCCAGTTCAGCTGATTTAATGTCATTGTTGCCTCGCATTCGTACAAAACATACTGGGTGGCGATACCAAATCTTTTTAAGTTCAAAATCTTAAGAGGAAGTCTTAATTGATAAACTTAATAAGAAATTGATTCGAGCGCGTGAGGTTTTTTTAACCTACGTGCTCATAATGACATCACATTGTTACGATGAAATTACATTACGACAAAATATTTCTATGCAGCTTGTCGCAAAATTTTATCGAGGACACGAGTGGGTAATAATCGTTTCAAAATCGCAAACAACTTGGTTGGTGTCGTAATGCGATAGCGAATTTTAGGTTTATTGCTGGTTAGTGCGTGAAGAACGGGTTCGATACAAGCTTCTGCGGGCAGCACGAATCGATTATTCGATTTATCGTTATCTAAACGCTTTTTCTGTCCTTCATACGCGATACGGTGAGGGCTTGAATCTACGTCAATCCATTTCTCAAAAGCGTGCAGAGCGTTGTGTCTAAATTGCGTTTCAATGGGGCCGGGCTCTATCAACGCCACTTTGATGTCGGTATCAGCAAGTTCGAGCCGTAATGTATCTGTCCATCCTTCTAGGGCAAACTTTGAGGCGTTGTACGCCCCACGATACTTCATTGCGGCAAAACCCAAGACGGAGCTGTTTTGAATAATGCGTCCTTCACCTTGAGCACGCATAGTGGGTAGTACCTCTTGAACCAATTGGTGCCAACCAAAAAAGTTGGTTTGAAATTGCGCTTTCAATGCTTCGGTAGGCAGATCTTCTAATGCACCGGGCTGACCATATGCGCCGTTATTGAACAGGGCATAAAGCTGGCCTTGAGCCAATTCAATCGCTTGTTTTGCGCCACTAGTGATGCTTATTGGGTCGTCGAGGTCGAGCTGGATACAGGTTAACCCTTCTGATTGGAGTCGTTGAACGTCATCAAGCTTTCTACAAGAGGCGATGACGTTAAAGCCTTGTTTATGGAGTGCATGAGCACAAACGTACCCGATGCCCGTTGAGCAACCCGTAATGAGGATGGATTTATTCATGTGTTAGCTTAATGCGAGAGACAGATAAGCTTTATCATTCAACAGCTTCTATCTTGAAGCAAGTGCTTCAGTGCTGGTTCTATTCTTGAATAACTAAATTTAAAGCCGAGCTCGGTGAGTTTCTTAGGTTTGGCTCGCATACTGTCAAACAACAAACATGCTGATTCTCCCATCGCCAATGCCATGACCCATTTAGGTGTGAATAGAATATGAGGACGTTTGAGTGTTTTCGCTAACGTGCGGCTAAATATCCGGTTAGTCACAGGGTGAGGAGCGCACATGTTGAAGGCACCATGCGCGTGAGGGGTTTCAAGCAGGTACATAATGGCACGAACCATATCGAGGATATGAATCCAAGGCATGTATTGATTCCCATTGCCAAGCGGTCCGCCTAACCCCAATTTGTAAGGCAAGAGCATTTTCGCGAGTGCTCCGCCATTAAGCCCGAGTACGACGCCTGTCCGGAGAAAGCAAACGCGGGTTTGTTCGGACTCAGCTCGTTTGGCGATTTGTTCCCACTTGGCGCAAACCATATGCGGGAAATCGTCGTTATTCACATGAAGACACTCATCGAACGGATGATCCTGCTGGTCGCCGTAATAACCCACGGCAGATCCACTAAGAAACACAGAAGGCGGTTCGGTACTGGCGTGAATCAGCTCAACAATTTGCTCGGTAATTTTCCAGCGACTGTCGCAAATTTTCTCTTTTTGCTGTTCCGTCCAACGCTTGTCTGCGATTGGTTCTCCTGCGAGGTTGATGACGGCATCTATGTTGTTGAGATCGGCGAGTTCATCAAGAGAAGCAAGGTACTCGATATTACCTAAATCAGCGTACTGCAAGTGCTGTTTGGCTTGGTCTGGCGATCGGGTCAGTAACACTATCTGATGAGTGGTGAGCAGTTTGAGTAACTCAGACCCTATAAACCCAGTTCCACCTGTAAGTAATATCTTCATAGCATCTCTTTGAATGTCAATATATTAGAACATTATAGTCGTTTTGCGCCTCGCTTGATCAGTTCCGCGCTCCTTATCATGCGTTCTTCCATCTTTCAGATAAATTTTCGTGGTGGCTCATCCAGTTCACATATTAGGAAAATGTAACCAAATGTTAGTGGTGACATAAGGTTGTTCACGTTTGTGAGTAGAAATTTATGCCACACTGAGAGTAGATGATAAGGATATCACCGGACAGGTCTCGCCTTCAGAGCCAATAACTTGTTCGTCAAAGGGAGGATTTGCATGGAAGCACTCACTGCTTTGTTCCGCGCTCTGTTTAACAGTGCCCGCGATCTTCTTCCTATTGTAATTGTTATTACCTTCTTCCAATTGGTGGTTCTGCAAGAGCCTTTACCTAACTTGGTCTCGATTCTTTTTGGTTTGTTGTTGGTCATTTTAGGCCTGACGTTTTTTATTTTCGGGCTAGAACTCGGCTTGTTCCCCATTGGCGAAAATATGGCACAAGCCTTTGCTCGAAAGGGCAGTGTGTTTTGGTTATTGATTTTTGCGTTTTGCTTGGGGTTTGGAACCACTATCGCAGAGCCAGCATTGACTGCTGTTGCAGAAGAGGCCTCAGAGGTGGCGGCTGAAGGCGGGATGATCCCCAATTCCGAACAATCCATGACGGAGTATGGCGTTGGCCTGCGGATAACGGTGGCTTTTTCTGTTGGGATTGCGATTGTGATTGGGGTGCTGCGCATCTTAAAAGGGTGGCCAATTCATTACATGATCATCGGTGGTTATGTTGGCGTTGTGACTCTCACTTGGTTTGCGCCAGAGTCGATCATCGGCGTTGCTTACGACTCGGGTGGCGTGACCACGTCAACGATTACCGTCCCTTTGGTGACGGCATTAGGAGTAGGGTTAGCTTCGGCCATTAAAGGGCGTAACCCTATGGTGGATGGTTTTGGGTTGATTGCGTTTGCCTCTTTACTGCCAATGATGTTTGTCATGATTTATGGGATGGCCGTTACATGATTTCATTCGAACATTTCTTAGATACGTTGCTGTCCACCATTCGTGATGTGATCCCGATTGCGGCGATTATTTTTGGCTTTCAATTGGCTGTGCTGCGCCGCCCAGTGAATAACCTCAAAAAAGTGTTGCTCGGTTTTGCGTATGTCATTGTTGGATTATCGTTGTTTTTACTCGGTTTGGAGATGGCATTGTTTCCGTTGGGCGAAACAATGGCGGTGCAGTTGACCGCTCCTGAATTCGTCCGAGAGTTTAAAGTCTCTATTGGGCAGGCGTTAGAGTGGGTCGACTATTATTGGGTGTACACCTTTGCTTTTTTTATCGGCTTTAGTACGACCATTGCTGAGCCATCTTTGATTGCAGTGGCCATCAAAGCCAATCAAGTGTCTGGTGGCAGTATTAGTGTAAATGGCTTACGAGTTGCGGTTGCTTTAGGCGTAGCGATAGGTATCGCGCTTGGCAGCTATCGTATTGTGGTGGGCGACCCGATTCATTACTACATCATTG
>JABXIW010000029.1 GCA_013372875.1 Gammaproteobacteria bacterium | reverse complement strand
GTGTATTCTGCTTTATGCTTGCCTTTTAAACGGCGAGCAACTTCAGTCGCTAAGCGACCTAAAGTTTTGCCTTCTGCGTCAACAACGAACCAGTCGCGTTTTACAGTTTCAGGCTTTGCACTAAATGTTTTCATCTTTTTCGAGCTCCAAAAGCCGTTTGCACTCTATGCAGGCACCGTATTCAGACATAAGTCAGCCATACGCCACCTAAAAATTCAGAGCGCGAATTGTACAGAAACACCACCCCTAGTACAAGAGGTAATGCTATATAATTAAATATTTTTAAATGTCCTGAAGATATTTGCGAATTTTAGCCTTAATTCGCAACAAAAGACTTTATTTAACGGGCTTTTAGCGCTATAAAAAGCGCTGGGGGAGTCAATTTTGCATTACTCGCCAAGACAAAGACAATTTTAACAGTCATTTAACACGAGGCAAAGGAAAAAAATGGCAGACCGTAAAATAACTGCAGTAAAAGACAAATTCACTAAAACACAAATCCTTAACGAAATCGCAGAACAAACAGGCTTAACTAAAAAAGACGTAGGCGCAGTGATCGATGAATTAGGTATCGTAATTGAGCGTCATGTAAAGAAACGTTCTTGCGGTGAGTTCACATTACCAGGCTTATTAAAAATCAGTACTGTTAAAAAGCCAGCGAAAAAAGCGCGCAAAGGTATCAACCCATTCACTGGCGAAGAAACCATGTTCAAAGCTAAACCAGCTTCAATCGCGGTTAAAATCCGTCCATTGAAGAAACTAAAAGATATGGTTGGCTAAGCTACTCTTTAAATAGAGCAAGCAAAGTTACCAAAAAGCCGGCAATCGCCGGCTTTTTCTTTGGGAAGCAAAAATAAGCTATCATCAATTCTTAATCTGTTTGCAGTGCAGACTCCCGCTCAAAGTAATTTCTATTGCCATCGATACTTACCACCCTAGCCCGTCCTTTTTCCTTAGCTTGGTACAAAGCTTTATCCGCATGCTTGAAGTAGGCTTCCAAGTCATCATTGGTGTCAGGTATTTTGGTATAGGCTCCCACCGAACAATTAATGATGAGCTCATCATCTTCAGATCCTGCATTTAGATTCAAACTTTTCCATTTATCGATAACTTTCTGCGCCAGGCTTTTAACATCAATGGCCGTCAAATTACTCACAATAACCACGTATTCATCACCACCATATCTGGCAATGACATCGCTATCACGTTTAAATATTTCCTCTAACACAGCAGCTTTGAGCTTTAAGATCTCGTCACCTTTAATATGGCCAAAGTCATCATTGTATTGTTTGAAATGATCAATATCGAATATGATTAGACTCAGGTTTTGAATATTACGTTTACACAGACTAAGCTGCATATTGGCGTATTCTTCATACCCTTTCCGATTCAAAACGCCTGTCAAACGATCGGTTATGCTTAATTTGAGCAAGGTTTGGCTATATTCATATTTCTCTTCTAGAACCTTTTGCAGTTTAAAAACACCGATTAATCCGATAATGTAAGTTGAAATCACAAAGCCTAAATAGACTTCCGACTTTAACCCGTACACAGGAACATTAAATACTAATATCGAAAACACTATACTCACAATTACTGCATGAATTACCGCATATTTAAAGCTCATTCTGGCAATAAAAAAGTAGAAGCCTAGATAAAGCATCAAGCCTTCAAAATCAAACGCAAACTTTGAATGCTGCCATAGCCTCCAAATAACATCGATGTTAGATAAAGAGACAATAGTGGCGATGATAAATAAAGTTGGTTGATAAATTTTGGTGTAGTCAGGTATAAAAGTTAGCGCAATCCCTATGACAATCGGTAATACCTGAAAGAGCAGCCTGCTTTTTAAATAAATAGGAAATGCTTCTTGAGGAATTTGCATCCTATCGATAAGAATAAAGACAATCACAAAAGCTAGCGCAACAAAAAGGAACGAACGAACCCATTGACGGCTGTAATCAATTCCGTCCTCGGCTTTTATGTCAAATTTTAGTATGGGTTGTTCTGATTCCAATTGATAACTAATATGATTCCATTTGTATCAAATTGTAGCATATGAATGGCATTTATCGATCAGGCCTACTGATAATTTACATTTTCCGGAATCTGCTTAATTACCAACTAGTAAATCTAGTAAGAAATCATGGTTCTTTTATTTAGCTTTGAGTCAAAATATTAAATCTTTGGTTTTGTCTTTCGGATAACTTCTTAATAAAAATCAAAGCCGAAATAATTCCGCCAATTGTGACTATCGATGAGGCGATATCAAGTGAGGCAATGTCTAAATAATCTTCTAATGAACTGGCACTGCGTGTTTTAGTTAACACAATTCTTTCGAATACAGACGACGCCAGAAATGTAAACCACCACATAGGAACAACCCATCCTGTTTCAGCCAATCTCCAGCTACTGAGTCTATCTTCGCTCGGATATTTAGGGCTGCTCGCTTTCCACATTTCCGCAGCAACCGAGTAAGGCTTAACCAGGTTTGCGAAAGGAATGAAAAACCAACCCACTGCCCAGCCAGGCGAGTGCTCTAAACTATCAGCTTCTAAAGCAATCACGTTTTTATAACACTGATGAAACCAGCGTAGAAAGAAAATAATTAAAACAATGGTAACCAAACCCAAAATAATACCGATAGTTCCCTCAATTTGATCGCCTTTTTCCAGCTCTTCCCAATTAGCCTGGGTAGCTAAGTATTCTTTGAAAGTTCCAATTCGCCAGATTTGGGTAATAATATGGGTAACATAAACTGCAAGAACTGCGTAGAAAGCCTTAATTGCTAAGTTGGCTTTTTTTGTGGGGTTTTCGAAAGTTAACCGCGTTGAGGTTTCAATATCTGAAGTCGGGGCAGCGTATGGATTATTAGTTTGGTCAGTCATCTTTAGCTTTTTCTAATTATTTTATTGGCCTTGAATTTATAGCAAGCTCCCAAAAGTTGCAAATTTTAGCTGCTAAGCCAAATGCTCTTTAGCAAGATAGTCTTTGGATTGCATTTCTTGAAGGCGACTGATGGTTCGCTCGAACTCAAAAGCAAGTCCAGTACCTACATAAAGCTCTTCAATCGCCACTTCTGCGGAAATGATGAGCTTTACATGGCGCTCATAAAACTCATCCACTAAAGCAATAAAGCGTCTGGCGGCGTCATTAATGGCATTGTCCATCTGCGGTACTTGGCTAACGAAAACCGTGTTGTAGCTTCGAGACAGTTCTATATAGTCCGCTGCCGAGCGCGGGCCACCGCAGATAGCATCAAAAGTGAACCAAACAAGGTTTTCTGAAAGGCGTACCGTATCGATCAAGCGTCCCTCTATTTTGAGTTTGCGATGTTCCTCGCCTTTTTCGCCTGAAAGCTGCAAGAAATATTCCTGCATATTTTTATCAGCTTGAGCATCCAGTGGATAATGATAAATTTCCGCTTGCTCAAGGGTGCGCATCCGGTAATCGGTACCGCCATCCACATTCATCACTTGGCAATGTTTTTCGATTAAAGCAATTGCTGGTAAAAAACGTTCGCGCTGCAAGCCATTCCAATAAAGTCTTTCAGGTGGGATATTAGAAGTTGCCACCAACACCACACCGCGCTCAAACAATTCTTCAAAAAGACCACCTAAGATCATGGCATCAGTAATATCTTTAACAAAAAACTCATCAAAGCAGATCAGCTTAGCGCGCTCAGAAAGTTGATCGGCAATTTTAGTTAAAGGATTTTTCTCACCAGCTAAACTTTTCAACTCTGCATGCACTTCGTGCATAAAGCGATGAAAATGCAGGCGGATTTTTTTATCGGTGGTCACGCAGTTGAAAAAAGTATCCATCAAGTAGGTTTTGCCGCGACCCACGCCGCCCCACATATATAAACCAGTTACCGATTTAGAGGTGCCGAATAACTTACTGAAAAAGCCGGTACCTTTTTGCGCGTTCAAATCATGAAAAACACGGTTCAGGGCTTCAATCGCTTCACGCTGAGCAGGATCGGGGCTAAAGCCATTAGCCAAATCTTGTAGGTATTTTTCAATTGGAGTCATTAAAGATTCTCTTTGAGCGCTGCTTCTAGCTCTTCGCGCAAATCAACAAGACGGCTATGGAAAAAGTGTCCAGCATTCTCCATTTTGATTAACTGAGGTTGAGGCTCCAACTCATCAATCCAGTCGAAGACTGCTTGTGGATCGACCACTTCATCGGCATCACCCATCACCACCAGCCAATTGCAATCAGGGTTCAAAAACTCATCAAAACTAAAACGGTTCACGGGCGGAGCAATACTAATAAGTTGCGTAGGCGCTTGTTCATGCGATTGCAGTGCCGCAATCCAAGAGCCAAAACTAAAGCCTGCTAGCCAAAGTTTACGGTTGGGGTATTCGGCTTTTGCGAATTCAATGGCTTTTACCAAATCTTGTTGCTCACCGCGACCTTCATCGTATTCTCCTTGCGAATGACCAACGCCTCGGAAATTAAAGCGTAGTGATGGCATTCCCAAGCCAGCAAGCGTTCGTGAAACGGTATAAATAACCTTATTGGTCATGGCACCACCATGCTGCGGATGCGGATGACAACACACCGCGACATAGTCCCCTGAATCCGTCTCAGGCAGATCCCAAACGGCCTCAAGTTGACCAGCATCGCCATCAATTAAAATATGATTTTTATTCATTGGTAAAACATAAAAAGCAAGATGCGGCTATTTTCGCATAATCTTGCTTTTTTTACTAAGGGCTAGGCATTAGATATTGGGCGACTTAATCACCATCATTTTTTCGATTTGCATATCGTGAATGGTATGCGGAATACCGCCAACGCCATAACCCGATTCTTTCAAACCAGCGAATGGCATCCCATCAATTCTAAAGGCGGTATGATCATTGACCATAATTGCCGATGCATTGATATGTTTACGCACAAAAAAAGCATTATCAATATTGGAAGTCCAAACCGCTGCTTGGAACGAAACCTCTAAGCCATTAGCAAGTTCAATTGCTTGCGCCATCTCATCCACTTCATAAATACAGATCACAGGGCCAAAAACTTCCTGCTGACTGACTTTTGCATCAATCGGTGGATTGACTAAGATGGTCGGCTGATAACAGGTCTCTGAAATTTTATTGCCACCTGTTATTAATTGAGCACCAGCATCAACCGCTTCGGTAACCCATTCATGGATACGATCACACTCTTGCGGTTTGATTAAAGGCCCAACTTGAGTTTGCTCACTTAACGGATCACCGACTATTAAATTTTCAGCCAACTCTTTTAAACCATCGATGAATTCTTGAGAGTGACCTTTTTGTAAATAAACCCTTTGCACCGAAACGCATACTTGGCCAGCATGATAAAAGCCACCTTTACCAAGTAAATTAACAGCTTCCTTATAATTGGCATCAGGATAAACAATCGCTGGCGCAACGCCGCCATGCTCTAAAGCGCAACGTGTTCCTGCAGATAACTTAGACTTGAGCATCCAGCCAATTTTGGCACTGCCAATAAAACTAAAAAAGCTCACTCGCGGATCGGTTACCAATTTTGTTGCGGTCGTATTATTATCGCTAATAAACACTTGGCACCAAGCTTTAGGCAAACCTGCTTCGATTAAAATCTCACGCACAGCAATACAAGAAAGCGGCGTATCACTGGCTGGTTTTACGATCACTGGGCAGCCCGCGGCAATCGCAGCTATGACTTGGTGAATAATTAAATTAAACGGATGGTTAAAAGCGCTGACTGCCACCACCACGCCAATCGGTTCTTTTAAAGTAAAAGCTGCACGATTAGCAGAATACATATCGCCGCCCATCTGAATTACTTCGCCGTGCTCATTGCGGATCGCCTCAATAGCGAGCTTACAACCATCAATCGCACGATTAATTTCCACTTTGGAATCAAGATAAGGCTTGCCACCTTCGCTGGCGGCTAACTTAGTTAAATCTTCAACTCTTTGACCGATAATCTCTGCAGTTCTTTCTAAGATCTGCACCCTTTGATGCACCGTCATCCAACCATCTTTATCCAAATACAGTTTCTCGGCGCTGGATAAGGCGTCTTCTAAATGTTGCTCACCCACGGTTGCAATCTCCGCAATTTTCGAGCGGTCATAAGGATTAACAACTTCTAAAGTTCCAGCTTTGGGAATTTGCGAATTAATTTTTATATCATGAGTTATCATCAAAATTTCCTATATTCCTTTTATATCGGGCAAACAATTTTGCCTAGCTTTGCAGTCAGTTTTGGGTTTTCCGCATAATCAATCGGAATAACCACCAATCGAGGTCCTACTTCTTGCAATGCTTTATCAAGAGTTGTAGCAAAGTCGGCTGAATTTTTCTCAAAATAACCTTTCCAGCCAAAGGCTTGGGCTAATTGCAGCCAATCGGGATTACCAAAGCCCAGCTGGGTATGTCGACCAAACTCGGCGTCTTGCTTCCACTCAATCAAGCCATAACCGCCATCTTCCCACACGATCACCAATATATTTGAATTTAAGCGTCTCGCGGTTTCCATTTCCTGCACATTCATCATAAAACCACCGTCACCACAAATCGCAACAATGTTTCTATCTGGATAAACCAAACTAGCCCCTATCGCGCCAGGCAAAGCAAATCCCATGGAGCAAAAGCCATTAGGGATCAAACAAGTATTAGGCTCATGACAATGGTAATGCCTAGCGATCCACATCTTATGAGCACCGACATCTGATAGTAAAACATCTTCAGGATTTAATGCCTTTCGCAGATCCCAAAGACACTTTTGCGGTTTAATTAACCCTTGAGTATCATCATCTTTATGCTCTGCCAGCTCTGCTAGCATATCGCGACGCACCGCTCGTTGCTGACTAAAATCAAACTCAAATTGATAGTTTCCTAATTCATCAGTCAGCATATCCAGCGCATTGGCCAAATCGCCAATCACTTCAATTTGTGGGTTATAAAACTCATCAATCTCCGCTGGTAGAAAATCGATATGGATGATGTTCTTATCGCCATTGCCATTCCATAAGTGAGGATGATATTCCACCATGTCATAACCAAGCATGATCACCAAATCCGAAGCATCCAAGGCACAGGCCGTTAAGTCTTTTGCGCCCAAGCCAATGGTAAATAAGCATTGCTCGGAATCAAGATCCACCGCGCCTTTACCCATAAAGGTGCTGATAACCCCAATTCCCGTTAAGTCACACAGCTTGCGTAAGCTGGCGCTTGCCCGTTCACGAATACAACCATTACCCGCAACAATAATCGGCCGTTTGGCGCTCGCTATTTGTTGCGCTACTTGCTTAACGATACTTTGCTCTGGTACTGAACGTCTAAACCGGATCGGTTTGATCGGCGTTTTATCACTCTGCATATGAGCAATATTCTCAGGCAACTCAATCAGCACTGCGCCAGGCTTTTCAGTACGGGCTAAACGCACCGCTTTGCGGGTAATTTCAGGAATATTGTCTTGATGAGAAATACTCACAGCCCATTTAGTCACGGGCTTGAACATTTCCACCACATTCATCGCTTGGTGCGATTCTTTATGCAAACGGGTGGTAGCCCCCTGACCTGTCAACACCAGCATGGGCGCACGATCCATATTGGAATCTGCCACGCCAGTAATAAGATTGGTGGCGCCAGGGCCCAAAGTACCCAAGCAACCAGCTGGATTGCCAGTCAGACGACCATAGGCTTCAGCCATAAAAGCGGCGCCTTGCTCGTGACGGGTTAAGATGAATTTAATTTTGTTAGACTTTTCCAGAGACATCATAAAATCGGCATTTTCCTCACCAGGCACGCCAAAAATATACTCAATCCCCTCTTCTTCTAAGCACTTCACTAACAAATCGGATGCTTGCACCTAAAATTCCTTCTAGTCGTAATTGATAGCCCATTGTAGTCAGGTTATCAGCTTAAATGCCATTGAATTTAACTATTGCTCAGATAGACGCGGCTCGGCTAGACTGGCTATTGTGATACTTGTTTACATTTTTCCACAAAAATGTGTGTATCATAATTGCTCAAGGTATTAGACTGAACTGACTCAAGATATACCTATCAAAAGCCAGCCATAATCCTAAAAATAGCTAATGGAGTTGTAACAAGACAATGAGTACCGCTTTAATCACCATCGGAATTTTTATCGCTTTAATTGCAGGCTTTTTTGCAGGCCGTTGGCATGGTATGTCGCAGCGTTCAAAGCAACTATCGGAAGAGTTAGAACAAAAAGAAGAAGAGCTTAACGCACTAAAATCCAATGTAAATGACCATTTTTCTGAAACCGCGCGTCTTTTTACTAATCTAACGGAAGAATATAAATCGCTCTATAAGCATCTTGCCAAAGGTGCAACTGAGCTTAGTGATGAAAGTTTCAAATTAACTTTAGCAGCGCCAAATGAAACCCTTATTGATCATGAGCCTGAGCAAGAGTCAAAATTAGAGTCAGAAACCGATCAAGATGATGATGGGCAACCTGCAACCCAAGATTCTGACATTCAGGCTGATGAAGAAAAAGTAGGAGCTAAGCAAGAAGAATTGCAGCAACCCGTTGATTATTATAAAGAGTCGGATGAAAATGAATCCGCTGATGAAGAGTCGACAGAAGATTTAGAACCAAATAAACCATCCTAAGTCTCATTAAATTTTAAACACATTGTTTTCTATATCATTATGAAGTTTTTATCTAGCCTAGTTTTTATTGCTAAATACATTTTGATCGGCTTGGGTTTTGCCGCCCTAGTCTATTTTTTAATGCCCGAGCGCTTTAAGTCTGACGATATGCGACCAGTTGAAGTTATCGAACCGATCGATGCATCCAAAGTTATAGCGAGCGCACAACAAGCGGTGGTTACACTACAAGTACAATCTAAAGCCTATTCTATAAATAGTCAGATTTGCCATGATAGCGTTAGAAGCTACAGCCAGAGACAAAACGCTTGCCAGTTCTTTAACAATGGTTCTGGCGTTATTATTGATAAGCAAGGCCTTATGGTGACCAGCGCCCATGTAGTGACTTTTTCAATACGCGGTCAAGTGTTTGATCAAGCTGAAAAAGTGTTGGTGGAGTTTGCTAATGGTCAGAAAACTACCGCAGAAATCATTGGACTGGATTTAGATTCTGACATTGCTTTGCTAAAAATGGCGGCAAAGCAAACACCTTATTTGGCTTTATCTGATAATCAAACACAAGTTGGCGAAACCATTTACACCATTGGTACCCCTTATATGGGCTTTCCACAAACCGTGACCAGCGGCATCGTCAGCGCTAAGTTTTTTGCCAAAGTCTCAAACTACCTACAAGTCGATGCTCAACTGAGAACGGGCAATTCAGGCGGCGCTCTGATAAATGCTAATGGCGATTTAATTGGTATTACTCAGCTTAGTACCCAAGATGTTTCTGGCGAAAAAGTGATGCAAAACTTTGCCATTGCCGCCTCTGACGTTGCCGAAATTGTTAAACAGTTAAAGGTAAATGGCGAAGTCAGCCGTGGCTGGCTTGGCTTAAATGGCGATATGAGTATCAATATCGATTCCATTGCCAAAGAAGCGCAACTAACTCCTGAGCAAACCGCAAAACTCAAAACCGAAATTTCCAACTTACCTTTTGGCCAAGGTATTGTCGTCACCGCGGTAAACCCTAATGGCCCCGCCGATCAAGCAGGCTTACAAGAGCTGGATATCGTTACTGAAGTTAATGGCAAAGCCATTTATAACACCAGTGACTTATTAGGCGCTATTTGGAATAAAAAGCCAAATGATAAAGTGGAAGTTGCTTATTGGCGAGATGGCGTTAGGTCACAATTTGAAGTGGTTTTAGGGACTAAAAATTAAACAACTTCCCTCGAGTATTCACGCTTTAATATCAAAATATATGAAACTAATTTTTAATAATTCTGAAAGTCTTAAAATTAAATTACTAAGCAATAACGCAGAAAATTACATTTATGATATTAATTTATTAGTGTCTTTAAAGACAGAGTCCGTCACAATAAACCAAAATGTTTGGGTTGATAGATATGAGCTTGAAGATTTTCTTTCTGGTTTAAAAAAATTACAATCAAATCTAAAAGGCCAAATTTCATTTACATCCGAAAGCCCTGGAGAACTATTGTTATTAATTAAATCTGTTGATTCATCTGGACACTTTGCACTACAAATTGAATTGGGATATCAAAAGTATATTGGGACTGAGACATTTTGGTCAAAAGTACTTGAAGTCTTCCCACTAGAAACAGCTTCCTTAGACAATGTTTGCACAAAGTTTTTAAAGTATTTTTCAGACTTCACAAACATATCGCATGGAAATTCTTGAGCACAAAAAATACTGGTTTATTTTTTGCATGAAGTTTTAACCCACCCTACGAATACTTGCTCCAATATTCTGTAGCTTTTCTTCGATGGTTTCATAACCACGGTCGATATGATAAATACGATCAACCAAAGTTTCACCATCAGCGACTAGACCCGAAATCACTAAGCTGGCTGAGGCTCTTAAATCAGTTGCCATCACTTGTGCGCC
>JABXIW010000016.1 GCA_013372875.1 Gammaproteobacteria bacterium | reverse complement strand
GGTGACCCCAAGCAGGCGATTTATGGCTTTCGTGGCGCAGACATTTTCACCTATATCAAAGCGCGTAACCAAGTAAGTGCCCACTACACGTTAGGAACCAACTGGCGTTCTAGCGCAGATATGGTGCAGGCGGTAAACCAAGTATTTGCTTTGCCAGACAGTCCATTTATCTATGATTCGGATATTCCGTTCTTACCCGTTAAGTACAGTCCCAATGCCGAAAAACGCATTTGGACTATGGGTGGCCAAAAGCAACCGGCGCTGACTTATTGGTTGCAAGAAGCGGACGATAAACCGCTACCAAAAGGCGAGTATTTGACTCGAATGGCAGAGGCGACCGCAAGCCAAATCCAAACTATTTTGACGCAGGCTCAACAGGGGCAAGCGTGTCTGGTGAATGGCGAAAAACAGAAAGCGGTTCAAGCGGGCGATATCGCAGTGTTGGTTCGAACAGGTAGTGAAGGTCGAATGATCAAACAAGCGTTGGCTGATCAAGGCATTGCCAGCGTGTACCTGTCTAACCGAGACAGTGTGTTTACCAGTTCGGTGGCGCAGGATTTACAGCGTTTGCTGCAAGCGGTGCTGACTCCAGAAAATGACCGTGCGCTGCGTGCAAGTCTTGCTTCTGAGCTGTTTGCCCTCGACGCAGCAAGTTTGGATGCACTTAATAACGATGAAATTGTGTGGGAAAACGCCGTAAACGAATTCAAAGAATATCGCAAACTTTGGGTTCAACGTGGTGTGCTGCCGATGTTGCGCGCGGTGATCAGCAAACGCCATATTGCCGAGCGATTACTAGAAGAAGGTGCGAGTTCACAGGGTGAAAATGGTGAGCGAGTACTTACCGATTTAATGCACATCGGTGAACTGCTTCAACAAGCCAGTAATGAACTGGACAGCGACCACGGTCTGCTGCGTTGGCTCGCTCAGTCTATCAGTGATGCGGAAAACGGTTTGGGCGGCAGTGATGACCAAATCCAACGTTTAGAATCGGAACGTAACTTAGTGCAGATCGTAACTATTCACAAATCAAAAGGCTTGGAGTATGACCTCGTATTTCTGCCGTTTGTGTTCAGCTATCGAGAAGTCAGCGAAGCCAAATATTACGATGCAGCCAATGACCGCACGGTACTGGATATCACTGGCAACGATGCGTCCATGAAGCAAGCGGATAAAGAGCGTTTGGCGGAAGACTTACGCTTGATATACGTGGCACTAACGCGTGCTGTGTATGCGTGTTTTATTGGAGCCTCGCCTTTGCGCAATGGTCGTTCGACCAAAGAGCCAACTGGCGTACACCGCAGTGCGATTGGCTATTTGATTCAGAATGGTCAAGAAGGTGGCATTAACGATTTGCACCTAGGTTTAACAAAGCAACAAGACGAGCTTGATTGTGTCGTTGTGGCCGATCCGCCGCAGCAACTCGAAGACAAGTACGTAGCGCCACAAGAAGAAATATACGATCTTAGCGCGAAAGAGCTGCAAAACCCTATCGATAGAAACTGGCGCATCACCAGTTATTCTGGCTTGGTCAAGCAAGGCTCTCATCACGCCGAGCATGATGCCACGATTGAGATTACGGGTTTTGATATCGACTCATCTGAAGAGCAAGACGAAGCGGATTTGGTGGAGCCAGAGCGTTCGATTTTTACCTTCCCTCGCGGTGCGCGTCCGGGTACGTTCCTGCACAGCCTGTTTGAGGAAATTGAATTTACTCAGCCAGCCACGACGGAAGAGAACACACAAGTCATCCTCGCTTTGATGGAAAGCGAACAGCTCGATGAAGAGTGGCTGCCCATTTTGCAGCAATTGATTGATACCGTACTTGCAACGCCGTTGGATGGTAAGTCTTTACAGCTGAATCAAAAAGCACCGTCGCAGCGTTTGGTGGAGATGGAATTCTTGTTGCCGATTGAAGTTTTGTCTGCACCAGCGTTAAACCGAGTCATTCAGCGTCACGATCCATTGTCGGCGAAAGCGGGGGATTTAGGTTTCCAAACCGTGCAAGGCATGCTCAAAGGTTTTATCGACTTAGTGTTTGAACATCAAGGTAAATACTACGTGCTTGACTGGAAATCGAATCATCTTGGCGACGATGTAACGCACTACCATGGTGAAGCACTGAAATCGGCCATGGCGGATCACCGTTACGATTTGCAGTATCAGATTTATGCGTTAGCGCTGCATCGCTTCTTACGCAGCCGATTGGCGAATTATCAATATGAGCAGCACTTCGGTGGCGTGTATTACTTGTTCTTGCGCGGCATGGATGGGCAGAGTGACCACGGCATTTTTGCCGCGAAACCAACCTTAGAGTTCTTACAAGAGATGGATCGTTTGATTGATGGTCAAGTACTTGAAACGCGCTCAACTCAAGCCGGGCAGATGGAGCTACTTTAATGACGACAAATCACAATCTTCATTCTGACCAAGATAGCCTATTGGTAGTGTTGGAACGCTTGGCGCACAAAGGTGCTATTCGTCAGCTCGACTACCAATTCGCCTGTTTTATTGATTCTCAAACGCATGATGAACAGTCGGACAGTCAAGCATTGGCGTTTATCGCTGGTGTTGTCAGTAGTGAGCTTGGCAAAGGACATATCTGTCTGTCTCTGTTCGATGCACAAGGGCAATCTACGGATTTAGCCAGTAAGCTAGGGCTGTTTGGTGAGTCGGCATTGGCGCTCAACACACAGTTGCAAGGCGTAGACTGGATTCAAGTATTAAAAAATTCCACCGTGGTCGGCGCGCAAGGAGAAGCCTTGCCGCTGATGTTCGATGGCGAGCGTCTGTATCTGCACCGCTATTGGCATTATGAAGTGACACTGGCGGAAAAGCTTAATCAGTTGGGCGCCGCAGTTAACTTGCAAGCGCAAGAGTTTTCGCGATTATCCGAGTTGCTCAACCATTTGTTTGCACGCCAATACCATTTTCTGTTTAACGCGTTAGGCAAAGCAGTAGAAGCGGGAAGCAGCAACCAAGTGTTGCGTCAACAATTGGTGTGTGACCACCTTGATGTGGTCGCAAGCGAATCGTTGGATTGGCCCGCCATCGATTCCGTGCTTAGCAATGCGCGCAAAGTTCAAGATTTGCAAACACTGGATGAACTCGTACCACTCTCAGCTTGTGTGAACTGGCAAAAAGTCGCGGCGGCGGTTGCGTTAACTCGTCGATTTGCTGTGATTTCTGGTGGCCCAGGTACGGGTAAAACGACGACAGTAACCAAATTGCTTGCTGCTTTGATTGAACAGGCGACGCACGAGAAAAATCTAACCATCAAGCTGGTGGCCCCGACGGGGAAAGCGGCGGCGCGATTAACCGAGTCTATTGGTAAAGCAGTGCAAGAGCTGCCAGTTTCTCCGGAGCTAAAAGTCAAAATTCCGACTGAATCGAGTACCTTACATCGATTGCTTGGCGCGATTCCTAATAGCGCAGAATTTCGTCACAACAAGCAAAATCCACTGCATTTGGATATTTTAGTTATCGACGAAGCGTCGATGGTTGATTTACCAATGATGTACAAAGTGGTCGATGCCTTACCGAAGCATGCGCGGCTGATTTTGTTAGGTGATAAAGACCAACTTGCCTCAGTTGAAGCAGGGGCTGTGTTGGGTGATATCTGTTCGTTCCATGCATTGGGTTATGGCAAAGAGCAGGCGTCAGCCATCGCAAAACTGACGGGGTTCGATACTTTAGCCCATACGGGTAACAGTGCATCTAGCATTGCTGATAGTTTATGTATGCTGCAAAAGAGCTACCGATTTGACGCTCGCTCAGGCATTGGTCAGTTGGCAAAAGCGGTTAATTCCGGTTCTGCTGCGAGCGTAGATAACGTCTGGGCGCGTGACTTTTCCGATATCGAACATTTCGCGCTAAGTAGTCAACATTACAACCAAATGATGCAGACGTTGGTGCAGGAATACGGTCGTTACCTCAAACGCATTGGACAACAGGAAACTGATCCTAAAACCGGAGAGCCAGAGTCGCTAACGCACAAAGCCAAAGCGGTGTTAGATACCTTCAACCAATGCCGACTGCTGTGCGCGATCCGTGAAGGTGACTTCGGTGTGGCTGGGCTAAACCAACGCATCGAGAAAGCGCTTGCGGCGCGCAAGTTCATTCAAGTTCAGGATGAAATTTGGTATCACGGCAGACCT
>JABXIW010000218.1 GCA_013372875.1 Gammaproteobacteria bacterium | reverse complement strand
TGATGACTTTGGCACTGGCTCATCGACGTTTGAAAAACTGGCTCAACTGCCGTTCAACGAGCTCAAAATAGATCGCTCGTTTGTGCAAGGCGTCGAGTGCGATATGAAAAAACGCAACATCGTTGTCGCCATCTGTGCGCTGGCGAAAAGTTTGAACATACGGCTCGTCGCGGAAGGAATTGAAGATGAAGTCACGCTTCAAGTGATGCGTGAATACGGAATTGACCTTTGCCAAGGTTTCTACATCGACAAACCCATGCCTTTAGAAGCAATAACCATACTGAATGAAAGATATGAATAAAATGAATTGTTTGATCTTTGATGATCACCCTCTAGTTTGCGTTGCAATCAAATCCTTACTGAAAGAGCTGGGGATGACCAATGAAGTGTTTACCGCAACGTCTGCAAAGTCTGCATTTAAGACATTAAAAGAGAGCAACATTGAACTGCTGATTTTGGATGTGAACTTAGCCGATTGCGACGGCTTTGATTTCTACAAACGCATCAAATCCCACGGTTATGAAGGCAAGGTCATTTTCTTCTCGGCGGAAACCAGCCAAATGTACAGTCAAATGGCGTTTCGATCTGGCGCAGATGGCTATGTGTGCAAATCGGAAAATCACGACATTCTGAAAGACGCTATAGAAGCGGTGGTGAAGGGTTATACCTTCTTTAAATTTAAGCAAGTCGCGAACGAAGTCAGAGAAATGCCGCAACTTTCAAGCAGAGAAAGTGCCGTGATGAAGTATTTGCTGCAAGGCAAGTCCAATCGAGATATCGCATCTGTGTTGTCGATTAGCGATAAAACGGTCAGCACTTATAAACGCCGCGTACTGGATAAATTTAACGTAAAGAACATTGTCGAGCTAACAAGAGTAGCGGGGACCTAAGGAGACACCATGACATTTAAAAGCATCGCGCTGTCTTTCTTTGTGGCGACGTTACTGTTTGCGACTTCAACAATGATGATAGGCGCTGTGTTGATTTCTTATGAAGTAAAGCAGTTCAACACCTACGCAAATAACCTAGCCAAAATAAAGCAAAAAGTCATTTTAATGGGGCTGCTGACGGAAGCGAAGCTCGAACAATACAAAGGCTTGAGCGTGGATGAAGTAGAAGCTCAAACTGAGTTCAGCTTCCAAGACGCGATTTACTCGCTGTCACCGTACGAAAAGCTGAATTACGTTGAAGCCGTCGCGCGTAAATCGCTGCATCAAGCCGAAGCGTATTTATCGAATGCGTTTAATCGACAAAATGCCATTATGTACTTTCGCTCTTATACTGGGAGCAAGTTGATTTTAGAGCGCCCAATCAAAGCGTTAGAAGGTGTGAAGGCCGCGTTCGATGTTGATTGGTGCAAGAGCAACTACTCTTGCGTTCTGGCTGCGTGGAAAGAACAACTGACTGATCGCGTGTTGTTTTCTCTGCCGTTTAAAACCACCTACTCGGATGACATGGCAATAAGCATCATGAGCCCGGTTTATTTCCAAGGTGAGTTAGTCGGCGAGTTTTCAGAACAGCTCTATCTTTCATCACTTTATAACGAAGGGAAAGCCGTCGACGTACAGATCTCCAATGGTAACAAGCAAATGGTGATCTATTTTTCGGGTTATCCGTGGCCATCGTTCGCGTACACCCAATCTTTTGTGGCAGACAACAACAACTTGATTGTCTACATGTACCCGTTCAGTAAAGTGATGGTGGATTACAGTTTTCTGTTTGTTATTTTCTTTTTGGCAACCTTGGCGTATTACAACAAAGCGCATGAATCCAAAGAGAGCAAACTTCGTCTGGCGACGGCACTGACGAATGTGACAAAAGACGATTTAACCGGGTTACTTAACCGCAGAGTCTTTAAAGATAGCGAATTCAAACGCCGCTTGAAAACGGCCCCTTATTCCGTCATTGCCATTGATGGCGACAGGATCAAGCGAATCAATGATCGCTATGGTCATCACGTTGGGGACGAGGTTATCGAGATCATTGCCGATGCGATGCGTAAAGTGTTCAGAACCAGCGATTATCTCGTCCGAACTGGGGGCGATGAGTTTATCGCAATCTTGCCGGGGTGCAGCATCAGTCAGTCTTCGATGTTGGCGAAAAAGTTACGTAGCGTTGTCAAAGACAACCGACTTAAAACGTTAGACATTGAAGTTAGCGTAAGCACTGGCGTTGCGGCAAACGAATCACACGAATCACTGCAAGATGTTATCGTTCGAGCAGATGAAGATCTCTATGAGATGAAAAAACGCAGACAACAATCACAGTAAGTAATCGTTTTATTGATAAAAATGCCAAGTGATTGGACATAACCATGACATAACTGTTTGATTAATTTGACCAAACAGAAAGAGTGGTCTTTTATATTAGAGCAGCCAGCAAACAATGGCTGCTCTAATTATTTTCTGACCTTACATCTGGTGTCGCGTGTGAACAAAGATCTCGACTTAAACCTACTCAAAATTCTTGTCTTATTAGATAAGCACCGCCAACTCAAGCCCGTTGCAAAAGCGATGGGGAAAAGTGAAGCGTCCATCAGTAAATACCTTGCCCGATTACGACTTCAGCTTAACGATGAGCTGTTTATCCGACATCCTCACCACATGGAGCCGACGGACTATTTAAAGCGTCAACTGCCTAAAATTGCCGACGCGTTGGAAAAGCTTGAAACCTGCTTAATTAGTGGCGAGTTTGAGCCAGAAAACTACGAAAAAGACATCACAGTCTGTTTACCGCAAACCGCTCAATACTCATTTGGTCACTTGCTCGCAATGGATTTGATGGAGCTGTTCCCTAAAGCAC
Organism: Gammaproteobacteria bacterium; assembly: GCA_013372875.1. Next base: position 1,130 of record JABXIW010000218.1, on the reverse strand, counting down.
ACATTTCAGTGGCCACCATTACTGAGTACACGGTTGAAGAGATCATCCTAGGCAAGGTGGATGCGCAGCTTCATTACTTTAACGATGACTTACCGAAATCTGTCCATCAGAAATTCATTGGTTATGCACCCGCAGTGGTTGTGGTTCCGGAAGAGTTGGGGATTACAACTCTTGAAGAAGCTGCACAATTACCATTCATCATGTTAGAAATCATCGGCTGGAAAGAGAAAGAGCAGCTTGCCAAGCGCGCAATGGAGAGTCACGGTATGGTGATCAACCGAATTGCAGCGTTAGATAATGTCAGCAGCGTGTTGAAGCTAATTAAGCAAAAGAGTGCGGCAACGGTGTTACTTGAGTATCAAGCGCCAATAGAAGGGTACAATTTTATACGAGTACCGGAATCTTACTACCCGAATGGTTGGCCCAAGATTGTGGTGCAAATGAAGCAAAGTCACCGGCATGATGCAATGCACCAGCTGTTAACTGGCGTCATTGCAAAATACATGTGTGCTTAATTCTCAATGCTTAGCGGCAAAACTGAATGTTTTCTGACTGAGGGATAGTATGCAGCAGCTCAATCAATGAGTCTGCGTGGTACTTCTTCAAGATACGTGTTTTGTAGGTACTGATCGTTTTAGCGCTCAGTGAAAGCTGCTCAGAAATCTTCTTATTTGAGTAGCCTTGCGCTAAGTAATGGAACACCATAGCTTCGCGGTTTGATAGCGTCACATCACCCGATGATGGCGTGTGAGTCGACTTAAACATCGAGTAACCGCGAGACACACTCACAATCGCATCGGCGATAGTTTCTCTTGCTTCATTCTTGTTTAAGAAGCCGTTAGCGCCCATTTCGTAAGCGGCTTTAGAAAGGCTAGAGTAGTCTCGTGAAGAGACAAACAACAGTCGTCCACGATAGCCCGTCGCTAAAATGTTTTTGGCTAAACGCATACCATCTCGGTCGCCAAGCACTACGTCTAATATAATCAAATCAATCCTTTGACTTCGAACGAGCTCCATTACTTCCGCACTGTCAGTGGTTTGGATTACTTCAGCTGTGTTGATTGCATTTTCAACAAGAGAAGCAAGCGCTTCGCTGTACAATGGCTGGTCGTCGATAATAAGAACGTTAT
>JABXIW010000295.1 GCA_013372875.1 Gammaproteobacteria bacterium | reverse complement strand
TTCTAAAATTTCATTTTTTATTCAAAAATCTGCTAAGAAGTTTTTGTTTGGTCTCATTCAAAATCGTGAAAAAGTCGGCGTTTAATATGAAAGGGGTTTAGTAAAATGTCGTTGATTCACAGTTTTCTGCACCTTAATCATTAAGTTGCATTAAAATTCGTTACACTCGACTTCCTATCCCATTAAATTGGAGCACCTCATGAAAATGGCAGTTAATCCTATTTCCGTCGCAGTTTTGAGTGGCATGTTGACGCTTGCAGGGCCAGCAATGGCAGACACGATCAAGCTTCGCATTATTGAAACCACTGACATCCACACCAACGTGATGGATTACGATTACTACAAAGACCAACCATCACAACAAATTGGTTTGAGCCGCGCAGCCACATTAGTTAAGCTGGCAAAATCCGAAGTGGAAAACAGCGTGTTGGTCGACAACGGCGACTTAATTCAAGGTAGCCCGATGGGTGACTACATGGCAGAAAAAGGCATACAGGCTGGAGAAGTTCATCCTGTGTACAAAGCCATGAACCAATTGCACTATGATGTGGGGAATATTGGTAACCATGAATTCAACTATGGTTTGGACTTCCTACAAAATACGCTGGCCGGCGCGAACTTCCCCTACATCAACGCCAATGTGTTTGATAAGAAAACTGGCGAGCATTACTTCCAACCTTACCTGATCAAAACACACAGTTTTAAAGATACCGATGGCGAAGTTCATCAAGTAAAAGTGGGTTACATCGGGTTTGTTCCACCGCAAATCATGGTTTGGGATAAGAAAAATCTTGAAGGCAACGTGGTTGCCAAAGACATCAAAGAAACTGCAGAAAAGCTGATTCCGCAGATGAAGAAGGAAGGTGCGGACATTATTGTCGCGATTCCGCATTCAGGGGTTTCAACCGATCCATATAAACTAGGTGCGGAGAACTCGGTGTACTATTTAACGCAAGTAAAAGGCATTGATGCCATTGCGTTTGGTCACTCTCACGCGGTCTTCCCAGGCAAAGGATTTGAGAATCTACAAGGCGTAGACAACAACAAAGGCACCATCAACGGTGTCACTGCCGTCATGCCTGGCCGTTGGGGTAGCCACGTGGGAGTCATGGATCTGGTCATCGAGCAAAAAGACGGCCAATGGCAACTAGTGGAAGGACAATCTGAAGCTCGACCTATTTTCGACAAAGCGACTAAGAAGTCGCTTGCAGAAGCAGACCAAGGCATCACTAAAGCACTCGAAGACGATCACAAAGGCACACGCGAATTCGTTAACCAACCAATTGGTAAAGCGAATGATGTGATGTACAGCTTCTTGGCTTTGGTGCAAGACGACCCAACAATCCAAATCGTTAACCTTGCACAAAAAGACTACGTTGAACGTTTCATTCAAGGCGATCCAGACCTTGCTGACATTCCAGTTTTGAGCGCGGCAGCGCCGTTTAAAGTGGGTGGACGTAAAGATGATCCGAACGGCTTCACTGAGGTTGAATCTGGCCAACTGACTTTCCGCAACGCCGCCGACTTGTACCTATACCCAAATACGCTCGTCGCAATGAAGGTGAAAGGCAAAGAAGTACATGAATGGCTAGAGTGCAGCGCAGGCCAATTCAAGCACATTGATGTCAATACGACCCAGCCACAATCGTTAATTGATTGGGATAACTTCCGTACGTACAACTTTGACGTGATTGATGGTGTGGAATACCAAATCGACATCACTCAGCCACCGAAGTACGACGCGAATTGTAAAGTCATTAATCCGGACTCTCAGCGTATCGTGAATCTGACTTTCAATGGCAAACCAGTTGATCCGAAACAAGATTTCATCATCGCGACTAACAATTACCGCGCGTACAGCAATACCTTCCCTGGCACTGGTCCGGACTTCATTGCATTTGACTCTCCAGACGAAAACCGTTCTGTGGTTGCTGCGTACATTTCTCGCGTCAGTGAGGAAAAAGGCGAAGTCACGCCAAGCGCTGACAATAACTGGTCGTTCGCACCAATTAAGTCAGACAAAAAACTGGATATTCGCTTTGAAACCTCACCGAGCGAAAAAGCTTCGAAGTTTATCCAAGACAAAGGCCAATACCCGATGAAACGCGTCACAACTGACGAAGTGGGCTTTGCCATTTATCAGATCGATTTAAACAAATAAGCGACTCCATGTTCAAACTAGCGGCTCCTCAGTGAGCCGCTTTTTGTTACTGCGCAAAGCAGTTAAGATAGTTCAAATGCGCTAACCCTTTCACTGCAGATAACCTTCATGCAAAACGACGTATTTTTCGATCTCACTCAACATGGCTTTTCAGAAGATGAAGCCTCACAACTCATGGTCTATGGACAAGAGTTAGAATTACCCACTAGGCACATTCTTAGCCATCAAGGTGAATTTAGTTCTCACATCTACTTCATTCTGGAAGGGTTATGTCACGCAAGCTATCTCACAGAGAAAGGCAAAGAATTCAGCAAAGAGTTTTATTGGGAAAAGGACTGGGTGATCGGCTTTGAAAGCGTGATAAAAGGTCAACCTTCACCGTACTTATTGGAAACGCTGACCGCATGTCATTTATTCTGTTTGCCTATCGAGGCATTGCATCAATGGCGCGCCGAAAAGCACTCAATTTACCTAAAATTGCTCGAAACGCAGTTGATGAACAAAGAGAATAAAGAACGTTTTATGCTGTTGTATTCGCCTGAGGAACGTTATCAGCTATTTTGCCACCACTACCCAGATTTAGAACAACGCATTACCGATAGCCAAATTGCGGCTTACCTCGGCATTACAGCTATCAGCTTGAGCCGTATTAAAGCGCGTTTAGCAAAAGACAGCGAATAAGAGACGTACCAAAAAAAGTATCCACCGGCATAGCCGGT
>JABXIW010000125.1 GCA_013372875.1 Gammaproteobacteria bacterium | reverse complement strand
CGATGAGAAAGGTCAGCTTACACTGGCCGCTAAACCAGAAAAAACCTTAGCACTGCAAACTCTCGTTCCAAACGGTGCGAAACAGAAACAACTTATCGCCTTGGATGCCAAGAAATACGCTGGCACCTACACCGTAGATATGGACCACCCAAGCCAAGCTATGGCGCACGAAATCGTATTCCGTGCACCATCATCGTCTAACGTGATCTCACCTATCACGGACCTTGTGGCGATTGAAATGGCAAAAGACCCTTCAATTACTGAAGAAGACGCGAAAGCAAACGTAAACAAAGCATTGGGAGGCTCAGAGGAAGCTCCGATTGATCTGTACAGTGACTTTGTTGAAGGTGCGACAAAAAACGCCGAACTACATAAAACCGCTCAGATTCTGACAGAATCTAAAGCGCAAAACCCAACAAATTACGAGAAGAAAGCGACTGAGTTTGCTCAAGCGGCAAACCAAGAAGTGGATCGTCTTGTCGCGTCTGGCGAAAACATCAATGACCCAAGCCTACGTCCAGTCATCACTGATAGCACGCCGAATAGCGACAACTTAGCGCCTGAAACGGTAGTCAACAACAAGCTAACCGTCAACGAAACCATAGAAGACGCAGCTGAAGATAAACTGGATAAGCTACCAAAAATCGTAAAAGGTGCTTCATTTGATGGCGTTGAGCTAAACATCGAAGGTCTTTTCAAAGACAAAGACCAAAGCCTTGTGAACACAAAACTGACGCATAATTTAGCGGGCACAGGCATTGAAGTTGAGAAAGTTGGCAACCTAATTGTTCTACACCCGACCACGATCGTAGAAAAATCCGGTGATTTTGAGATTGTTCTAACGGCGCAGGACAAAAACTCTAACGGGGATGTGCTATCAACTGTGAGCACAGTATTCGAAATCGAAATCGAATCTGCAAACTTACCACCAATGGTTGTTGAAGCAGAGAAAGCTCGCCTGCAATCCATTGTTGATGGCTGGTACCTACAACAGGGTGAACTGTTTGAACAAACGCTCGATGTTTCTGGTTTGTTCCAAGATAAAGACGGTCAGATCACCGATTACTCAGCGGACTACGTAGGCATTGAAGGCCTATCAGCAATTGAAGATGGCAATGCGATTGTCACCATTAAAGGCACACCGACAAAAGCAGGTGACTCAGGTGCAGCACTTACCATTAGCGCAACAGATGGTCATACCGCAGTGCAGATTGCACTCAGCATGCCAGAAGTAAAAGAAGGCGTTACGCCACCACCAACGGCTCACCCATTAGAAGGTAAAACTTGGTACTACCTAGAGCACGGCTCTGATGATGGTGATGATAACGATGAGTTTGACTACTCTCGCGTATGGTGTGAATCAATCAAGTTTGAAGGTGGTGTTGTTTACGGCAACGTTCGCAGCTCAGAAAACCGCACAGAATGTACTGACGCAGACACACAAAAGGAGCAAGCGACGTACAAAGTAGAAAACGGTCGTCTGATCGCAACATTCCAATTCGAAGAAGATGGCGAGTCACTGACTGAGTCTTTTGAAGTTGACGTTGCTGGTAATGCCGACGAACTTGCAAAAGGCGCAAAAACTATCGTTCAACGCCCTATCGCATTAGACGAGAAGGCAGAACGCTACACGTACTTCGCAGATGCTGCTAATGCAGAATCTCGCATTCAAGTGAAATCAGATGATAGCTACGACAAACGCTTTGGCTACATTTACCTACCAGCAGAACAAGATAATGTTTACGATCTCGGCATGGTAAGTTTTGCGTTAGTTGAGGGCTCTCAAGGTTACAAGGCCTACATAAATTTTGATGTAGAAGGCAAAGACTTTAGTTGCGATACCATCGACGAGTTCTACAAAAGTTTTACGTTCTCTGGCAATGATCTAACCACGCCGTACAGCCAACATTACATCGGTGGCAGCTGTAATACGATTACAGACGAAGAGTATGACTATGCAAGCATCTACTTTGATCTGTCTCAGATTCAAAGCTTAGATGTAAAGAATATCTACAGCTTCATCGGTTATGCTAATGATAAAAATGCAGAGTACATTGAAGCAGTGAAATTTAATATCGAATGGACTGGCGAAGGCGATAACGAATAATCCCTTAGGCCAAGAAATCTAAAGCCCCGCATCGCGGGGCTTTCTTCGTTTTGACAAGCTTGTTTCGTCCTAAAATGTATGAATACATTAAGGATGAACAAGCTACTTCACACACATCACATTCAACAACGACGTGCCGGTTAACTGATTTGGTTCTCGATCGGCAAACAAGCCTTTCTTATCTTTACCCCAATACGGCAATTGCAGCGGCCATTTGTTCTTCTCCATCACACCAGAATCTCGCAACGCTTTGAATTCAGTCACCGTGGCGAGCGACATGCCCAACTGCTGACAAGTCTGTTGCGAGCTTTCGTAGTTGAGTCGATTCCACGGCTTACCATATTCCATATAAAACTGATTATCTAACAGGTAAGGCACGACATACGTTTTGCCATGTAGAGACGCTCGCAAGCGCACTTCCACCTCTCCATTGCCTTTTACGCTCGGTGCTGGTTTTGCTTTCGCAACCGGTTTTGTTGTCGTGCTCGGTTTCGGCTCTTTTGCCGTAACTGGCTGCGCTGTCGTTTTTGTCGCAGAAGCTTTAAACGCCTCGGTATCTGGACGACTGGTCACGACTGGCGCAACAGGCTTCGGGGCGACGTTTGGTTTGGCGACAGGAGTCGGCTTTGATGACGGCTGCGTTTGCTTCACGGTGTTGTCACTCCCTTTGCCAACCACACGAATAAATGCCTCGCGATAGTTCGACAAGGTTTTGACTCCTCGCAAATCAGCAGACGCTTTAGAAAATTCTGTATAAGGCCCAATAAGACAACGATAGCCCTTTGTTTCGGGCTTCATCCAAACATCGGTGGTGATTTTGCTGTAAATGGGTTTGGCTTTGGCAAGTGGCATTGGTTTAGGCAGCAAGCCACATTGAATCCAATAGAAATCATTGCCTCCTTGCGGCACTTTCTTTCCCCAAACACCCTGACCGATTGGGCAACTTTTCTCTAGCATCGGCAGTTCTTTGTCGCTCGCTTGAGTCGCCTGACAAAGAAAGTCATCGGCCAGTACCGGGGCTGAAAATTGGGCGCACAGCAATAGCCCTCCTAAGCTGAGGCCTGATTGGACAATGCGTGATGAGAGGTGTGCCTTCTTCATTTCCATACGCTTCACTCTGAACTAGTGGGTAAGGTCATTATGGCGGCAAAGCGCCAAAAAAATGTGAATAAAGAATAACTAGCAAAAAAAGAGCCGGAAT
>JABXIW010000097.1 GCA_013372875.1 Gammaproteobacteria bacterium | reverse complement strand
GGCCAAAGAAAATCCCAATCGCTTACCGCGTAGGATCAGTTGTAAGCGTACGCGGTCGCGTGATGAGTAAACGCGGTGAGTGCCACGACGCTCAGGAGTGATTAACTTTTCATCCTCGTAATGACGAATTGAACGAGAAGTGATCTCAAATTCCTTTGCTAAGTCACTGATTGTGTATTCTTTTTCCGCAATGGTCATTAATCGAGATTAGAGGCCATATTTAAGGTACACACAATATACCTTACCTTTACGCAAACGTAAACTTGCGAGGAGTTGATGTGCATGAGGTTAGACCAGTTTTAGATTCCAATAAGATAACAATTTAATGCTTAGGTAGAACAGGTAATGATAAGTTATTGATTGTTTAAAAAATGTACATTTGTGAGTGGATTTTACTTGCGCAAAATCTTAAAAGCGGTAAGGTGGGATTAAGCAAGTGAAGAAATTTTTAAATGGTAAGACTTAACTCATATACCGAATAAAGCAACCGATTGTCTCAGCTGAGGCAGTCGGTTTTTTTTGCTTTGAAAATATGTCTTATCATCATTTCTAACAACAAGAGGAAACATCTATGAAAAGACAAAAAAGAGATAGGCTTCAAAGAGCACACTCAAAAGGCTTTAATGCTGCTTTGCATGGTCAGTCGAAAGAAGTTTGTCCTTATGAAGAAATTAATGCCAAAGAAGAATGGTTGGGAGGTTGGCGAGAGGGCCGCGAACAGTTTTATAATACGGGTATGAAGAACTATATGTAGTTTTTATCAGATTCATCAAAGCCAGCAGTAATGCTGGCTTTTTTATGGCAGAAGCACTGCTGCTAGACGGTTTCTTTGCGTGATATCAATTGGTGGATTTTTTGCCACACGTGATCAACTAATCCATTACGAGCTTTGCCTAAATGCCTTGCAAAAGTGCTGTAAGACATTCCCAGGCGATCAGCAACCGTCTGGTGATTTGCAAGTGGATTAATATAAGTATGTTCGATAATAAAGTGGTACTTTTGAGTTTTTGGGCTGGGCAAGTAAATCTCATCAATTCCCAGCTTAATCAAATCTTTTAATCGCTCAACAATAAAAACTTTAAAAGGCGGGTTGTTGAAACTATCCAAAACAGCTTCCAACGCTGGTACATATTTTAACGGCTCTGGCTTGGTATAGTGTTTTAAGAACTGATGCATTACTTCGTTGTAATCCTTACGCTCAACCTTAGAGAAGAATTCATAAGATAGGTGCAAGTACTGGTCAGATTGCTTTTTTAATTTTTCAGTTTCTATCGACAATCCATACTTTGCCGAGGCTTTTTGGGTGTCGCTTTTACGTCGACCAAACTTTTCATTATTGTTAGTAGCCTGATAGAGCCAAGGAGCAACAAGCACTGCCACCAATTCAAAAATGCGCAAATGGGGTTGCTGATAAAAACTTTCCTTAGGTGATTCTGAATCAATCACTCCCAATAGTTTATTTTCAAAAACAATCGGTACAGACATTTCTGATTTTCCCAAACTTTCATCAAGCACATAATTTGGCGTTAGTTCTGTATTATCAACGATAATATGCTGTTGCAAACTCGCCGCTGTGCCAACAATGCCTTTGCCTATTTGCAAAGTATGGGGTGATACTAATGCTCGGTTACTTTTAGTTTCTTTATTATTCGCGGCTTCTTGAATTAATTGATTTTTATCAGGATCGTTGAGATAAATTGAGCAGTCTTCTAGTCCTAACAAAGACAAATTATCAATAACTAACCAAGCAACTTGCTGCTTGCTAGCACCAAGTTGTAGTCCTTTTGATATGTTTCCAATGATCGAGTCAAGTAATTTACTTTCAAGCATTTGATGAATGATAGTTATTATTTTTTATAATTCTATATGTAAATGAAGATATTATAAAGGTTGTAACCCATTGATTTATATAAGAACGATTTTCATTTTTACCATAACTGATAAAAAACTGATAAAAATTTAAAAAAAAACTGAAAAAATAAAAAGTTGGCTTTTTCATAGTATAGCTGCCGAAGACATGGATATCTTTGGAGGAAATCATGAAATTCAATACTTTTAAATTAACCACTCTAGCAATCACGATGGCAACAGCATTTTCTACTGCTGCTAGCCCTGAATATAAGTTAAAGGACTTTCCTGAGGTCAACACAAACAAAACAGGTTTGAGAATTACCAGTCAATACGATAAAGACGAGGTATTGCATGCCAGTTTGAACGCGCAGAAAGTTCAGTTCGTAACCGCCTATACTCCAGAGCAAGGAGAAGAGCTTTGGTATATTGATGCTGACAATAATGCCATTTTGTATGCCGACATTAATCCTGGCGCATTAAGTTCTAATCCAACCAATATGGCTAAGTTGGGCAATGGCGTATTTTTCAGCGCTGAGCATAAGGATACAGGGCGAGAACTTTATACACTTGAGGGTAGTGAAGCGCTGTTGGTTACTGATTTAAATCCTAATGGTGATAGTGATCCTAAAGAGTTAACCGCTTTTGATGGCCGAATGTATTTTGTGGCTGACAATGGTGATGGCCTTGAAATCTATCGCACTAACGGTTTTAACACTTTTAAAGTAACGGCTTTCACCGAAGGTGGTGGCGCTATCAGAATTAATAACTTAACGCCTTTTGGCGAATGGCTATATTTTACTGCTAAAACGGATGCCAATGGCACGGAAATGTATCGTACTAATGGCACGGAAGTCGAACTTTACGCGGAGTTAGGTCAGGGAGCCAATGACGGTGTTGAGCCTTTCTCAAAGATGGTCGTTTATGGTGATAAGTTGATTTTTAACGGCTATTTTAACGATCAAGAAGGCTACGATCTGCACTATGTGCCCTCTAATCACGGTAATCCTGGATTATTTGCCAACCTGATCCCGGGCGCAGATTCTGTTGACTCTATTCGCGATATGGCCGTAGGCGGTGATGATTTATTCAATATCTTCATCGAATCGAATGGTATGCGCATGATGTTTCAATACGATGGGCAAAATCAACCCGTCAAACGAATTGAAGCCAGTACGCTTTCTTATTTTGCCAGTTTTGATGATGGTATTTTGGTGACATTGGATACTGGTTCAGGTTATGAGCTTTATAAATATCGCGTTGGTCCTGGTTTGGATGTGATTGAAGGACTAAATGGCGATTCAGAAATTAATGATACTCAAGATGGATCTTTCCCACACAATCCAGTTGAGCTAGGAAATTATTTATTTTTTAACGCTCAGACTACCGATAATGGAACGGCTGTTTTGCGCTTAGAGAAAGGGGCAAGTGGTGTGGAAATGGCATATGAGCCTATTGCTGGCAAATATAGTGGAGTTGTTTCTCCGCTTTATGCAAAACTCGGCTCGGTGATGTTAATAGAGAGTTTTAATTACCGATTAAAAGCGCTCAACTATAATAATTTAACGATTGCTGATGTGACGCCACAAATGATGAGTGGGGTTGATTCTGCTTTGAGTCAAAACACTCAAGATAAGGCGATTGAGTTTAATGGCAGCTATTACTTTACTGCTTATACCGAAGAGTTGGGTTTTGAGCTGTATAAGTCCGATGGTGAAACGACAGAGTTAGTTATGGATATTGCGACTGGCAAATTAAACTCAGTACCTACTAATTTTGTGGTTTATAAGGATGAGCTTTATTTTGCCGCCAGTTCGGCTGCGGAAGGACGCGAGCTCTGGAAAACCGATGGAACTAATGTGCAGTTGGTAGAGGATATCCTGCCAGGTGAAGAAAGTTCAGATCCTAGTTATCTTACGTTACATAATGGGTTTGTTTATTTCAGAGCTGAGTCGCCTGATAAAGGAATTGAGGTTTTTAAAACGGATGGAAACTCTGTAAAAAGAGTGACCGACATCAACCCTTTAGCGGAAAATGCTAACCCACTTGATTTGCACAGCTTCAATGGAAAGTTATGGTTTGCAGCAACAGAAGGAAATAATGAGTTCGAACTTTGGAGCTTAGATAGTAACGATCAGCTTTCTAAGCAAGATATCAACCCTGGTAATGGTTCTAGCCGTCCGCAATCTTTTACTGCTGCTGGTGATTATTTATATTTCACCGCCGTAACAGCTAACGAAGGGCGCGAGTTATGGGCAACTGATGGTAAAAACCCCGCAACATTAGTTAAAGATATTAACCCTGGACAAGGTTTTTCTAGCCCAAAAGATTTTGTTGTCGATGCAGATAATCGTTTGTATTTCATCGCGAATAATGGAACAGCACAAAAAGCGTTTAGAGCTTCAGATACTTTTGCGAGTGAATTAAATGCTTCTGACATTAATGACTTTCATGATTTAGCCTTAGTTAATGACCGATTATATGCGCTAGCCAGCAATCAAAATAGCGGCAAAGAGCTGTGGGGCAGAGTCGGCAATAATTTCACACTACTAGATGATTTGGTGGTTGGTCCAGGATCAGAGTTGCTATATATCAAAGCTCATAACAATGGCTTAGTTGGCAGCGGCCTTCAAAATAGCTATCAATTAAACATTGCTGACCACGCGGAAGCCAATTGGGAGCCATTGGTGCATGAAAATGGTGATTTTGCCAAAATTTATCTGCCGCATTCAACGCCATTTGGCAAAAACTTAGTGACTATGGGCTGTAACAATAAAGTAGGTTGCGAGAATATGGCCATTTTCATTAACCAAGCTCCAGTGGCGCTGCCTCAGATCCAAAATGGTCAATATCACTCAGGAGACTTAGTCCAAATTGATGGCTCAAATTCATTTGATAATGATGGCGAAGTGGTTTCATATTTTTGGGAACAAGTTGGCGGTAATGAGGTTGTTATTACTAATCCCAACGCGTCTCAATTTGAAGCAATAGCGCCCAATGTAAATGGTTCCGAAAATTACACCATTCAATTGACAGTTACTGATAATGACGGTGCACAAAAATCAGCAACAACTCAATTTACAGCAAATAACGCTGCGCCTGTGGCCATCATCAACGTGAGTAATGCTAATCCTGAATCTGGGCAAACCGTTACTTTAGATGGTTCTGCATCAACTGATGACACAGTGATCAGCGCTTATCAATGGACGCAAATCTCAGGCCCAGCAGTGAGTTTGTCGAATGCTAATGCAAGTGTTGCAAGTTTTACTGCAATTGAAGTTGAAGCTGATACTTTGCTTGAGTTCCAGCTAACGGTAACTGATGAAAACGGTATTGCTCATAGCCAGATAGAAGTTATTACTGTTATTTCAGATGGCGGTTCAGATGGCGGTTCAGATGGCGGTTCAGATGGCGGTGGTATAAATTCACCAAGCAGTTCTAAAGGTGGTGGTAGCACCAACTTGCTACTAATCCTTGCCTTAATTGCTATTTGCATGGGAAGAAGACGCATCTAGGGATGGAAGCGTTCCCTTAGGAGGTGATTTCCTCCGCAAGAATGGGGCTTCGGCCCCTTCTTTTTTGTAAAGAAAAAGAAAGGCTTAGGTAAAGCGGGGAAAGCCGAATTGAAAATTATTGGAAAATTGCTATTATCCTTGTGCAGATTATAGGTAATTAATAAATAGGGATAACATGAAAAAACTATTTCTTGGCGCAACTTTCGCCGCAATACTCACCGCTTTTTCACTTTCATCATTTGCTGATTTTAACCAAGCAGTTAAAAATTATGAATCTGGTAAATATGCAGAAGCCTTAGCTGAGTTTCAATCATTAGCGGAAATTGGTAATAAAAGTGCTCAGTACAATTTGGGCTTTATGTATTTGGATGGTCTGGGTACAAAGCAGGACCTAGCCAAAGCCTATGCTTGGATTAAGTTATCGGATGAGGAGGGCGAGTCAACTGAGACGAATGACGTCTTGAAGCAGATTGAACAGCACTTAAAGGGATCAAATAAAGAACTAGCTGACTCAAAGTTTGCAGAAGTTTCTAGTTTATTTGGTCGTCAAGCTATTATTGATGAATTGCAACCCGTATTCGATAAAAACTCTAAAAGTAAGCTTGTTGGTGCTATTCCAGTTAAAACTATCCCAGCAAACTATCCCATTAGTGCCCAAAGAGCCGGTATCGAAGGATACATTAAAGTTACTTTCAAACTAAATGAGCAGGGTAGCCCAATTGATATTGAAGTCACTGATTCTTTTCCGAGCGGAGTATTCGACAGCGTGTCTCTTAGTGCTATTGAAAAGTGGCAATTTGAACTAGCTGGAGCAGATAACAATAAAGAATACCGTTATACAATGGAATATAAATTAAGTGGAGGATCGTTTAATACAAAAACTAGAAATCTTGTTCGAAAGTTTAAGGAGGCAGCAAAAGCGGGTGATCCAGTTGGACAGTATTACTATGCCAAATACGGAGAAATGGTACTAAAGGATGAGGTGGATGACACTGAACTGTATTACAATTCCGCCGTTCAAGGTATCGCGGATGCGCAGCATGAGCTGGGGTTGAAGCTGTTAAGTGGTGATGGCTGTAAACAAGATCGAAACAAAGGAATTAAATGGTTAACCAGTGCCGCATCGGCTAACCTAGGTCGCTCACAACTAAAATTGTCTAAGTTGTTTGCTCAAGCAGATGGTCAAGAAGCAAAAAGCAAGTTTTGGCTTGAAAAGGCTTATAAGTCTAATGACGTGGAAGCTGCTTTAGATATTGCAACTAGACTATCTTCAAACTCTGACTATTCGCCTTCTCAAGTTATTGAGAAATTAGATATCATTGATGAAAATTCTGTTGCGGATCCACTAAAATATTATCAACTGTATGCAGATAGTTACGCCCAGATTAACAATTATGAGCAGGCTTATAAGTATCAAAATAAAGCTAATAAGATGTTAAGGAGATATGGCAAAGTACCTAAAGATATGCGTGAGAAGTTATCTGAGTACAAAAGTAAAAGAGAATCTTAGGCAAAATCTTGCCTTTTTTACCTAAATAGCTAAACTAGGCGCACTTTTACTTATGACCCCGTAAGGTCAGAGTGTGCTTAGTGTCATTAAACAACCCCAATCCAGATGAGCAGCTTTCTTTAGCTGATTTCCACTTTGATTTGCCAGATGAGTTAATTGCTCGTTACCCCACTGAAAATCGTACTGATAGCCGTTTGTTGTGCCTTGATGGTTCTGCTGGCGATATTCAACATCGTCATTTTCACCAGCTTGTAGAGCTTCTAAACCCTGATGATTTATTAGTGTTTAACAATACTCGCGTGATCCCTGCACGTATTTTTGGTCAAAAGGCTACAGGCGGTAAAATTGAGATTTTAATTGAGCGTATTGACTCAGATGTATTGGCACTGGCGCATGTTCGCTCTAACCGTACCCCAAAGCCTAATACGGAAATCATTTTAGATAATGACGCTAAGTTATTGATTAAAGGACGTAACGAAGCACTTTTTGAGCTTGAGTTGCAAGACAGCGATTGGCAAACGGTGATGAGCGAAGTGGGGCATATGCCATTACCGCCTTATATAGATCGTGAAGATGAGCTTGAGGATAAGGAACGTTATCAGACCGTTTACAGTCAAGTGGATGGGGCGGTGGCGGCGCCCACCGCAGGTTTGCATTTCGATGATGAACTGCTAGCAAAAATCCAAGCAAAAGAAGTCAACACGGCCTTTGTCACTTTGCACGTTGGCGCTGGTACTTTTTCACCAGTACGAGTGGACGATATCACCGAACATAAAATGCATTCGGAGTGGTTTGAAGTTAGCCAAGAAGTTTGCGACAAGGTGAATCATACGAGAGCCAATGGCGGTCGAGTGATTGCAGTTGGTACCACTTCGGTGCGTTGCCTTGAATCAGCTTCTAAATCTGGACAAATTATCCCAATAAAAGGCGAGACGGATATCTTTATTTATCCAGGCTACCAATTTCAGTCGGTTGATGCATTGATCACCAACTTCCACTTACCAGAAT
>JABXIW010000041.1 GCA_013372875.1 Gammaproteobacteria bacterium | reverse complement strand
GAGTTTCGCTCATTACAAAGATGTTCTCTGTCCTTAGTACATCTGAAGCAGGTAGTTGATCTGGAATTCTAATTGGCACGACTTTCTCTCCCTAAGCTTAGTCAATCTAGACGTCTATACTTCTAAAGCTAACTTAAATTAAAATGGATGTCGATACGAAATGTGACTTTAGCCAAGGTTATTTCAAAACACTGATAGCAGAAGATAGCGACGCCTATTAGATAGTATGGGAAAGGCACAGCAAAGCAGCCAGCAATTGTGATTAAAACAGGGTTTCTGATGAGACGAGCTTGAAACGAGGTGACTATTATTTGATGCGCATTATGCGATCAAGTTAGTATACAAACGTGACTTGAATGTAACTTAGTCTCTAAATCGTGAGCCATACTAAAAACTATTCGCTCGCTCACCCCATGTTGTGTGCGGTATTTGGAGACATCGTCAGTGGAGGACATTATGTTCGGTATTTTTAAGAAAAAAACGAAAATTCAGAGCATTGCTCAAGAGGTTCCAAGCGTGTTGTTGCGTTCGTTTGGCGATAAAAACACTTACGTTCCCGATGAAATTGATCAGGCACTTCAAGAGCTTGGCTATGACAAACAAAAAGATCTAAATCATCATTATTACGCGTATGGCATGTTCACAAGCGAATCATTTTACGAGCAACTAGGCCTAACCGATGAGCTTGGGAACTACGGCCATTTTCAGCGCGAAGTCGGCAAAATGCTTTTGAATACACCTGAGCCAATAGACATGCATATCTACTTCGAAATTTCTCAGCAATACCAAAAAGAAGGTAAACGAAATACCCACTAGAGCGCGTG
This sequence comes from Gammaproteobacteria bacterium, assembly GCA_013372875.1. Next base: position 6,683 of record JABXIW010000041.1, on the reverse strand, counting down.
GGGTTGCAAGCATGCTTTGCATGACTTTTAGACAAAATATGTAAAAACAAAAAGCCGCGACAGGTAACTGCCGCGGCTTTATTCTATTGCGTATTTCGGAAAAATTAGCTTGCTAATGCTTCGATTAGTTGAGCTTGAGAGCGAACTTTTCGATTGCGATACATCACCGCCGCGATAGCTGGCAAACTGAATGCGATGAACCCCAATACGAGTGCATACGCGCCCGTTTCTGCGCTGATACCTGCTGGTACGTCGAACGACACCACGATAGTGATCATACAGCTAATTAATCCTAAACCTGCCACCAAGCTCATTCCCACTTTACCGCCAGGGACTCTAAATGGTCGTTCGATGTCTGCGTGTTTGCGTCGTGACACCAAAAAACTAATAAAGATACACACGTACATCACCATGTACAACTGAGTCATTAAGATGTTCAGCAGCCACATACCTTGGTTAACGTTTGGAACCAAAATAAACACTAATGACAACACGCTAACGATAGCCCCTTGCAATAAGAGTAGGGCGACAGGTGCTTGGTTTTGATTTTCTTTCGACAGTGCAATTGGCATAAACTGGTCTTTCGCCGCTACATGCAAACTCTTTGTCGGTGCAATAATCCAGTTGTTCAAGCTTGCTAGCGTGCCAAACACAATCGCCAAAGCAATCACAGGCAGCATGAATGAGAGGTTCAAATCATCAAAGAAGGTTTTGAACGCTAAGATCACACCTTCGCTTAAGCTGGCGTGATCGCTTGATACCACCGATGAAATTGACAGTGAGCAAGCTGTTAAAGATACCAAAATCAGCGCCGTAGAAGCTAAGAGTGCTTTTGGATACGCCTTTTGTGGATTTTCTACCTCACTTGCATATGAGGTGGTAATTTCTAAACCAGTCAATGAAAGCACGACAGCGGTGAAACCTGCCCCTATTCCATCTTGAGAGAAATCGGGTAGCCAGTCAGAGACATGACTAAGGGAGATATGGGACTCACCCGGATTGGTATATGCCCAGTAACCACCTAAGCCAATAATCAGCAAAATTGGGAAAATGAGCCCTAGAGTGCCAAACACGTTTGTGATCATCGATGACAAACGTAAGCCGAATATATTTACCAATGTTAGCGCCCAAAAAATCACGTTAATCATGATTAACATGAAAATATTATTCTGCGCCAGTTCAGGGAAAAATGGGTAGGCACCTGTAGCGACAATGAAAGAGATCAGTGGCGGGTAATAAACGATATTTTCCGCATATTGATACCAAACGGTTGCAAAGCCGAAGTTAGGTCCAATCGTTTCTTTTCCCCAAAGATAGACGCCACCCTGTTGAGGGTAAGTCGTGCTTAGCTCGGCACACACTAAAGCCGTGGGAACGAAAAAGCATAAACCAGCAAGTAAAAAGAAAGAGATGGCATGACTACCAAATAAGGCGGCACCCGGTATGTTTCTGATGCTATCAACGGATGTAACCGTAATCATGATCACCGAGAAAACACTGAGTTTAACGGCGGACTTGGCGATATTGCTCATTCGATACCTTTAATAAACGAGCCACGAATTCATGGTTGGAAAACCCGCGTGCTACAAGTAAGACGCGCGTATTGTAGGGTTGTTATAAACGGCGGGTATATAGCGAAAAATGGTATGTATTTACCCAAAAATGAACCGAAAACTCAGTGATTTATTTGTAATCAATGTAAACGTTTACGTTGGTGCATTGGCGCGAAAAAAGTAAAAAGACACACAACAAACTGCCACAGGTTGACCTTCACCCAAGGGTAAGCGCTAAGTTAAAGGGAACGAAAATCGTTAAGGAGAAGACAAATGGGGTGTTGTAATCAAGCGCCAAAAGGTGGAACAGGCAAACTATCATACTTAATGTTAGTTATCGCTGGATTGTTTGCGGCTATTTTTCTGATCGCCGCTCTTTGGGGGTAATACGCAATCCAAGGTATTGTAAATACACGGTTATGTTTATCCAAACTTTATGAAAGGCGGGTGGATTCATTTCATCAGTTGATGTTAATGTCCGAGCTCGTCTTTGGTGTTTTTGCACGCCCAACATATTCTTGTAAAGTTCTTATTGTGTAGTGTGTCGAAGAACCATAGAATCCGCGCGCTTTAATTTATGTTATTAGCGTTATCAATGATAAAAGTGCTTTTTATTATCATTGTTTCTCCCACTTATAGATGCTCGCATCTGACATTTCATATATGAATAAATACAAAAAGCCTGAATTTAAGGCTAAATTTCTTTTACCTCGTTATTGGGGTACGTTAATTCTCATCGGCGTGATGTACTCATTGAGCCTTCTTCCTTTTAATGTTCAATTAGCGCTAGGACGCGGTATTGGTCGTTTAGCCATGCGAATAATGAAAAAGCGTCAAGTGACGATACGGCGCAATCTTGAGCTTTGTTTTCCTCACATGGGCGAATCTCAACGCGAGGCGATTTTAAAAGATAATATCGACAACTCCGGTATTGCACTCTTCGAAACAGCGATGGCATGGTTTTGGTCAGATAAAAGAGTCAGTAAGCACGTTACGATTAAAGGAATGGAGCATTTAGAAGCGTTAGAAAAGTCCGGTAAGGGGGCCTTAATGTTGGCCGTCCATTCAATGAACTTGGAATTAGGTGCTCGCGCATTTGGTATTCAAAAATCTGGGACGGGTGTCTATCGACCAAACAACAATCCGTGTTTCGACTATTTCCAATACAAAGGTCGTTCTCGTTCTAACCGTACGTTGATCGATCGTAAAAATGTCAAAGCCATGCTTGAAGCACTCAACTCTGGCGAGCGTGTTTGGTATGCGCCGGATCATGATTACGGAAACAGACGTTCGACGTTTGCTCCGTTGTTCGCGGTTAAAAATGCCTGTACAACAACGGGCACTAGCTTGCTAGTCGATAATACAAATTGCGCAATTGTCCCATTTACGATGGTCAGAGGCGAAGATGGGCATTATACCTTGACGATTGATGCGCCAGTGGATGGTTTTCCAAAAGACGATCCCGATAGTGCTGCGGCTTTCGTTAATAAAATTGTTGAAACATCTATCATGGCAAGCCCAAGCCAATACATGTGGCTCCACCGACGTTTTAAAACTAGGCCAGAAGGTGAAGACTGCTTGTATAAACCAAGACTTGTCCCTGCAATGGATATCAGTATTTAAAAAGAAAAATGCCCAAGGAGCTGCGTTCCTTGGGCATTGACTTTCTTGAGTCTAAGCTCAGCAGTTATAGGTAACGACTTTTTAAGTGGGCTTGGAAGTGTTGAGCATTAAGCGTTTCTCCTGTTGCTTGTTTTACGAGCTCATCAGTCGTTAACAAGCTGCCTTTGCTCCAAATATTGTCTGATAGCCAAGTAAAGATAGGTGAAAGGTCACCACTTTGAATTACGCCATCAACGTCGATAGTCTTCTTCATCGCTGCCATAAATTGTGCCGCGTACATGGCTCCTAGTGTGTACGATGGGAAATAACCAAAAGAGCCGTCAGTCCAATGGATGTCTTGCATACAACCATTTTTGAAGTTGCCCTCTGTAGATAGACCCAGATACGCTTTCATTTTCTCGTTCCACAATTCAGGGACGTCAGTGTGTTTAATCACACCGTTCATGAGATCTCGTTCAATTTCGTAGCGAAGGATAACGTGCGCAGGGTAGGTCAGTTCATCTGCATCAACTCGGATGAAGCCTTTTTCTACTCGCGTGTATATCTTCGCTAGATTGTCTTTCGCGAACTCGTTGCCAGAGAAATGATTTGAAGCCAAGCGAGCAAGATGATCGATAAAGGCGTTGTTGCGGCCAATTTGCATCTCGAAGAATAGAGATTGTGATTCATGAATGCCCATCGATCGCGCTTCACCCGCTGGTGTGCCAGCCAATTCCTTAGGTAAGCCTTGTTCATAACGAGCGTGACCAGTTTCGTGCACGATTCCCATTAATGATTGCATAAACTCACTCTCATCGTAACGAGTTGTGATACGCACATCGGTAGGAACGCCGCCACAGAACGGATGGACACTCTCATCAAGTCGACCATGCTCGAAATCGAACTGGAGCAGCTTCATCACTTGCAAGCCCAGTGCTTTTTGTTTTTCAGCAGGGTAATGGCCGTTAGGAAGCAGAATGTTATTTGATTTTTGCTTTTCAATTGCTTCGTCAATTAAAGAAGGCAACCATGTTTTGACGTCAGAAAACAGCGTATCTAAAGAAGCCGAAGTCGTGCCTGGCTCGTAAACATTCAGCATCGCATCGTATGGCGTTGTGCCATTTGCGTCTGCACGAATTTGAGCCTCTTCTTGGGATAGCTTTACAACTTCTGCCCAGTTCTTCTCAAAACCGGCCCAGTCATTATTAGCACGCTGTGTGCGCCAAGCGTGCTCACACTTCGAACCGGCAAGAGAACTTGCTTGAACTAATGATTCTGGAAGAAGGTTTGCAAGCTGCCATTCGCGTTTCATTTCACGTAACATGGCTCGCTCTTGCGTGGCGAGGGTTTCTTCTTCTGCTTGTGCAAATAGATCCTCAAGATGCGGCTGAGTCATGAGCGAGTGGATGTGTACTTCAAGTTCAGCCATTGCGTTGGAGCGTGCTTCAGCACCGCCTGATGGCATCACAGCAGCTTGATCCCAGCCTACAATTTCTAATAAATGGCCAAAGTTGGCGACTTTTTTTGAATGTTCGACGAGTTTTGTAAATGCATTCATTGTGACTACTCTTGTTTTTGTTCTTTCCCTAAACACCCGAAAAGGGTCCTTCACTTCAAGTCGCGCTAAGCAACTGAAGTTAATTTACTAATAATTAACATTTAATGACGTCTCATTGTCCACAAATTCATCCGGTTGTATAGCGCTCTTAAAAAAGAAGCTTGCGAATCGAGTTGATTGGCGGTATTGATGACGCATTACCCATTAATTATCACAACAATATGGACATACTAAATTTTGAAGCGTTTCTTATCGCTATCACGATTTTAACGCTGACGCCGGGGCTGGATACCGCATTAGTTCTTCGTAATACAAGTCGTTCGGGCTTAAAAGATGGGTGTACAACAAGTTTAGGCATTTGTTTTGGCTTGTTTGTACATGCGTTTTTCTCTGCCGTGGGCATTTCTGCCATCCTTGCACAATCCGCAGAGCTATTCCAAATCGTTAAAATGATTGGTGCCGCGTACCTCATTTGGCTTGGTATCAGCAGTTTGAAAGCGCTAATGGCATCGGGCGGAGGCATTACTGTCGCTGAACAAATTCAGCAGGTATACAGTGGAAAACGTTCGTTTAGAGAGGGCTTTCTCTCAAATGTACTAAACCCAAAAACGGCAGTGTTTTACTTGGCATTTTTACCGCAATTCGTTAATCCGGAAGGCTCACCATTGTTGCAATCTATGACGATGGCCGCTATCCATTTTGTTATCGCAATGGTTTGGCAATGTGGCTTGGCGGGGGCTTTAAACTCAGCAAAGAACTTGCTCAAAAATGCCAGCTTTATGAAATGGATGGAAGGAGTAACAGGTGCTGTGCTTGTTGCGCTAGGAATTAAGTTACTGATTGAAGAACCACTTTAAATGCGCAATTTATACCGACTTGCTTTAATGCTGACGCTGTTTTTGTTGGGGTTTGCGAGTGCTGTTGCTTGGATGACATTACCACAAATCAAGTTTTCACCTCGGGGGATGGAGTGGGGGTGGCACTGGGCGCACTTTGAGCCGTTTTCTAATGGTATCCAAAAGGCGCGAACGCACGACACCAAACAGCTCTTGTTAAGACGAGTTTACCTTGACGATGCGATCGTCGTTTTTGTATCTACGACGTTAGACAACAAGTTTGAAATCGATGTTGTGCAGGAGAAAACTTGCAAACCGAACGCCACAACTTGGGCATCCGTATCAGTGAATCGCCAGCGAATGGCGCATGTGCCAATGGTGTGTGATAGCGTCGGACAGAGTTATTTTTACCGTTACATAGGTAAGCATTTAGATTCGCTAGAATTTGGCGTTGATCAGTCTTTCATTACGGAAGATTTTGCCCATTGGCCAATCGCGGATATTAAAGTTGATCAGTTCAAACAGCAAAACGCTAAGTTTTTTGAACAGCGTGGAGAGAAGGTTGAACATCAGTGGTTACGTGATTAACGCTGTCATCTGAATCTAGATAAAAATAAAGCCCGCTAAACATGAGCGGGCTTTGTGTTTTAAGGTTTCTAACTCGTTTAAGTGCAGGCTTAACGGTTCTTTGTAGAGCTATGCTTTTACCGCATCAAGATCATCAGATTGAACTGAAGGGTTAAAGAACAATTTAGTTTCTGCTAGTACAACATGACGAAGCGCAATCAAACCAATAAGGTTAGGGATCGCCATCAAGCCATTTACGATATCTGCCAGAATCCAAATCATGTCTAGATGCAGGAACGCGCCTGAAGCCACTAGAGCAAGGAAGATAATCTTGTAAGGCAGAACCGCTTTTGTGCCCATTAGGAACACCACACAACGCTCACCGTAGTAGTTCCAACCAAGGATCGTTGTAAACGCAAAGAACATCAGACCGATAGACACCAGCATTGGGCCAAATGTTTCTGCGTTGAGACCAACAGCAAAGGCATGTGTTGTCATCGCGGCACCTGACAAGTCACTTTGCCAAGCGCCAGTTAGGATCAGGGCTAGACCTGTCATGGTACAAAT
>JABXIW010000034.1 GCA_013372875.1 Gammaproteobacteria bacterium | reverse complement strand
TTATCATTTTATGGCGTGTTAGTGAGCTTAACTCGCTTTTTTCTAGAAGATCTAAATTACAACGAAGCTGATACGATGATGATCGTGGGCGCTTTTTCTGCCATTGGGCCATTGTTTGCCATCGCTGGCGGATTTATTGCGGATAAGTTTTTAGGAGCTTACCGCTCTCTGTCCATCGCCTTTCTGGCGTTCGCTGCGGGTTACGTTTTGCTGGTACTTGGTGCTTCGGCGACAAACGTTCCTTTATCGATGTGTGGTATCGCTCTAGCAAGCTACGGCCGTGGTTTGATGTCGCCTTCTTACCCAAGTCTTTACAAACGCACTTTTAAATCACAAGAAGATTTCGAAAAAGGTTACCCAATCAACTATTCCGTGAACAATGTCGGCGCTTTTTTAGGCCAGTACCTGTTCCCGATGATCGTGCTGGTAATTGGCTTTAACGGCGGCTTTACCATCTCTGCCGTCATGGCAGGCGCTGCGCTTGTGATGTTATTGATGTTCAGAAAGGGCCTAACTGGTGTAGCCGCTGAACTTGACCAAAAAGCGGTAAGCTTGAAAAACTGGGTATTCTTCGCACTGATTTCCGTCGCCATGATCGCGTTGGTGTTCTTCATGTTCTCAAACATGGATATTGGTCAAAACATCGTTTATGCCATCGGTGGCGCTGCGATTCTTTACTTCGTCTCTTTAATGCTGAAAGCCAGCAAAGCCGAGTCATTGAAGATGGGCACCATCCTCATTGTGACCTTCTTGACTACGTGTTTCTTCGTCTACTACGGACAAATGATGACGTCAATGAACATGGTGGCAATCAATACTTTGAAAGGCTCACTGTTTGGCTTTATCCCACTTGAGCCAGAAGCAGCAATGGCAATGAACCCACTTTGGTGTATGGTTGGTGGCCCTATTGTTGCGGGTTTCTTCGGTATGCTTGAAAAACGCGACGTTCACCTTTCGACAGCGACTAAAATCGCGATGGCGTTTGTACTCACTGCAATTGCATTTGGCATCCTAACGTTTGCGGTCACAACCGTTGGTGAAGATGTGGTGATCATGCCTGAAATCTTCTTGGCGATTCACTTCTTCCAAGCCATTGCGGAAGTTATCGTTGGCTCAATGGTAGTAGCATTCATTCTGTCTGTAGCACCAAAACACATCGAGAACTTCTCGGTTAGTCTATTCTCCGTTGCTATCGCACTGAGTGGTATCGTTGGTGCCGCTTTCTCAACGTCGATTGCGATGGAAAAAGGCCAAGAGATCACTCAAGAAATCGTACAAACTGTATACGGTGATTACTTCCAATTGCTTACTGTACTAGCGGTTGTGATGGTGGCGATTGCTATGGCAGCATCTGTTGTTATTCGCAAAATGCTGGATGCAGCAAAAGAAAGCGAAGCACAAGCGCAACCTGTCGAGATTGAAGCGGGTGTCGAGGTACAGAGCTAATCGCTTTCGCACCGCCACTTGATTACATACGCAATCAACAAACAAAAATGCCGCGAATTCATCGCGGCATTTTCGTAATGACAACGTGACCGATTAATCGCGGCGGCCACGAAGTTCAATGGGTTGGGTAGATGCATCGGTTTGAATCATCACGCCACCGTACATCGCTTCATTACGGCCTTTCAACGTAAGTTGCGAGTTTGCGCGTTCAACATCCACTTGGTTCGTATTACTCATTGTCATGTCAATGGTACCTGTGTATGAACCATCCGCAGCAAATGCCACATTCGCTGAGCAAACCATCAAGCCTAATGCGATTAGTTTTTTCATACATCACCTCTGTTATTGTCTGTACCTGTGTCGATGTAGAAACTGTATCAACGCAAAGGGGATGAGACGAGGAAACTCCTGATTTACCAAATGGAAATCCCCTTTCTTCACCTCCGATAGATGCCTCAAGAAAATTGACCGTTTGCTGTCTTTGGATGATCAGCTCAACGCTATGATGTGAAGCGAGCCGAATTGTTGGAGTAAAGAATGGCGATTAATCTGGATATTCAAAACATTCTTGTGCTGAAGCGCATGTATGAGCTGCGCAATGTTCGGTTAGTCGCAGAGTCGTTAGGAAAAACATCCGGAGCCATCAGTAAAAACCTCACCAAGATGAAAACCCAGTTCGATGATCCTCTGTTTGTGCAAACAAAACATGGCTTTGAGCCGACGACGTTTGTCGAAACAAACATGGCACACTTCGAACAGATTCTGATGAGTGTGGACTCCATTAAGCCGCAAAACTTTTCCCCAGAGAGCTTTGATGGGCAACTGTCGATTTATGCCAACACGCTATTTTGGGATTACTTCGGCGATGAGCTTTACCTGAGCCTGCTAAAACAAGCACCTCGAGCCAAATTTTCGTTTCTGCGCTGGGGAAACGAAGCTAAAAACCGTTTAATAGATGGAGAAAATGCAGTCGCAATCCACTACTTTGATGAGGACTTACCTCAATCGGTCGCACAAAAAGAGTTGGGAAAAGGAAAGGCCGTCTTTTTTGTTCGCAAAGAGCATCCAGCGCAAGATTTTGATGACTTGCAGCTCTACCCCTTTTTACTCTTCAAAACACCAGGATGGAATGACTACCGATACCCTCTGTTGGAACGCTTGAAGAACATTGGCTTTAATGCATCGCCAAAAGTGGAAATAGAACACCCAGCGATGATCCACAAAATCATCCTTCAAACCGATCATTTCGGTATCACGATGAGTGACCATGTCCCGCAGGGATGCAGAAGTATCGCACTACCGAACCGCTTAGAATTGAATGTCAGCTACGTGATGAGTTGTCGGCGTTCACAGCAACACGCACCATTAAATCTATGGTTATTTGATAAGATTAAACACGTGATTGCAAACTAACGTTCTTTTAGTATGCCCAAAGTAATCGCTTGGTGATGTTGACGCAGATAATCGATATCTTGCAAATACGCGATGTGATGTTCCTCTTCCAAATTAGCTTGAAATCTCTCATCCCTGCAGCTTGCCATCAGTCTCATGTAATCAACCAAAGCCGTGAGCCTTAACGTCATCACATCCACCAGATTTTCTCGCTCTAATTTCGAGCAGCCATACGCGTCACAAAACAGCTTGGCGCGTTGAATTTGCTGTTCCAAGTTGCCCATTCGGTCATTTTCATCCGTTTTAAAAGGAGCCCAACCGTAAATGGAAAAAGCAACGTCCCATAAACGAGGAGCAGGATGTGCGGTATCAAAATCGAATACACCAACCACGGTTTCACCATTTAGTGCAACATTGTATGGCATAAAATCCCCGTGACAGATCACCTCTTGGGGGACGCGATCAGGTAACATCCAATGACACACTTCGCTTTGATGTGAAATGAGAAAATCTTCTGAAGCATCATGCATTCTACGCAACATTTTGGCCGCGGATAAAAGTGCAGTAACAGAAGCAATAGAACCTTGCAGTGGATAGTTGAAGGTATCTCCTTCTACAAAGCTCAGCCACTCTTTACCACCCTCAATCCCAATCACTTTGGGGCATTGCGTAAATCCATTGGAATGAAGGTGATTTAACAACTGGTGGACGGTCATCGTCCAAGAGCTTGCCGGACGACTAACGCGATCACCAGTACGATAAATGGCATTATCCCGACCACCTTGTAGCATTTCCATGACTTTTCCTTGTTCGATCAGATTTGGGGCGACGATTGAAACAAGCGTCATTTTATACCTTAAGTAACGAATCTTGTTTTAACTACCGACCAAAAAGCCTCCAACTTTGCTAGCTCAATCGCAGGAAACCATTTTCACTTATTCGAAGAGGCTGGACTTTTAAGCTTATAGACTTTGCATGACCCAATGAGTAAAAGCCTCAACTTGCGATTTATCGCTTTCCCTTACCACCATATGATGCGCGCTGGCGCTTGGCATGGACCATCCACCAATCGGAATCAAAAGTCCTTGTTGTAGCTCATCCTCCACTAAAAAGTCCCTAACAAGCAGTATGCCTAACTGATTCACCGCCGCTTGAATGGCTAGTAAGGAATGTTCAAACTCGGCGATAGGTTTACTCACTTTGCCTTCATAGCCCTGAAAACGCAGCCAAGCTTGCCACGACTCATGGTATCCACTCGTGCACAATTTTAGCGCTAGCGCGATATCGTTAAGATGAATGACCGAATTAAGATTTAAAAAACCAGGGCTCGCCACTACTATCCAGTTTTCTTGGGTAAGTTGAACAGCCTGCTCTGATTGCCAATCTCCATAACCGTTGATGATCTCCACATCCGCAATGGCGCTAGCATTCGGTACCGTGTTGGCGGTCGTTGAAATTTTTACCACGACATCAGGGTGCTGACGATGAAAATCGGCCAAGCGCGGCATTAACCATTGAGAACAAAAGCTGTGAGCGACATGAAGCGTCAGTTGAGTATTTTTCTGGCGAGCAAAAAGGTGTTGAGTTGCTACAGATAGCATCTGCAAAGTCTGGCTAACAACAGGTAAGTAAGCTTGGGCAGCTTGCGTTAATAAAAGCTGCGCACCATTGCGCTCAAAAAGTATCGCGTCTAACTGAAGTTCCAACGATTTAACTTGCTGGCTAACCGCCGCGCGAGTGACATTTAGCTCTTTTGCAGCTTTTGTAAAGCTTCGCAAACGGGCTGTTGCTTCAAAGGCTTTCAGGGCATTAAGTGGTGGGAGGTTTTGCATCATGCTCTCCTACTAAACGGAGCATCGATATTATGAATCTGTGATGACAGAATGATGAACAACAAGCAAAGCGCACGCCGCCGCCGTCATTTCAATATACAGCCCAACAACCGTCTCGGTTCCATCCAAGCATAAGTTTGAAGACAAGATCAAAAAAGCCAGCGATAAACGCTGGCTTTTTGCTTTGTTGGCTATAGCAACAAATTATTGAGCTTGTTCAGTCGTTTGGTATTCAAACGCAGGAACAACTACTTCCACACGACGGTTCGCTTCGCGACCTTGACGAGTTTCGTTGCTAGCAACTGGGTTTGCTTCCCCCATGCCTTTAACTGTCATACGGTCAGCAGCGATACCTTTCGCTTCGAATTCATTAGCAACCGCTTTAGCACGTTTTTCAGTTAGCTGTTGGTTGTACTGAGCAGAACCCGTTGTGTCACTGTAACCAGTGATCTCAACTTTAGCTTGTGGGTAAGTGTTCATTAGATCAACTGTACCAGAAAGTGCTGATGCATCTTTCACTTCTGCGCTTTCTAGGCCGAATTGTACTGTTGCTGTTTGAGCTGGGTACACGTGCTCAACGATACGAGTAGATGGACGTGTTTCTACCACTTCTTCAACTGCTTCTTCTTGAACTACTGGC
>JABXIW010000313.1 GCA_013372875.1 Gammaproteobacteria bacterium | reverse complement strand
GAAGATGGCGCAGAATTGCTATCTTTAGAGGCTGCGGAGTAATCGCTATGGTCATGGTTTCAGAAAAACCTATCTTGCCAACCCATGTCAAAATCGTGGAGATGGGGCCAAGAGATGGTTTGCAAAATGAAAAACAGCCAGTTTCAACCGAAGTAAAGTTAGAGCTGATTAAGCGACTGATGGAGGCTGGCGAGAAACATATTGAAGCTACTGCTTTTGTATCTCCTAAGTGGGTACCGCAGATGGCCGATCATCATGAGATCATGCTAGGTTTGAAAGACTTAATTAATGATGATGTGATGTTTCCTGTGCTAACGCCAAACCTAAAAGGCTTTGAAGGTGCTTTAGCAGGCGGCGCCAAAGAAGTAGCCGTTTTTGCCGCAGCTTCGGAAAGTTTTTCACAGAAGAATATTAACTGCTCGATTGCAGAATCGATCGAACGCTTTAAGCCTGTTCTAGAAGCCGCTAAAGAAAACAATGTTTTGGTACGTGGTTACGTATCTTGTGTACTCGGTTGTCCTTTCGAAGGCGATATAGCGCCAGAAAAAGTTGCTGAAGTAGCTAAAGCTTTATATGACTTAGGCTGTTATGAAGTTTCCCTAGGCGATACTATCGGCACTGGCACACCAGCCAAAGCGCAAGCCATGATTAAAGAAGTCGCTAAATATGTGCCTATCAATCATTTAGCTTGCCACTTCCATGATACCTATGGCCAAGCACTAGCTAATTTATATGCTTGCTTAGAGCTAGGCGTATCAACCATTGATTCGTCGGTGGCTGGCATTGGTGGCTGTCCTTATGCTCCAGGGGCAACTGGCAATGTAGCCACAGAAGATGTGGTTTATATGCTCAATGGCTTAGGTATCGAAACAGGTATAGACTTGGACAAATTAGTCAATGCAGGCGTCTTTATATCTGATGCTTTAGGCAGAAAGCCTGTGTCGAATGCTGCGAATGCCCTACTTTCGAAAAGAGCTTCGAAGGTACAAAACTAAGAAATGGATAGCTTTTTCTTAAATGGTGGTTTAATAATTCTTATCGCAACATTTGTATTAAAGAGTTTTTTTAGTAAAGAAGCAGATAGAATCAAGCTTAAATACTTATGGATAACCTTAATTAGTACTGGGTTATTTGTTTTCTGTTTTTTTGTTCCACTAAAAGATTACGAGCTAACGAGTAGAATAATTAGAAGCTTAGTATTGGTAGTTATGGCTCTGCTATTGGGCTTCTTACTTGCTAAGTTTACAAAAAATCATAACTATGACGAGGACTGAAAATGTCAGGTTTTAATAAAGTCGTAACGAGTTACGAAGAAGCCTTAGCGGGCTTTACAGACAATATGACCGTTATGGTCGGTGGCTTTGGCCTTTGTGGTATTCCAGAAGGCTTGATTGAGCAAGTCAACAAACTTGGCTGCACTGGCCTTACCGCTATTTCTAACAACGCAGGGGTTGACGGTTTTGGTTTAGGTAAATGGCTAGAAAAGCGTCAAATCTCAACCATGATTGGTTCATACGTTGGTGAGAACGAACTATTCGAAAAGCTGTTACTTTCTGGTGAGATGGAAGTAATCCTTACACCACAAGGTACTTTAGCTGAAAAAATTCGTGCTGGTGGCGCGGGCATCCCTGCATTCTTTACAGCCACAGGTTACGGCACTCAAGTAGCGGACGACAAAGAAACTCGTGAAATTGATGGTCGCAACTATGTGTTAGAGCCATCATTAACTGCTGACTTTGCACTGGTTAAAGCATGGAAAGCAGACACTATGGGTAACTTGGTTTTCCGTAAAACGGCTATGAACTTCAATCCTATGATGGCAACCGCCGGTAAAATCACCGTGGTTGAAGTAGAAGAAATTGTTGAAGCTGGTGAGTTGGATCCAAACTATATCCATACTCCAGGTATTTACGTACAACGCGTGATCAAGGGTGAATTTGAAAAACGTATTGAACAAAGAACCATTAAACCAACAGAGCAAGCATAAGGAGCGCACAATGGCATTAACACGTGATCAAATCGCCATGCGAGTGGCGCAAGAAATTCAAGACGGTTACTACGTCAACTTAGGTATTGGCATCCCTACCCTAGTTGCTAATTATATTCCTGAAGGCATGGAAGTGATGTTACAGTCAGAAAATGGTTTATTGGGCATGGGTGAATTCCCAACCGAAGAAACCATCGATCCAGATTTAATCAATGCGGGTAAACAAACCGTAACCGCAGTTACTGGCGCAGCATATTTCTCTTCAGCGGAAAGCTTTGCCATGATCCGTGGTGGTCATGTTGATTTAACTGTATTAGGCGCTTTTGAGGTAGATCAGCAAGGCAATATCGCTTCTTGGATGATCCCTGGAAAGTTAGTCAAAGGTATGGGCGGTGCTATGGATCTAGTAGCTGGCGCTGAAAATATCATTGTGACCATGACTCACGCTAATAAGCACGGCGTTTCTAAAATTTTAAAAGAATGTACATTGCCATTAACAGGTGCTAACTGCATTAAACGAGTTATTACCGAATTGGCCTTTATGGAAATCAAAGATGGCGCTTTCCACTTATTAGAAAGAGCTCCAGGTGTATCGGTTGAAGAAATTCAAGCATTGACCGAGGCAGATCTAATCATTCCTGATCAAGTTCCAGAAATGAAAGTATAATATTTTCAATAGCTTACATAGCCAGCCCTGCGCTGGCTTTTTTATAATAAATCTATAATTTTAATAAACGCTTACACTTTCACATGCGATAAAGCTATTAATTAGCCGCCAGTTGATTAAGATGTAGGCGTGTTTTACTAGGGGAATACTAAGAGAAATACTATGAAGAAACTATTACTAGGCGCTGCACTTTCAACGGCAGCTTTTGCGGTAACTGCTGATGAAGGTATGTGGCAGCCACACCAATTACCAAGCCTGAAAAAAGAGCTTAAAGCAGCTGGCTTGAAATTAAATCCTAAAGATTTGACGGACTTAACTGAGTTCCCTATGGGTGCTATCGTAAGTCTTGGCGGCTGTTCAGCGGCGTTTTTATCACCGCAAGGTTTAGTTGCGACTAACCACCATTGTACTTATGGCAGCATCCAATTTAACTCTACAGCTGAAGATAACTTGATTGAAAAAGGCTTTTTAGCTAAGTCTTTTAAAGAAGAATTAAAAGCTGCTCCAGGTAGCCGCGTTTATGTCACCGAACAAGTTAGTGATGTCACCAATAAAGTTATTGGGGATTTAGCGGCTGATTTAAGCGGTATTGATCGCTATAAAGCCATTGAAAAAAATCGTAAAGCCTTGATTGCTGACTGTGAATCGGAAGTTGGCTACCGTTGTCGTGTGAGCGCTTTCCACGGTGGTTTGGAATATTTCTTGATTAAGCAAATGGAAATCAAAGATGTCCGCTTAGTATACGCACCCGCAGGTGCAATTGGTAAATACGGCGGCGACATTGATAACTGGATGTGGCCACGTCACACTGGTGATTTTTCTTTCTACCGCGCTTATGTCAGCAAAGATGGTAAACCAGTTGAATATTCTGAAGACAATGTGCCATACCAGCCAAAGCATTTCTTAAAAGTAAATGCACAAGGTGTTGAAGATGGTGATTTCGTGATGATTGCTGGCTATCCTGGCAGCACCAATCGCTATCGCACTAGCGTTGAAGTTCAAAATCAATTCGAGTGGTACTACCCAACTTTCCGCAAGTTAGTACATGACTATATCGACATTATCGAACAAAACGCACCAGAAGGTTCTGATGCACGTGTTAAATACGCTTCGACACTGGCGAGCCTTAACAATGTTGAGAAAAACTGGGGCAGCATGATCGAAAGTTATGGTAAAGGTGACTTTTTACAGCGCAAAACTAAACTAGAGTCGAGTTTAGCCAACTGGTTAGATACTGATCGCGAAATGAGCAAAAAACACCGCGACTCAATCGACGCTCTAAATGCATTAATCGAGGAAAATCAGAAAAAACAAGAAACCGAGATGAAGCTATGGGCAATGGGCCGCGATGCGCTAAGCTCTACTGCCGCTCGTTTATATCGTTTAGCTTTAGAAAAGCAGAAGCCAGACGCCGAACGTGAGCCAGGCTATCAAGAGCGCGATATGACTCGTTTTGAAGAAGGTTTAAAGCGCTTTAACCGCCGCTGGGATGCCAAAGTAGCTAAAGAGCTATACAAGTATTTTGTCGCCCAATATGCCACCTTACCAATGGATCAACGCGTTAAGAGCTTTGATAAAGCCATGGGCGTTAGTGAAAAATTTGATGAGGCTGCTTTTGCTAAAACCATCGAGACCATGTTCGCTAATACCAAGCTAACAGATCAGGAAGCTCGATTAGACTGGATGACTAAGTCGGTTGAAGACTTTAAGAACTCGGATGATCCTTTTATCAAATTAGCAGTAGCGACCTACGATGAAAACTATCAGCGTGAATTAGAAGAAAAGCAAATTTCAGGTCAGTTCCAACAGCTGCGTCCTAAGTATATGGCAGCCATGATTGATTATTATGGTCATTTAAACAAGCCTATTTATGCGGATGCTAACAGTACTTTGCGCATCACTTACGGTAACGTTAAAGGTTATTCTCCAAATGATGGCACTTACTCTGTTCCTTTTACGACGCTAGAAGGTCTATTAGCAAAGCATACGGGTGAAGAGCCATTTAACTCTCCAGATTCACAAAACAAGCTAATCAAGGCAAAACAATACGGTAAATACCATGATAAAGCCTTAGACAGCGTTCAAGTAAATTACCTGACTACAGTTGATATTACTGGCGGTAACTCAGGTTCTTCGACTTTGAATGACAAAGCTGAGTTTGTAGGGTTAGTTTTCGATGGTAATTATGAATCAATTATTGGAGATTGGGACTATGATCAAAAATTGAAGCGCGGAATTCACGTTTCTAGTGCCTATATGCTATGGGTAATGGAATATGTGGATGGTGCTGATAATTTGATTGATGAAATGACCATTATCAGATAGTATCCATTTATACCAAGGAAGGGGCTAATTTTAGCCCCTTTTTTATTTGTAATATTTTTTAAAATCAACAAGTTAATGACTTGTTTTAAAGTGGAAATCACCGTAACCTGATAGCATGGCTCTAATTAGACAAATTACACTGGCGCTTTTATCTCTTGGCATCCTAATGTCAGTGCCATCCTTGTCGGCTAACCATCCTGTCGCAAACAAACCACAAGTTGTAAAAAAAATAAAAGTTGGCGTTTTTCAATCGCCACCCATGATAATTCTAGAAGATAACGAAGAGCCGAAAGGCTTTGTAATCGACTTTATTACCGCCATTGCCGAACGTGAAAACTGGCAAGTGGAATGGGTTAGAGATACTTGGGCAAATCTCTTAGAAAGATCCAAACGCAAAGAACTGGATCTAATGACCTTCATCGCCTATCGCGAAGATAGAGCTCAATACCTAAACTATTCAGAAGAGAATTTCATTACTGGCTGGGGACAAGTTTATACCCATAGCAGCAATTTATTTCAGAGTGTATTGGATTTTGATGGCAAAAAAGTTGCCATTTTAAAAAATGAAATTCACGGCATAGGCTTTAAAGAGCTATGTAAAACCTTTGATGTTCAATGCAACACCGTTGAAGTTGGCGATTTCAATCAAGCCTTTGGGATGCTACAAAACAAAGAAGTTGATGGAACCGTAGCAGGAAACTGGGTAGGACATGATTATTTGTCAAATTACGATATAGTGCCAACAACGGTTATTTATAACCCAAGAAAATCCCTCTTTGCAGTTCCCAAAGGAAAAAGCACCGAAATATTAAGCATCATCGATCAGTATATTGTTTTATGGAAGGACGACACTTCGTCACCTTACTATGCTGCGCATGAAAAGTGGTTAACCGAAGAACATAATAATATTGCGCCAAAATGGCTATCAACGGCGCTCTTAATTATTAGTGGCTTGTTAGCTATTAGCGCTCTTATCACCTATATTTTACGACAACAAATTAAAAGGCAGACTGCCAGTTTGATCCGTCAAAGTGAACAAACTCGCCAAATCATTGATTTAATTCCTCATTTTATTTATGCCGCCAATGACGAAGGCAATATCTTTTTGATGAATCGTTACGCTGCAGAATTTTTTGGCCTAAAACTTGATGATTACGACTTGCTCCCAAAATCGAGATTAATCGAAAAATACGGTGCTTCTACTACCCTATTCGAAGGCGATACCGCTTTACTAGAGCATGGTGATGGGATTCATAGGAGTGAATTTAAAACCATCAACGCACATGGCGATGAAGTTCATTTCAATTTAATTAAAGTTCCCTTTGTTAGCAGCTCTACAGAAAAGCCGTCGGTGGTGGCGGTTGGAGTGGATGTCACAGCTTCAAAAAATTATGAGAAGCAAATTGAGCATATGTCTTATCATGATCCATTGACTCAATTGCCAAACCGAATTTTATTAAACGATCGACTCAAACAATCGTTAGCTTTATCTGTTCGTCAAGGATACAGTGGCGCTGTCTTGTTAATTGACTTGGATGACTTTAAAACCATCAACCATAAACATGGGGCGCAAATTGGCGATCAGCTGCTGCAAGAGCTAGCCGAAAGAATATCGAGCTTAATCAAGGTGGGTGATACGGTAGCTCGATTAAGTTCGGATACCTTCGTTGTTCTTTTACACGAATTATCTGAAACCACTAATGATGGTAATAACAAAGCCTTTAAAGTGGCTAAAATGGTTCAAGAAGCCATTAATCGCCCTATCAACATAAAGGGCAGCAGAATTCATGTAACTGCCAGTATCGGCATTGTAGTTTATCCTGCCGATGGCAAAAGCCACACTAACATTATCCCTCGCGCCGAAACGGCTATGCGCCATGCAAAGCGGAATGATAAAAGTTCTATTGTGCGATTTACCAGTGAAATGGAAACTGCGGTTTTCCAAAAGCACCTAATCAGTAATGAGCTGAAAAATGCGATTGAAAACAATGAGTTTGAACTTTATTATCAACCGCAATTTCATATTTCGTCAGTATCCCCTATAGGATTTGAAGCTCTACTACGCTGGAATCATTCAAAACATGGGATCATCTATCCAAATGATTTTATTCCAGCGGCAGAAGAAAATAATTTAATTTTACCAATTGGCTACTGGGTAATTGAGCAGTCCTTCCGTCAATTGAAGAAATGGCAATCCACTTCACTTGAGGATGCATTCCTAGGGATCAATTTATCCGTGGTTCAAATCAAAGATCCAAATTTAGTATCTTTGGTTAAAAGCCTTATCCAACAGTATGATATTAACCCCAACCAGGTTGAATTTGAGATAACGGAAACCGTTTTATTGCAAGATATTAAAGACTCTCTTGCAACACTAAATGCGTTGAAAAAACTTGGAGTTAAACTGTCCATTGACGATTTTGGGACTGGTTACTCATCTTTGAGTTACATCAATCAACTACCTTTGGACAAACTCAAGATTGATCGATCATTTATTAAAGACATTGAAAAAGATCGCGGCAGTCAGGCGATTGTTAAAACCATTGTTAATATGTCCGATGATCTAGGCCTTTCTGTCCTTGCCGAGGGCATCGAAGAGAGAGCCCATGTTGAATACTTAAATTCCATAGGCTGCAAATACTATCAAGGCTATTATTTTAGTAAGCCGATAACCGCCAACGAAGTTTTGAATATTTATTCAAGCCAACAAGCACCTATTCAAAACAAATTGCTCGATAAAAAATCGATCGTCTAAGTCATTAAGTGTGCAACACTTTTGTAGATTAAATAAATTGCTAAAAATAAAATGGTTAACCAGGTTAAGCTAGTACCGTAAGTTCTACCAAAACTAATACCAATATTTTTACTTAGCCCACTAGCATGAAGCAATCGTCCTATCACCAAAGCTATGCCGCAACCATTAAGCAAATAAAAGCTCGCTCCATTTAACTCTGCAAAAGCCATCAACAGCAAACTCAATGGAATGTACTCAATGGCGTTACCATGAACTCTGATCACTTGAAGCATCTGGCGATCTCCCTTATCTCCAACTCCAATTCGTAATTTGCGTCGGGTCAGAGCAACACGAACCGAAAGAATAATGATAAGTACGGCTAATATCGCCGCGTAGATTGGTGTGTAAATTAGAGTCATTGTTTTTGATCCTTTGCTTTCTTTTGTTCATAAAAAAGCCCATAACTTTTACAAGCTATGGGCTCTCAGTTCTGGTCAAACACTTAAATGTTATTAAGCGCCAACTGTAACTTTATTTTCAACAGGAATCGTTACCTGATTAGCCTTTTGCTTATACTCTTCCATTTGGTGGAAATTCATATAAACGTAAATATCATCGGCCATCGAATCAATTTTCTTAGCAACTGATAGGTACTCTTCAACCGTCGGTAATTTACCCATAATCGCTGCAATCGCTGCTAGCTCCGCTGAAGCCAAATACACATTAGCACCTTGGCCTAAACGGTTCGGGAAGTTTCGAGTCGAAGTTGAAACTACAGTTGATTTCGGTGCAACACGTGCCTGGTTACCCATACACAATGAACAGCCCGGCATTTCTAGACGCGCACCTGAACGACCAAAGATATTATAGTGGCCTTCTTCCATCAATTGATGCTCATCCATCTTGGTTGGCGGAGCAATCCATAAACGCGTTTCTAAAGTTCCCGCTTCAACTGACTCCAATAATTTAGAGGCCGCGCGGAAGTGACCAATGTTAGTCATACAAGAGCCAATGAAAACCTCATCAATTTTGTCGCCAGCCACTTCAGACAATAAACGTGCATCATCAGGATCGTTTGGCGCACACAATACAGGCTCTTTTAACTCGCTCATATTGATTTCTATAACCGCAGTATATTCAGCATCCGCATCGGCTTTCATCAAACTTGGGTTTGCCAACCACTCTTCCATCTTCGAAATACGACGACCAATGGTACGCTCGTCGCCATAGCCATTAGCAATCATCCACTTTAATAACACAATGTTCGATTGCAGATATTCAGAAACTGACTCTTCACTCAAGCTGATAGTACAACCTGCAGCTGAACGCTCAGCAGAAGCATCAGAAAGCTCAAACGCCTGCTCTGCAGTTAAGTGCTCAAGGCCTTCAATTTCTAAAATACGGCCTGAGAAAATGTTTTTCTTACCTGATTTTTCAACGGTTAAATGACCATCTTTAATTGCTTGATAAGGGATCGCATGAACCAGATCACGTAGCGTGATACCTGGCTGCATTTCACCAGTAAAGCGTACTAAAACTGACTCCGGCATATCCAGTGGCATAACACCTGTTGCCGCTGCGAAAGCAACTAAACCAGAACCTGCTGGGAAAGAAATACCCAATGGGAAACGCGTATGCGAGTCACCGCCCGTACCTACAGTATCAGGAAGCAACATACGGTTTAACCAAG
>JABXIW010000187.1 GCA_013372875.1 Gammaproteobacteria bacterium | reverse complement strand
TGGAATGTAGCATTTGTTTGCTTTTGGTGAGGCATGCCAGTTAGCATTTTGACTGCTGGCTGATTCAGCGTAAGTGGCAAATTGTGGATACGCGTCAACCAAGTCTACGTTTTCCAATGGCCACTCCCAGCCCTCAATAATCAGCAGAGCCCAAGGTAGGTTGTTGCTGGTTTTGAAGTACGTACCTTGTACAGGATCACTTGCATCAACCCCGAGTCCATATAAGTTGGTATCATCAAACTGCTCGGTTGGCGCTTGATCCGGTAGGTGTACTTCCCATTTTCGGCCTGGCTGGAAGGTGATACCGTCACCGTGGTACGTATTTGGTGTTGCAAAGATAAATGGGTCGTAAGGCATAGCTTGTAAGCCAGAGCGGTCGGAGCCTTCCTTAAAGTAAACCGTCAACGTAAAAGAGAAAGCAACGTTGTCATCACATCCTGATTGAGTTCGGAAGTAGGTACAATTGCTTTGCGTGTATTGGCTGAGATCATCGCTAATGATGAAAATGGCCTCTTCCGAGATAGTTTCCAATCCATTGCTTGCTTGTTGAACGCCGTTAAACGACAGGGTAGTTAAGCCATTCTCAATACTTGTTTTTGCTACGCCCGGTAAACGAATAGCAAAGCCATTTTTGTATCCTGCACCGTAAGCGGCGAGGTCACCGGTGATTTGAATGTTCTCGACCACACCTTCTGTACGCGTTTCTGTGATTCGGAACTGAATGACGACGTCGTTCATGTCGTAGTCTACGGTGTATGGCCAGTTATCCTCAAACGCTACCGTTGCGTAGCCTTCTGCACTTGGGAAATGCTGAACAGATACGCCATTTTCGGTGATAGTGATTGGATGATCTTCTACTTCGCCGGAGGTTGAGCCTCCATCGTATTTGAGCCCCGTTTGTTGACTAAAGCGGAATCGGCTCCAACTTGGTCCTGCGGTTGCCAATTCAGAGACGATAAATGGAAGTGTGTTGTTTCCTGCTGCGAGTAACTGGTCTGTAAATACTTGTTCACCTTCATCTGCGAAATCACCGTCTCGGTTCCAGTCAAACCAAGCAGACAAGTAGCCAGAAGTAGACGCCGTTACATTCACCAGTGAACTCAAACCTGGATCGAGTGCCGCAACAAAGCCAACACCTTCTTCGTCAGCGGTACCAATTTTGTTGTCGCCAGAAGGCGCGATTTGTCCGTCAGGATCGCCATCAGGCGCAATGACACCAAGCCATGTCACACCATCGATTTCGTGTCGTGGGCCGTTGGAGGAAAGAAGCGTGTGGTAACTGTCTGGAGCATCGCCAAAATCGATTGGGTCATCTTCATCTATAACTGGCGCGTTGGCGCAGCGTGCACCGTCATTTTGGCTTGAACTCGGGCCGTTCGAGACAAACTCAACCGCTGGGACAATGCCAGCGTTGATGTTTGAAGCGTTGTCCGCTGACAAATTAATACGGTAGATTTTTCCGTCTTGATTGCGGGAAACGTAGTAATTGCCGTTGACGTCAAAATAGCCTGCACCAAAGGTACCGGTTTCGCCCGTATCTCCAATCATAGTGGCTTGGCCGTTTGCAGTATTGAATTTGTAGAGAATGCCGGAGTTGTTGTCGATTCCGTAAAGCGAACCGTCGCCAGGATGAAAGGCAAAATCTGTCAAGTTGACGTTTGCGGTCGCGGTAATTTGCGTAAGTGTTAGCGTCGCATTTGGATCGGTATCTAACGGTGATAAATCAATGGAAAATAATCCTTTTCCTTTGCGATATAAGT
This sequence comes from Gammaproteobacteria bacterium, assembly GCA_013372875.1. The sequence goes on along the minus strand of JABXIW010000187.1, from coordinate 2,494 downwards.
AGTAAACGTGATTATAAACATCGCCAACAAAAAACGTATGGCTAGGCAAACCAGCGACATTCAGTGTTTCTGCTTGAAAGTCTTTCCCTAAACGGACGATTTTCAAGTTGGTGGTATCGTAGCCATAAATGTATCTGTCGGTGAAGTCGAACCCGACGGCATTGATCCCTGATGCCAAACCCACATCATCAGCTAATAAAGTGGTGGAACCTGTAACCAGATTGACGCCATAAACTTGAACGGGGGTCGATTGGAATAAATACGCTTTGCTCGGACAAGTGTCGAAAGGTGCCGCATTCGCATAAGCGCTTACGAACAGTGATCCGAGTATTAGTGATGTCCTTTTCATGATTCGCCCTCTCATTGATTTGTTTTATATGCAATGAAAGGAGCGTGCCAATTCTTAAGTGGCTGTTTTTGATGGACATTGACAACTAGAAATTCGAGGTTTTAATTTTGAATCTCAGAATAAGAAAAAAGCCCAACGTTGCGTTGAGCTTTTTGAGAACCGATTGATACGGGAGCGAATACGTTACTTACCCACAAACAGGGCAGGTCGGCATTTTCATCAAGTTCATTTCTCGCCACGACATGCTGAGTGCATCGAGAATAAGGATTTTCCCTTTCTTTGGCTGGCCGTAATTTGCGATCACCTTGATGGTTTCCATCGCTTGTACGGCGCCCACAATCCCGACCACTGGTGCCATTACACCCGCTTCAACGCAGCTTAGTGCACCGCTACCAAATAGTGCACTCAAGCACTGGTAACAAGGTTGAGTTGGATCGTCGTACGTAAACACGCTCACTTGACCTTCCATACGAATTGCCGCACCAGAGATAAGTGGGGTTTTCGTTGCAAAGCAGAGGCGGTTCAGTTGGTTACGAGTGTCGACGTTATCAGACGCATCAACTACCACAGTGTGTTGTTCAATCAAAGCTTGAAGTTGAGCATCATCGAGACGTTTGGCAACGGTGTTTACCTCGACGTGGGGGTTAAGTTCTCGTAGCGCATCGGCGGCAGAATCCACTTTTTTGCGGCCGATATCTGTGTCGTGGTGTAATACTTGGCGCTGCAAATTAGAGAGCTCTACAATGTCGTCATCGATGAGCGTAATACGGCCGACACCTGCTGTGGCTAGGTATTGGCTAGAAGCACAGCCTAAACCGCCCGCACCCAAAATAAGCACGGAGCTTTGTTTGAGCGCTTCTTGCCCTTCGAAATCGAACTGGCGAAGAATGATCTGGCGGTTATAGCGCAGCATCTCATGATCGGAAAGAATATCCACGGCACGTTCCTAGTATAACGTTGAGTTAAACAGTTGGATTTGAACTGTTTCGCCAACTTCCACGCGGCCACGCTCTCGTTCCAACACCACAAAGCAGTTTGCCAAACTCATTGAGCGGAAGGCACCAGAACTTTGGTTGCCAGTAGTTTCAACGACAAATTTGCCATCTTCTAGCGTGTAGATGCCACGTTGGTAGTCCGTGCGGCCCGGCGCTTTCTTAAATGCAGTTTTTGTCGTAGCAGGGATAGACTCTGGTGCTTTCCATTCAGTATGGCCAGCCAATTTCGCCAACATTGGTTGAACAAGTACGTACATGGTTAGCACAGCAGATACAGGGTTACCTGGTAGACCGCAGAACCAAGCTGTACTTAACTTACCAAATGCGAAAGGTTTACCCGGCTTGATTGCCAGTTTCCAAAAACCGATTTCCCCAAGTTGTTCAAGAATGTCCTTGGTGTAGTCTGCTTCGCCCACACTGACGCCGCCAGAGGTGACAACTACATCCGCGAGCGTTTGTGCTTTTTCAAACGTCGCTTTTAATGTTTCTGGGCAGTCAGGGATAATGCCAAGATCAATCGCTTCACAGCCAAAGTTTTCGATAAGCGGTTTAATGCCGTAACGGTTGCTGTCGTAGATTTGACCTGCTTCGAGTGGCTCACCTAATGGTTTAAGTTCATCACCTGTCGAGAAAAATGCCACCTTCGGTTTACGTACAACAGTGACATGGCTTACGCCAAGAGAAGCAATCATTGGAATATCGCGTGGTGTTAGGCGCGCACCTTTTGCTAATACGATATCGCCTTGCTTGATGTCGTCACCAGTTGGGCGGATGTTATTTTGAGGTTTCACATCCGTTTGGTTGAACTGGATACCCGCTTCGGTCACGGTCGTGTTTTCTTGCATGATAACGGCATCGCAACCTTCCGGAATTTTCGCGCCAGTCATGATTCGAACACAAGTGCCTGTTGGCCATTCACCTTCAAAAGGTTGGCCCGCAAAGGATTTGCCCACCATCGGCAATACAGTCGACGCTTCTAAATCTTGAATACGGATTGCATAACCGTCCATTGCTGAGTTGTCAAAAGGCGGTACGTGAATTGGCGATAAAACGTCTTCGGCCAGTACAAAACCCAGAGCATCAGCAAGAGGAAGAGAAAGTGTCGTTTGGATAGGTTTGATGCGCGATAACATTTTGTCCATCGCTTCTT
>JABXIW010000242.1 GCA_013372875.1 Gammaproteobacteria bacterium | reverse complement strand
GCACCGATTGGTGCCTTTTTGTTTGAATACTTAATTAGCTAATTACTACGCCTGAACGCATTACAGCTTGTGCAAAATTTCCACGCATTTCTTTGTGACGTCGTCGTACTCTTTTGTCATGTAAGCGGTAGTGATGGCACCTTCTTTCATGATGCAGATGGCATCGAGTAATGATGTGTTGTCTGATTTGAGATAGCGTTGAATTAGCTCTCGAACCTGTTGTTTATGGTGGCGGCAATACGTTGCAATCTCGCCGCTGTCGTCACTGAATTCGGCGGACGTGTTGATGAAGAAACAGCCGCGAAACTCGCCCAATTTTTCCTCAGAACCATGAAACCAGCCGTTAAGCGCGGTAAACAACTGGTCGATCACGTCTGTGCTCGATTGTGCTGATGACAGTTTCACCTCTAGCCACGCCATGAAGATTTGGTGGCGTTGTTCTAGTGCGGCGAGGATGAGCGCTTCTTTGCTCTCAAAATGGCTGTACAGCGTGCGTTTAGCCACGCCAGAAACTTTAAGGACTTCATTGATACCAATGGAGTTGATGCCCTGTTTGTAAAACAGCGACAACGCGGTGTCGATCAATAACTGTTTCTTTTTGTTCATAACTACGTCCTCAAAAAGTTCTACAAACACATATTGACAAAGGTAGACAGATTTGTCTATTTTAATTTGTAGACAATTCGGTCTACTTTGAGGTGTTTATGAATAATTTAATTTTATCGTTGGTCGCGGGGCTTGGTGCGACATTGGCTATTGGTGTGTTGTCTTATGCCGAGGTATCTCTTACTGAGGTTGTACTTCTTATGGCGCCATTTGGTGCTACTGCGGTGTTGGTGTTTGGGGTGCCTAGCAGCCCTCTAGCTCAACCAAAAAACGTGATCATTGGTCACTTCATTACGGCATCTATCGGTATTGCGTTTAGCCAATATGTTGAGATCACGCCAATCACACTCGCGATTGCGACTGGGTTAGGAGTGTCAGCAATGCTGATTACGAAGACAACGCATCCACCTGCGGGCGCAAATCCAATCTTGATCATGGCATCTGGGCAGGGGTGGAGTTTTCTGTTCACGCCAGTACTGATCGGCGCGGTGGTGATTGTGCTGGTTGGTAAGGCGTTGCAGTTGCTACAGAGTCAGTACTTAAACCCTCGTTTGAACGGTCAAAAGACCTAATTGGGTTGCAAGTAAGGCCGCATTAGGGGATGACCTCTTTTGCGGCTTTTTCTTTGCGTGGATGCTTAAAAATAAAATCTGATTCTCTCTTGGTATTCAGTCGTATACATAAAGATGTTAGTTAAATTGGTATACCACTATGAATAAAATTCATCCCAAGAAGTTATTGCACAGCAAATGGACGGCGACGTCACCTAAAAATAAAGAGAAGCACTTTGTCGTAACTGAAATGGAACTGGATGAAGACGGCAATGTTGTGAAATGTGTCATTGAGGCGGTTATGAGTAAACGTGAGCAAGAGATGAACTGGCAAGAGCTGAAAGACCCAGAGCTATGGCGGCAGGGCTGGAAGTAATGCACTTTGTTGAATTTTTTCCTAGGTTTGAAATCGAAAGATGGTACTTAGCTGATAGGCAACGGTCTGTGTATCTGCTACGTTGAGTTTGTTCGCTATCAACTAAAAAGGAATGACTATGATCGATTTCGACAATTCATCAGTGTTTAAGCTTAAACCCATTGAGGTATCAAAAGTTAGGGAAGATTTTCACAAGTTTCTTATTGATGGCGAGTCGGTATTTGCGGGCTTTAAAACGGTTCGCGACCAAGTGGTGTTTACCAACAAGCGAGTGATTGCGGCGAATGTGCAAGGGATTACGGGCTCAAAAGTGGATTACACGTCGCTGCCTTACAGCAAGATCAATGCATTCTCTATTGAGACTTCCGGCACGTTTGATCTCGATTGCGAAATTGAGTTTTTCTTAAGTGAAGTGGGACGAGTTCGGTTTGAAATTAAAGGCTCATTTGACCTCGTTGCGTTCAATCGTATGATCAGTGAACGCGTGCTTGATTAGGTTATTGCGCTCTTAAACCAGAAAAAAAAAGTAAAGGAAGCAGACAAAAGCGAGCAACGTTGCTGATAACACTGGGTAGATGATGTATGAGTCTTGCTTGTTGGTTCGTTGAAAACACAACGACACAAGCAGAACATTATAAGCCACGAGCAGCAGGCTGATCATGGTGCCACTGTTTAGGTTGAGGCTAGAGAGTTGGGTAAGAAAAAACGCCAATAATAAATAGTCGAAGATGATTAGCCATAAAAAGGCTTTCTTCAACACATCACGTCTTTTTGTGTCGGGCATTGGCTCGTGCATATTGAACTCTACTAAAAGTCACGGCAATTGGATTAGGGATTAAAAAGGTCACCAGCAGGGCGAGGTGACCTTTGTGGTTTATGGCGTTGACAAGTGTTATAGTGCTTGGATTTTCGCTTCTTGTTTTTCTGCGTCCGCCGAGTAACGGATCACTTCTTGTCGAATAACGGGTTGGTTAAATTCCGCTTTTTGTTTCGCTTTTTGCAGCTCGCTGTCATCTTGATTGCCAAATAAGGTCTCAAGCACTTTTGCTGCTGGTGTTGTCAGAACAAACAGTTCGATTCGACGGTTTTCGCTTGAATCTGGCTCATCTGGGTTAAGCAACGCTCGATCTGACATGCCAGTAACTTGCATGACGCGATCATCGGGCATTCCGCCTTCAACCAGCGTTTTTCTCGCCACATCAGCACGCGATGCCGATAGCGCCCAGTTCGACTGACGGCCAAAACGTTTCTTAAACGGAATCGCATCGGTATGACCACTGATGATCAATGGGTTGGTTACTCGCTCGAAAAGAGGGGCAAGTGCCAACAATAAATCTTCAAAAAATGGCGTAAGCTCGGCTCCACCACGACTGAACATGTGCTGTTTGTAATCGTCTTGCAACACGATACGCAAGCCTTGCGGTGTCACAGTAACGTTGACGTTTCCTTGCGCGTTGATCTGCGCGGTCATCTCTTCGATAACTTTTGCCAGTGCAGCAAGTTGCTCTTGGGTGTCGAAGGTGCCAGGAACTAGAGAGTTAATTTCTGGACCATCACCGTCACCTTGAAAATAAGAGCTCACAACGTGATTGGAGTTGTGTTTACTTGGCACAGATGAGTCCTGTGCCAAGTCGATTGGAGAGATACTTTGTGAGGTATCAAATGGGTTGCCGTAACTCTTGTCGAACACGCTTGAGCTATGCAAGTGGGCAACAATCGCTTTACGTTCTTCTTTATCCACCACTTGCATGACCCAAAGCACAAGAAACAGCGCCATTAGGGCGATCATGAAGTCAGCAAACGCGACTTTCCACGCGCCGCCATGAGGTTCGTCATGGCCGTGAGCTTTGGCACGTTTGAACACTACATGCTCTTGTTTTTGCAT
>JABXIW010000375.1 GCA_013372875.1 Gammaproteobacteria bacterium | reverse complement strand
TTCATTTCCATAAAATAGAAATTTCTGTGTTTATCAACTAGAAACTCTACTGTACCTGCACCTTCGTATTTAATAAATTCAGCGGCTTTAACAGCGGCTTTACCCATAGCATCTCTTAACTCATCTGTCATAAAAGGTGAAGGTGTTTCTTCTGTTAACTTTTGATGACGTCTTTGTACAGAACAATCTCTTTCTGATAGGTGACATGCTTTTCCAAAAGAATCTCCAACAATTTGAATTTCGATATGTCTTGGTTCTTCTATAAGTTTTTCCATATACATATCGTCATTACCAAACGCAGCTTTACTTTCTTGTTTAGCAGAATCCCAAGCAGCTTTTAAATCTTCTTCTTTCCAAACTGCACGCATCCCTTTTCCACCACCACCTGCAGATGCTTTTAACATAACAGGGTAACCAACTTCTAAGGCTAACTTTTTACAATCATCAAAACTTTTAATAATTCCATCTGAACCAGGTACACAAGGAACACCAGCAGCTTTCATTGTTGCTTTTGCATTAGACTTATCTCCCATTTGGTCGATCATTTTACCAGAAGCTCCAATAAATTTAATATCATGTTCTTCACATAAATTAGAAAATTTTGCGTTTTCTGATAAAAACCCATAACCAGGGTGAATTGCATCTGCATTGGTTATTTCTGCAGCAGCAATAATATTTGCCATTTTTAAGTAAGATTCACTACTTGGAGCAGGACCAATACAAACTGCTTCGTCTGCAAACCTTACATGTAAACTTTCTGCATCTGCCTTAGAGTAAACTGCCACAGTTTTAATACCCATTTCTTTACAGGTTCTAATAACACGTAAAGCAATTTCTCCTCTGTTGGCTATTAATATTTTTTTAAACATCTTTTCTATTTTTAGATTGGTTAGATAATTTGGATCGTTCAGATTTTAAGGAGCTTATCCTATAAAATCTAGTAATCTAGTGATCTAAAAAATTATGAAGGATCTACCAAAAATAATGGCTGATCAAATTCTACAGGAGAAGAATCGTCTACTAAAACTTTTACTATTTTACCAGAAATTTCAGATTCAATCTCGTTAAATAATTTCATTGCTTCAATAACACAAACTGTATCACCTGAACTAATTTCTGTACCAACTTCAACAAAACTTGGTTTATCTGGCGATGGCTTTCTGTAGAAAGTTCCAATAATTGGTGATTTAATTTCAACATACTTAGACTCATCTACATCTGCCTTACTAGGAGCTGCTGGAGTTTCTGCTGCTTGAGGTGTTGCAACTAGAGAAGGGGCAACAGGTTGTGGAGCATTAGCAACAGTTGGTGCTGCTTGTACTATTGTAGTTTCTGTTTTACCCGGACCAGTTTTAATGGTTAGTTTAACATCTTCCATTTCTAATCTAACTTCATTGGCTCCTGATTTTGCAACGAATTTTATAAGATTTTGAATTTCTTTAATATCCATGTTATATATAGTTTAGTTGTTTTTTATGAGTTATAGGCCCAAGTTAAATAGATAGCTCCCCAAGTGAAACCACCTCCAAAGGCTGCAAAAATTAAGTTATCTCCTTCTTTTAATTCTTTTTCATAATCTGCTAATAATAATGGTAAAGTAGCAGATGTGGTATTACCATATTTTTGAATGTTCATCATAACTTTTTCAGGACCAACTCCTACTCTATTTGCAGTAGCTTCAATAATCCTTTTGTTAGCTTGATGAGGTACTAACCAACTAACATCTTCTTTTGAAAGATTGTTTCTTGTTAACATTTTTTCTGATACATCTGCCATGTTAGAAACAGCATACTTAAATACTGTTTTACCTTCTTGATGTACAAAGTGTTGTCTATTTTTTACGGTTTCTTCAGATGGTGGTAAAATTGAACCTCCTGCTTCAATTCTTAAGAAATCTCTACCTATTCCATCACTTCTTAAAAACTCATCTTTTAGTCCAAAACCTTTTTCATTTGGCTCAAATAATACAGCTCCAGCTCCATCTCCAAAAATGATGCAAGTAGCTCTATCTGTATAATCTATAACTGATGACATTTTATCTGCACCAATTAATAATACTTTTTTATATCTACCAGATTCAATATAACTTGCTGCAGTAGACATTCCATATAAAAAACTAGAACATGCTGCTTGCAAATCGTAAGCAAATGCATTAACAGCACCAATTTTTGAGGCTGTATACACTGCTGTAGAAGCTACAGGTAAGTCTGGTGTAGCTGTAGCTACAATAACCATATCTATTTCTTCTGGATTTACATTAAATTTTTGCAATAAATCTTCTGCTGCTTTTATAGCTAAAAAAGAAGTTCCTAAACCTTCTCCTTTTAAAATTCTTCTTTCTTTGATTCCTGTTCTAGTAGTAATCCACTCATCATTAGTATCTACAAAAGTTTCTAATTCTTTGTTGGTTAGAACATAATCTGGAACATACTTGCCAACTGCTGATATTGCTGCAGTGATTTTTGCCATAAATTATAGTTTAAATTCTAAAATTTAGAATGACCAAAAATAGTGAAAATAATTACACTTTTGAGGTTAAAAAACATCAAAAGCTAGGTTTTTTGGTTAAAAAACATGAAAAAACCCTC
>JABXIW010000135.1 GCA_013372875.1 Gammaproteobacteria bacterium | reverse complement strand
GGGCAAACATAGGCGCAGGCACCACATTCTATGCAGTCAAACAAGTCGTACTCTTCGGTTTTATCAAATTCGTCGGATTTGGCATGCCAATAAAGCTGCTGTGGCAACAGGGACGCAGGGCAAGCATCCATACAGGCGCCACAGCGAATACAAGCCAGTTCTTGGCGTTGTTGAGCTAATTCTTTTGGCGCAGCCATGATCACGCAGTTAGTGGCTTTTACAATGCCAGCGTTTAATTCTTGCACTTCAAAGCCCATCATGGGGCCGCCCATAATGACCGTATCGGCTTTTTCGCCTTGTGTCACCGCTAATAAATGAGCAAAAGGTGTCCCCAAAGGAATTCGATAGTTGCCGGGCTGCTGGCAGGCTTCGCCAGTTAGGGTAACTAGGCGTTCGACTAACGGCTTGCCTAACACTATGGCCTCGTAAATGGCAAAGCAGGTGCCCACATTGTGCATTATCAAACCAAGATCGGCAGGAAGTTTACCTTTCGGAACCTCTTGGCCTGTGAGCAACTGGATTAATTGTTTTTCACCGCCACTGGGGTATTTGGTCGGTACTACGCCAATTTGCAAGTTGTCCATCTTTAGCGAGTCGCGTGCGGCTACCAATGCTTCAATGGCTTTAGGTTTATTGTCTTCAATACCAACAATAACTTTTAACTCAGAGTAAAGCTGGCAAATAATCTGAGCACCTTGCAATACTTCTTTAGCGCTTTCTTGTAATAAACGGTCATCACAACTGATATAAGGTTCGCACTCGGCGGCATTAATAATCAGTGTATGAACACCAGATTGGCGCTGCAATTTGATGTGGCTCGGGAATGAGGCGCCACCCAGACCAACAATGCCGTGCTCAAGTAGCTTAGCTAATAAGGTTTCACGGCTGATAGATTGGTAGTCAGGGCAGGGCTCGAGCTGACACCAGTTATCTTGGTCATCACCTTTTAGCACGATGCACAGATCCGTTAGGCCCGAGGCATGGGCAATCGGGCGCTTTTCAATCGCAATAATGACACCTGATGTTGGTGCATGCTGGTAACTGCTGAAAACGCCATCGCTTTTGGCAATTACTTGGCCTTTAAGCACTTGTTCGCCGACCTCAACCACTGGAATAGAACGATTGCCTGCCTGGCCTTTAAGGTTTATCACTAATTCCTTGGCAAGCGTTAAAGTACTAATAGGCGATTGGTTCGATTGCAGCTTATGTTCGGCAGGGTGAATGCCACCAGGGATTTCAAAAATTGGAATCTCAGAGGTATAGCTGGAGCGCTCCATTAGCTGACCTCCTTGATATCAATGGCGAGTTGTGGCTGTTGCCACTTCCAGCTGGAAATGGTCTGAGGAATTTCTAGCATATCGATGCAGTCTACAGGGCATGGTTCTACACATAAATCACAGCCAGTGCATTCATCGATAATCACCGTGTGCATAAGTTTAGGTGCGCCGAGTATCGCATCTACAGGGCAAGCCTGAATGCATTTAGTACAGCCAATACATTCGTCTTCACGAATATAGGCGACCGTTGGTGGTTTGGTTTCACCGCGTTCTTCATCCAGTGGAATCACTTCACGACCTAATAAATCGGCAAGTGCTTTAACGCCAGCTTCGCCACCAGGAGGGCATTTATTAATTTCATCACCATCAGCAATGGCTTCAGCGTAAGGCTTACAACCTGGATAGCCGCACTGGCCACACTGGGTTTGCGGCAGAACATCATTAATTTGATCAACGATTGGATCGCCTTCAACTTTAAATTTTACCGAGGCAAAGCCCAAGATGGCGCCAAAGATAAGGCCTAATACAGCAAGGATAATAACGGCGCTGATTAAATCCATTAGTGATCCTATAATTTAACCAAGCCGGAAAAGCCCATAAAGGCAAGTGACATGAGACCTGCGGTAATCATGGCAATGGCCGAACCTTTAAATGGTAAGGGAACATCAGCCGCGGCTAAACGCTCACGCATGGCAGCAAATAAAATCAAGACCAATGAAAAGCCTACCGCCGCACCAAAACCATAAATTAAAGACTGCAGAAAATTATGTTGCTCATTCACGTTGAGCAAAGCAACGCCCAGTACAGCGCAATTGGTGGTGATCAGTGGTAAAAAGATCCCTAATAAGCGGTACAAAATTGGGCTGGTTTTATGAATCACCATTTCCGTCAACTGCACCATCACCGCAATGACCAAAATAAAAGACAAGGTTTGCAAATACTCCATATTCAACGGAGCTAGAATATAATTATTGACGATATAGCTGAGCGCGGATGCTAGGGTTAATACAAAGGTGGTGGCCACCGACATACCAATGGCGGTTTCCAGTTTGCCAGAGACACCCATAAAGGGGCAGAGGCCTAAAAACTTTACTAAAACGAAATTATTGACCAGAGCTGTGCCAATAAAGAGTAAAAGGTATTCGCTCATTCAATTGCAATTGGTTGTTTTTAATGAATTTTTTGACCGTTTATTGATTTCTAACAGTAACCGGCGCAGCAAGCCGTTATTATGCTTGATAGGGCTTTGTGAAACAACCACTCTTCATGTAGACTGAGCTCAATAATTCTGCACAACTGTTTTGTATGTCTTTAACAAAAATCACTCTTTGCGCTTTTCTTGCTTGTATTAACAGCTCTTTGTTAGCAAAGCAAAGCGTCCCAGAGCAGAAGACGATTGAACTGAAACCAGCTCCCAGCATCATCAATTATCAAAGTGCCCATCATCCAGTAGTGGCGGAAAATGGTATGGTGGTATCTCGTCAGTATCTTGCCAGTCAAGTTGGCCGGCAAATATTACAAAAGGGTGGTAATGCTGTTGATGCTGCTATTGCTACAGGTTTTGCTTTATCTGTGGTGTTACCCGTCGCTGGTAACATAGGTGGTGGTGGCTTTATGCTGGTTCATATGGCAGAAACTGGTGAGACTATAGCTATCGATTATCGAGAAATGGCGCCTGCTAATGCCCATAAAGATCTATTTCTTGATGCTGATGGTAACGTCGATAATCAAAAAGCTCGTTTTAGTTATTTGTCAGTTGGAGTGCCGGGAACGGTTGCTGGTTTTGAATTAGCGCATAAAAAATACGGAAAGTTGGCATGGAAAGAGTTATTACAACCAGCTATTGATCTGGCAGAAAATGGTTTTTATGTAAATTGGGATATCGCTCAAAAATTGGAACGTCGCCGTACTCATTTGACCCAATCTACCGCTACGAAAAAAGCCTTTTATAAAGAAGATGGGACGAGTTATCAGTTAGGTGAAACGCTAAAGCAACAAGATTTGGCTTGGTCTTTAAAGCAAATTCAAAAAGAAGGTGCTAAAGCCTTTTATCATGGAAAGATTGCAGACAAAATTGTCCGAAACATGGAAGTGAATGGTGGAATTATTAGTAGAAAAGATTTAGCTAATTACCGCCCTAAAATTCGCTCGGTCATTAAAGGAAGTTATCGAGGTTACGACATAGTGACTATGCCTCTGCCGAGCTCCGGCGGGGTTCATATAGTGCAAATGCTTAATGTTCTTGAGCATTTTCCGATGAATGAATATGGCGTTAACACAGCTAAATCCATTCGTGTGATGACAGAAACCATGAAACGAGCTTATGCCGATAGAAGTAAGCACCTTGGTGATAGTGACTTTTATGATGCTCCTGTTGAGTGGTTGATCAGTAAGGACTATGCAAAATCTATTGCAACGGAAATTCAAAAGGGGCAGGTGACTCCATCTAAAGACATTTTGCCAGGTACTGAACCAGCCAAGGAAAGTGATGAAACAACTCAGTTTTCAGTTGTGGATAAATGGGGTAATGCAGTTTCGAATACTTATACGCTTAATTATTCCTTTGGTTCTGGTCTTATGGTCGAGGGTACTGGGATTTTACTTAACAATGAGATGGATGATTTTTCAGCGAAACCTGGAGCGCCTAATGGTTATGGTTTGATTGGTGGTGAAGCTAATGCGATTGAAGCAAATAAGCGCCCATTAAGCTCTATGACACCCACGATGGTTTTCAAAGATGGTAAAGTAAAATTAATCACGGGCAGCCCTGGCGGCAGCCGCATTATTAATGCAGTACTGCAAATCATTGTTAACGTGATTGATCACAATATGAATATTGCGGCAGCGACCCATACTCCAAGATTTCACCATCAGTGGTTACCCGACGCGCTATTTGTCGAGCCTGAGATTAATCAAGATACGGTAAACATTCTGGAGAACATGGGGTATAAAGTTCGTCGGTCAGGCACCATTGGAGCAACCCAATCGATTCAAATAGAAGATTATATTTATGGTTCTGCCGATCCGAGAAGACCCAATGCAGAGGCTAGCGGCTATTGATTAGCTGCTAGTCCTCAATTTTTGGTTCGATTGGTGTTGCCATGACCGCTTCGGTATCCATTTTTGATGTGTTATTTTCAGGCTTTAGTTTTTTTAACACAAACCAAGCGGCAATGCCTAACACAAAGATAATTGCCCAAACTAGGCCTAAGGTTTTTACTGCAGACATAAAGGCTGCTTGATTGCCATCAAATAAATCAACAACGGCATTGAGTACCATAGGGGAGTAGCTCTCAACACCTTCGGCAGGATGAGCTGGAGTTAAAGCGCCAGCAAAAACTACAGAAGCTAAGAACCATTTAATGACAAAATGCCACTTACGGATGGCATACCAAATGATGCCAACCATTAAGAAAGTTAGCGCAATATAAACAAACCATGTCAGGCCATAGTTAGGAATTTGCGTAACTAACTCTTGTGTTTCAACCGAATTGTTTTCAATGGGCAAAGTCGTTGTCATATTCTTCTCTTAATTATTTTACTCGCATACCAGGCTGGGCACCTTCATCTGGATTTAAAATCCAAAGATCGCTACCGCCAGGGCCTGCAGCTAATACCATACCTTCTGATAGGCCAAACTTCATCTTTCTAGGCGCTAAATTGGCTACCACAACGGTTAATTTGCCTTCCAAATCTTCAGGGCTATAAGCAGATTTAATACCTGCAAAAACCTGTTTGGTGACGCCTTCACCTAAATCCAATTGCAGCTTTAATAATTTATCTGCACCTTCTACATGCTCGGCTTTGGCGATTTTAGCAATGCGAAGATCAATTTTATCAAAGTCGCCAAATTGAATTTCGTCTTTGATTGGATCTGATAATTCTTTAGCTGCTTCTTTATCAGCCTCGGCTGCTAAATCTTCTTTAGAGTCGTCAACCATCTTTTCAATTGATTTCATTTCGATTCGCTGCATCATGGGCTTGAACTTATTAATTTCATAATCCGTTAAAATGTTCTGTGCACTTGCCCAAGTCATGTTTTCAAGTTTTAAGAAATCTTGAACTTTTTCTGCTAGTGCCGGCAAAACAGGCGTTAAATAAGTCACCAAGACTTTAAACATATTGATACCAAGGCTGCAAACCTGATGAGCTAGCTCTTTGGTTTCTTCGTTCTTTACCAACTTCCATGGCTCTTGCTCAGCAATATAAGCATTGGCTTTATCGGCCAAAGCCATTATTTGCTTAATGGCTTTACCAAATTCACGCTGTTCGTAAAACTCAGCAATCGTATCTGAAGCTGAAGTAAATTCACTTAATAGTTCAGGTTCAATAACATTAGGGCTTAACTTGCCATCAAATTGCTTAGTGATAAAGCCGGCACAGCGACTGGCAATATTGACTAGCTTTCCTACTAAATCTGAATTAACACGCTGCGCAAAATCTTCGAGATTTAAATCGAAATCATCAATCTTGCTAGATAGTTTTGCGGCGTAGTAATAGCGCAAATATTCAGGGTTTAAATGCTCTAGATAGGTTTTGGCCTTAATAAATGTCCCTTTGGATTTCGACATCTTTTGGCCATTAACCGTGACAAAACCGTGCGCCCACACTGCAGTTGGAGTGCGATAGCCTGAACCTTGTAAAACTGACGGCCAGAAAAGGGTATGGAAATAAATAATGTCTTTACCAATAAAGTGGTAAACCTCGGCATCGGAATCTTTGTTCCAATAATCATCAAAGTTTAAGCCATCAGTGCGGTCGCAAAGGTTTTTAAAGCTGGCCATATAGCCAATCGGCGCATCTAGCCACACATAGAAGTATTTACCTTCTTCGCCAGGAATTTCCCAGCCGAAATAAGGCGCATCGCGTGAAATATCCCACTGACGTAGGTCATCTAGCCATTCGTTCATTTTGTTTTGAACTTCCGATTGCACATGATTATCGCTCGATAACCAATCGCGCAAGAAAGTCTCAAAGCCTTTTAAATCAAAGAAAAAGTGTTCAGATTCTTTTAACACAGGAGTTGCGCCAGAAACTGCTGACTTAGGATTTTTTAAGTCAGTCGGGTTATAAGTTGCACCACAGTTATCGCAATTATCACCATATTGATCTTCTGAATCACATTTTGGACAAGTACCTTTAACGAAACGATCCGGTAAAAACATTTGCTTTTCAGGATCGAACAGCTGGTTAATGGTTTTTGAGCTGATATGACCTTTTTCTTTCAGTTTTAGGTAGATGCCTTGAGTGAGCTCTTTCGATTCTGGACTATGGGTCGAATGGAAATTATCAAAACCAATTAAAGCGCCCGCAAAGTCACGCTCGTGATTAGCTTTTTGCTCAGCAATAAAATCTTCTGGGGTTTTACCTTCTTTTTGCGCCCGCAGCATCACTGGTGTGCCATGAGTATCGTCGGCACAGACGTAATAGCAATCATGACCGCGTGATTTTTGGAAACGCACCCAAATGTCCGTCTGCACATACTCCAACAAGTGGCCAATATGAATGTCGCCATTGGCATAGGGCAGGGCGCTAGTAACAAGAATTTTTCGTTGGTCTAAACTGGTCATATTTTAAGCTATTGATGCTGTTTTGATTTTTCATCGCGAATAGGCGCAAATATACTGGTTTTCAACGATTTTTTCATTAATTAATTGGTGAAAAAGACCAATGTGGCTTGGTTTTCCGCTACAAAAGACTTAGACTTTGTGCCACTAGGCTTAATACCGCAATTGAACCCATAATCCTAACCTATGCTCGAACAAGCAACTATTGAACAGAAACTAAAACAGCAGCTTTGCGACTTTAACTTTTCAGAAGTGGGTTTCGCTGCTATCAGCGACAAAAACATTCGCCAAATTAGTATTAATGAGCCAGAAATTAACATTGAGCTTCGGTTAGGTTATCCGCTTGGAAGTTTTGAAGTTACATTGCTGTCTGAGCTTAAAAGTTACTTAAAAGCACTTAATCCTCAATTTGAAATTAATATTGGGGTCAGCAGCAAGGTTGAAGCTCACGCACATCCGGCAAAAGTGCAAGCCATGCCAAAGGTAAAAAATATTATTGCGGTGGCTTCCGGCAAGGGCGGTGTGGGTAAATCGACCACCAGCGTAAACTTAGCTTTAGCATTGCAAAACCTTGGCGCAAAGGTTGGTATTTTGGACGCAGATATTTATGGCCCTAGTATGCCGATCATGTTGGGCGCGACGGATAAGCATCCTGAGTCCACCGATAAAAAGACAATTTATCCAGTTGAAGCGCATGGCATTCAATCCATGTCGATTGGTTACTTGGTTAAGCCCGAGCAGGCCATGGTTTGGCGCGGCCCTATGGCTTCAGGTGCTTTGCAGCAGCTAGTTAATGATACCCAATGGGATGATTTAGATTATTTGATTATCGACTTGCCGCCAGGCACTGGCGATATTCAGTTGACCATGGCGCAAAAAATTCCCGTGACTGCTGCTGTGGTGGTGACCACTCCGCAAGATATTGCGCTAGCCGATGCACGCAAAGCGGTAACCATGTTTAATAAGGTTTCTGTGCCTGTCTTGGGCGTGGTGGAAAATATGGCCATGCATGCTTGTTCTAATTGTGGTCATGAAGAGCATATTTTTGGTGCTGGTGGCGGTGAAAAACTGGCAGCTGAAATTGGCGTAGAGTTATTGGGAAGCTTGCCACTGGCATTATCGATCCGCGAAGATACTGATAATGGTCAGCCGAGTTTAGTTAAAGATTCGGAAAGCGAAATATCCAATAAATACAAAAAGATAGCGTTGAAACTTGCAGCAAAACTTTCATTGCAAGAGAAAGAGTTTAGAGCGGATTTTCCGACCATAACGATTGAGAATTCTTAGAAAAAGGTAGAACAGAATGAGCATTAAATCTGATAAATGGATCCGCAGAATGGCGGAAAATGAAGGCATGATTGAGCCGTTTGAGCCAGGTCAAATTCGCCATAAGAACGAGCAGCGAATTGTATCTTATGGTACTTCAAGCTATGGCTATGATGTGCGTTGTTCGAATGAGTTTAAAATTTTTACCAATGTGCACTCAAGTGTTGTCGATCCGAAAAACTTTGATGAGCAAAGTTTTGTTGATGTGCAGTCGGATGTTTGTATTATTCCGCCGAATTCTTTTGCGCTTGCCAGAACCGTTGAGTATTTCCGCATTCCACGCTCAGTCTTGACAGTGTGCTTGGGGAAATCTACCTACGCTCGCTGTGGCATTATCGTTAATGTGACGCCTTTAGAGCCAGAGTGGGAAGGGCACGTGACCTTAGAGTTCTCGAATACCACGCCATTACCTGCAAAAATCTATGCTAACGAAGGCGTAGCGCAGATGTTGTTCTTTGAATCGGATGAGATTTGTGAAACTTCTTATGGTGATCGTGGTGGTAAGTACCAAGGTCAGACTGGGGTTACCTTACCTAAGACATAATTTGATGAACAAGATTCTCCTTTCAGACTTATTAGACTTACAGCAATTCTCAGACTCAAAAATCCATCTCGCTAGTTGGAATGGAAAAGACCATCCGTTAGATGTTTTTGTTGAGGATAAAGATAGATGGAAAGGTTGGAATGAGTATAAAGGGCATAGGAATGATTTTAACCGTCGCTATATATTTTCTTTAATTCAGTTTTATCATGAAAAAGACAGATGGTTGTTTGGTGGTGTTTTTGAAATATTAAAGCGCCACTCTGATCGTTATGAAGTTCGTTTGTGTGATCGATACAAAGGTTTGATTGGTCGTTTGAAAATTGAATTTAAACGCTCGGGAAGGGCGAAAGCCGTGCTTCCAGAGAAACAATTCGGAAAGATGCAAATCATTGAATTATTGAGTCAAGAATACTCAGGTGAAATATTTCCTGGATATGAAAATATAAATATCAGCTTCAAAAAACTTGAGTCCATCATTAAAAGACAGAAGAAAGACTGGAGAGCTGCGCTATCAAATATAAAAGGGGTTTATCTTATTGCCGATCAAAGCAATGGTAAAAAATATGTTGGTGTAGCGCATGGAGCAACAGGAATATGGTCTCGCTGGTCTTGTTATATAGGTACAGGTCATGGACATAACGATGATTTTGGCAAAATCATTAAGGAACATGGGTTGGAATATGCCAGAGAAAATTTTATATTTTCTTTACTGGAGTACCGACCGATGAAAACCGATGACCAAGTATTGATCGACAGGGAAACATATTGGAAAAAAGCGCTAATTACTAGAAAAGAATTTGGCTATAACAATAATTAAACATTACCACTTATTAATAACTAATCTTGCTTCTTCTTTTCCGTTTTTTATACGTTGGATTTGCACCGGTAACATGTTGTTTTCTAGCGCAAACCAATAGTTTGTTTGACGTTTACCGCCTTTTTCCGTCAATTGAATTTTGGCAGTTTCTATTTCGCCTAACGCCGTTTTAAGGGTTTCTTGGCCGACGACTTTAAAGTCATGGGTTCGCAGGCCGCCACGATAACTGATGGTGATTGGCTTTAACGGCTTTTGTGCCATTAGCTGAGCTCTTAATGCTATCAGTTGGGTCAATTGATCTAAGCTGCCGTCTTTGAGCTCAATAGTCCATTTGTCATCTTTATAAGAGCCCGTTTCATGGCCCGTCGACCAATCAAATTGCTGAATTAAATTTGAGTCTTTAAAAGAGCTGTCAGCAATCCGTTGGTATTGAATTGGGAAGATTTGATCATCAATCACATCAAAACGACTGGTTTCTTGGCGCTTGTCCTTAAAAAAGTAGTATTTGATTTTGGACTGCATGGCAATTTGCCATTGGCCATTAGAGAGTTGTTCTAACTTTTGCGAAGCCTTGCCGACTTTATCGCCTTTGGCGATAACATCGTATTCAATGGAGTAGGGCTGCAGTGCATCTTTAATATAACGCTCGCTCGCCATCAGTTTGGGAATTCCGAATAATAAAACCAGTAATCCTACCTGGATCCAAGTTAGTCGCTTATAGAATTTTGCCATCGAATACTTCTCCATCGACTGCTTTTCCGTCAAGAGATGCTCTAGCTGCTCCTGTGTTGGCGTCGAGTTCGAACTTGAGTCGTCCCGCACAGATCCATGATACCACTTGCGGGTAGAGTTGGTGCTCTTGTTGCTGGATTTTTTCCACCAAGCTTTGTTCGGTATCGTCAGTTTCAACATCTATTCGCCTTTGTGCGATGATTGGCCCGCCATCTAACTCTGCTGTCACAAAGTGAACCGTGGTGCCATGTTCTTTATCGCCATTCTCAAGCACCTGTCTATGGGTGTGTAAGCCCTTATATTTCGGCAAGAGAGAAGGGTGTATGTTGATTATTTTGCCTAGGTAATGCTGAACGAAGTCTGAACTTAAAATACGCATAAAACCAGCCAAAACGACAATGTCCGGCTGATAAATGTCAATAGTTTCAATAAGTTGTAGTTCAAAACTGGATTTATTGTCAAATCTTGTATGATCCACGCAAATGGCATCAATATTGGCGTTTTCGGCTCGCTCAAGACCATAAGCGCTCGGTTTGTTGGATATAACAGCTTGAATGTCACCAAGAAAAAGCCCTTTTGATTGTGCATCAATAAGGGCTTGAAGATTGGAACCATTGCCAGAAATTAAAACGACAATGGATGCTTTTTTAGGATTGCTCATGCTTTATAGGATAACTTGCTCTTCGTCATCTTGGCGATTGGCAATCTCACCCACGCGATACACGGTTTCGCCAAGGGTTTCTAAAAGCTCTTGCGCTTGGTCGGCCACTTCGGCGCCAACCACTAAGATCATGCCAATACCGCAGTTGAATGTGCGATACATTTCTAAACGCTCCACATTGCCTTGCTCTTGTAGCCATTGGAACACTTTTGGCATTTCCCACGCACTGGTATCTACCATGGCTTTGCAATGTTTTGGCATCACGCGTGGCAAGTTTTCTTGCAAACCACCGCCAGTAATGTGCGAAATGGCTTTAACTTCGATTTCTTTGAACAAGCGAAGTAGAGGCTTAACGTAAATTCGAGTTGGTTCTAATAAAGTTTCACCCAGGGTTTTGCCATTTTCAAACTCTGCGCTTACATCTTCACCTGAAACTTCCAAAATCTTGCGAATTAAAGAGTAACCATTGGAATGAGGACCAGAAGAGGCTAAACCTAATAGCACATCACCAGATTTTACTTTGCTGCCATCGATGATCTTCTTTTTATCAACGATGCCGACGCAGAAACCTGCTAAGTCATAGTCATCGCCTTCGTACATGCCAGGCATTTCCGCAGTTTCACCGCCAATTAGCGCGCAACCCGATTGCACACAACCTTCACCAATGCCTTCGACCACATCCGCCGCAACATCCACATCGAGCTTGCCAGTAGCGTAGTAATCCAAGAAGAATAATGGTTCTGCACCTTGAACAATCAAGTCATTGACGCACATGGCTACCAAATCGATACCCACGGTATCGTGCTTTTTCATGTTCAATGCTAAACGCAATTTAGTACCAACACCGTCAGTACCCGCTACCAATGCTGGCTCATCATAGCCTGTTGGTAAATCGAATAGAGCGCCAAAACCACCAATATTGCCCATAACTTCAGGGCGATAGGTCTTTTTGGTGATGCCTTTAATGCGATCGACTAAAGCGTTACCCGCATCAATATCAACACCAGCGTCTTTATAACTCAAGGATTGTTTGTCGCTCATGGGAGTTCCATCAATTGTTCAATTAAAATACCGCGCAATTTTACTAGAAGTCAGACCTAAGGTCGATAGCAAACCCGAACTGGTTTTGATTGAATATGAATACTCTAAAAAGAAAAAGAGCGCTAAATAGCGCTCTAATACACATCATCATGGGGGAGATGATAAGTAGGACTTTAGGATTAACTTGCTGGTTGAATTGGAATAATGGTTAATTCAACGCGACGGTTTCTAGCGCGACCTGAGTCGGTATCGTTAGAAGCAATAGGATGGGCTTCACCAAAACCAACACTTTTTAAACGCTCGCCAGCCACTTCTTTACTGCGTAAGTAGCTTGCCACACTTGCCGCACGCTTTTCAGAAAGTTCTTGGTTATAAGCGTCTGAACCCGTCGAATCGGTAAAACCAGCTACTTCCAAGTTAGTGTCTTTATATTTATATAGCACTTTAGAAACCGAAGTTAGTACTGGGTAGAAGTCGCCATGAATGTCATAACGGTTAGTTTCAAAAGTAATGTCGCCAGGCATGATAAGGTGAATTTGATCGCCTTCACGCTGAACGCCAACACCAGTACCAGCTAATTCTTCACGCAACTCTTTTTCCTGGTGATCCATATAGGCACCAACACCTGCGCCAATCGCGCCACAGCCAAGCGCTGCGTTACGTGCTGATTCGCTGTTACGGGTTGAGCCAATGATGCCACAAACCACTGCGCCAATCGCACCGTATTTAACGGCTTTACTGGTTTTCTCTTCGCCTGTGTATGGATCGAGTACGGTACAACCTGAAGTAAGACTCAGACCGATCGCCATAGTTGTAGCAAGTGAAACTGTTTTTAACTTTGTTGTCATTTCCATAGTGTTTTCCACCATTAGTGTTATGAATACGGTTTAAATTATAGGTAAGGATGTATGAATATAATCTGAACTGGATCACTCAATTACTGCCAAACTGACCGAATAATTCATAAAATGCTGGATAATTGTTAAAATTTGTACAGCGATTGGCTTATTCTAGCGTCTATAGCAAAAGCTGTTAGAATAGGCTGAGCGAATCTTATAACAATGATAGGAATGTGACATGGCCCATCCATTAAAACTTGCCATTTGGATTTTGTTTGCTATTTCGGTAGCAGCTTTTTCTACGGCTGGTCGAACTGAAGTCATGAAGGACTTATACACCGCCAGTTGGCCGGTTGATGATCAGTCTAGTCAAGTTAGAAATCGTGCCTTGGGCAATGCCTTTGCACAAGTCTTGGTGCGCGCTAGCGGCCATGAAAAAGTTTTAAATTCACCAGCCATTCAAAATAGCATCGCTAATGCCAGCGATTATATGCGTTTGTATTCTTATCAAAAATTGAACTTGGCTGAGCAGAAAATTTATAAAAAACCATTGTTATTAAAAGTTAGCTTTGAGCCTACAGCGGTCACTAATTTATTGAAAGATGCAGGCCAAGCTGTTTGGAGTGATAACCGTCCAAGTGGCGTTTTTTGGATCGCAGTTGATAATAATGGTGAGCGCGAAATTGCTGCCGATGGTCAGGATGTTGAGGCGGTAGCGGTTAGAAAGCAAGCCAACCATCGTGGCTTGCCGGTTGTGATCCCATTAATGGATTTGGATGATAAATCAGCGGTCACAATTTCCGATGTTTGGGGTAAGTTCTCCGAACCTGTTACCCGTGCTTCGCGTCGTTATAATGCCGACTATGTGGTCATGGGTTCTATGTCAGCATCTGCCAATGGTTGGCAGGGCAGTTGGTTAGTGGATTTAGGCAATGATAATATGCGCTTTACCACCAGCGGCGCATCCACCGAGCAGGCGGTGAGCAAAATGGTGGACCGCATTGCTGATCGTTTAGCCATGAAATTGGCCGTGGTATTAAGCAGTCAAACAGAAATTGATTATGTGTTGATCAAAGGACTTAGTAGCATTGAGTCTTATGCCAAGGCGCAAAGTTTGCTGAATAATCTCAGTATGGTCAGCTCGGTCAATGCGATTGAGGTTAAAGAAAATGAAGTCTTGTTCGAAATTGGCTTACAGTCCGCAACCCAATATTTGATTGATGCGTTAGAATTAAGCAGTAATTTGCGCAGAACTACGGCTGACTCCTTTGATAATTCAACAAGCACTCAGCGAGCAATAGTGTATAATTGGCGCGATTAATCTAAACCAAAAATAGCAATTTTTATAATCCTAAGAATATGAGTTTAAGCCTGATCCCAAATTTAATTACCATCATAAGAGTGCTTTTGATCGGGCCTTTTATTTGGTATTTATTGCAAGGGCTTTATGAGCAGGCGCTGATCATTTTTCTCATAGCGGGCTTATCTGATGGACTTGATGGTTTATTGGCCAAGCAGTTTAAGTGGCAAAGTCGCTTTGGATCAATTACCGATCCGCTGGCCGACAAGATGTTATTTTTCGTGGCCTTGTTGTTATTGGCGATAAAAGGACAAATTTCTTGGAATCTATTCTGGGTGGCGACCATTCGCGATCTTATTATCGTTACTGGCGCTACTTGGTATCATTTTAAGTTTGGTCGATATGAAATGCGTCCGAGCTTGATATCGAAAATTAATACTGCCTTACTGGTTCTATTGGTGTTATTGGTACTTATCCACTTAGCTTGGTATCCGCTTGCGCCATGGGTTTTGGTCAGTCTTGAGTGGGTGATTATCTCAACTTGCGTAATAAGCGGGGTGCATTACCTTTGGTTGGGGCGGCAAGCCTATTTAGCACAAAAATCTCAGCAAAATTCTAGCAGCGTTTGATCTGAATGTTACAACTGCCTTTAGACTTTGAACTTAAAGTTGATGCTACCTTTGATAATTTTATCGAAGGGGATAACGCGCTGTTGGTTCGAGAGCTGAACAAGATTAGCTTAGGTGAGCCTGAGTTTTTGTATTTTTATGGCGCAGCTGGCACAGGTAAGAGTCATTTGTTGCAAGCACTGGCTCATACCACAGCAGATCAAGACGCGTTCAACTTAGCCTATTTGCCATTGAATTCGGAAATGGTGGTGCCGCAAATGTTGGCGGGCTTTGATTCCTTTGATTGCGTTTGTTTGGATGACTTCCAAACCATTTTAGAAAAGCCTGATGCAGCGGCTTGGCAAGAATCCTTATTTCACCTTTATAATAAACTTAAAGAGCAGAATAAAAGTTTGGTGATAGCTGCTAATGAAGCGCCTACGGGCTTGCCATTGCAGTTACAAGACTTAAAATCACGCCTCAGCGCCATGTTTATTCATGAAATAAAGTCTTTATCAGAGCAAGATAAGTTATTGTTTATAAAAAGAAAATCTAATGAAAAAGGCTTGGCTTTAAGCGATGATTTAGCTAATTTTATTCTTGCTCGCAGTAAGCGAGATCTTGAAAGTATCAATGCGTCATTAGAAAAGCTAGATGCTGCTTCCTTGCAAGCCAAACGTAAAATCACCAAGCCGTTTATTAAAGAAGTTTTAAATTTCTAACTTACCAGCGGCTTTTTCTTCGAACAAAAACTCAAGGCTTTCTTTAGCATGACGCAAATGCGGGACCACAATTGAGCCACCCACTAGCATGGCAACGCCCATCGCTTCATCAATTTCATCACGATTCCAGCCAAATTTAACCGCTTGCTCTAAATGGTAATCGATACAGTCGTTACAGCGAAGCACCATCGAACTGACCAAACCTAAAAGTTCTTTGGTTTTTTTATCTAAAGCACCATCGCCATAAGCGGTTTTATCCAAGCCAAAAAAACGTTTGATCAAAAGGCTGTTGGTATCTAGCGCAGCTTCATTGCCTGCTAAACGCTTTGCGCGAAATTCTTCGAAAGGGTGTTTTGATTCTGACATAAGAGTAGTAATTTGTAGAAAACGGATTTGCTGATTCTAATCCGAAAAGCCTGCGCAAAACAATAGATTAATTGGCTATTTTACTTCAGAAATAGAGGCTGGATATGAACCTAAAATCCGTAACTGGCTTGACTCGCTTTCCAGCTTAAATAACAAGTCTTT
This sequence comes from Gammaproteobacteria bacterium, assembly GCA_013372875.1. The sequence continues at coordinate 45,680 of JABXIW010000135.1, read as the reverse complement.
GACCGATTGGTCCTGCACGTTTCCCTCGAATTCAAGGTAAAACAATTCTTTCCAGGGCTGGGCGTAAATCGGCCGGCTGACGATTTTATTGATGTTAATCTGGTGCTGTTGAAAAAGTTGTAAACATTTCGATAAGGAACCAAATTCATTTTTAGCCTGAAAAAGAACGCTGGTTTTGGTGGCAACTTGGGGCGGAATAGTGAGGGTTTGCCGGCTCAAAATTAAAAATCGGGTGTAATTGGCTTGTTGATTATTAATGTTTTCTTTAAGAATATTTAAATTGAGTTCGTTAGCAGCATAGCTACTCGCAATAGCCGCCGTTGTAACATCGCAGCTATCTTGCAACAACCGATCTAATGCCTCGCTGGTACTGGAAGAGTAATGCAGGCTAATCTTGTTATTCGCATCAAAAAAGGCGCTGGTTTGCTGTGCTGCTTGCGGATGAGCATAAACTTGCCTGATTTGAGCTAACTTTGAGTTTGGATTGGCAATCAAGCAGTGATTAACTTTGAGCTTTTCCTCGCCAACGATAAACAATTGGTTGTTAATCAGCAGCTCATAAATTTCGTTGATATCGCCAGAATTGGTGTTTTCTATCGGCACTATGGCAAAGTCGGCGCTCTTCTCACGCAAGCTATCAATGACCGCGTTAAAATTTTGGCAATAGTGCAGATCCAGCTGCGCTCCTTTATGATTAAAATGCTGCTTGCAGGCAATGGCACTGTATGAAAAACGATTGCCTAAAACTGCAACGGTGCTTTTCTGGTGCTCGGCTGCTTTGGGGTTAATAAAATATTGATACTGGGTTTTAACTGAGTCCGCAATAATGTTGTGAAAAATCTGTTTAGTGGTTTCTTTCTCAATACCCAATTCTTCAGCTTGATTGAGCAGTTTAAAAAGCAAGTTTCTTTCTTGGTTTAGATCGCGAATCTGCAAGCTGTTATCGTATTTTAACTGGGCAACCTGACGGCTAAGGCCTCGGCGTTTAGCAATTAATTCGATCAGCTCTTGGTCTATGGCTGCAATTTGCATTCTAAGTTTTTTTAATTGCTCTTCGCTCATGAGTTGCAGAGAATTGAAATGGTTTCTCGATTGTTATTTCTATTGAAACGACTGTCAATAGTAGCTCTAATTATTTCTTCTGATGAGCTAATTATGATATAAAAAGGTTAGATTGGTTAATAATAGAATTAATATGAATCACTCAAGAGATTTTAATAAGGAAAACTCTGGCAATGGCTCTGACAAAGTGACCGAGCTCGCTAATGTTAACGGCGGCTTGTCAAAAGCTGAAATGGTGGATTTGTTGTGCCAAGGCGCCTTATTATGGAATGATTGGCGTCAGCAAAACAGTAAAGAAAAAATCAACCTCGATGGCGAAGATTTACGCGGTTTGGATTTATCTGATTATGATTTGTCTGAAGTCAGTCTTGTCGGCAGTAATTTATCCTATTCCGATCTAAAAAATGCCATCTTGATTGCTGCTGACTTGAGTCGTGCCAACTTGTGTTATTGCAATTTAACCAATGCTAAATTAATTGCCGCCAATCTTTTTCAAGCAAATTTGGCACATGCCAATGTATTGCATGCCAATTTCTTGACGGCAATGTGTCATCAAGCAGATTTCTCTAATGTCGATTTTAAAGATCAAGACTTACGAGGGCAGAACTTAAAAGAAGCTAATCTATCAGGCGCTGATTTACGCCGCCAAAATTTAGAAGGGATCGATTTGCGCGGAGCAAAATTGATCGGCGCCAATCTCGATGAAGTGAATTTGATTGATGCCAATTTGGATAATGCTAATCTATCAGATGTAGACCTTTCTACTACCGAGTTACACGGCACTATTTTCACCAATACAGTTTTGAACAACTGTAATCTTTCGCAACAAGACCTCAGTGGCTTTAACTTTGAAAACAGCAGCCTAAAAGGCGTTGATTTACGCGGTGCAAACTTGTCTAAAGCCAATTTAGACAATGTGGATTTAAGTTCGGCTAAATTATGGCAAGTACAAACCAAAGGCTGGTCTATTCGCGGCGTACACTGTACTCATGCAAGCTGGGATCAAAGAGGGCGCGAATATACTCATTACACCCGCAATCAATTTGAAAAGTTATTTGCCGACAAAATTAGCTTCCAGCTTTACTATCAACGATTGTTGTCTTATCAAGATTTAGCGACTTTACCCTTTTTAATTGAGCATTTAGAGGCCAGTTTCTGGGGCTGTAAACTGCGTATTCGTGAAATTCGCAATGAGCCAGGCGATACAGTGGTGGTGATAGTAGTTGAAGATACCGGCGGCCTTAATCCATCTATGCTGGAAAAAAGTATGCAGCAAGAAGCGGATAAGTTGCAGTCGATTCAGATTAGTTTGCAGTCAGAGCGTAAATTGCAGTCGGAAATTCGTGAGTCGATGCAAGCGATCAAAGACAAGTATTGGCCAAAGTTACTTGAGCTTTCCGAGCAAGATAGTGATGCCAAAATGCGTCGCATGGCCGTATTGTTTACCGATTTAAAAGGCTTCTCTAATTGGGATAAGCAGGAAAGAACGGAAAAACTGGCTTTGTTTAGAGGGCTTCTAAAGCCAGTGATGAAGCAATGGCAAGCGAGTTATCCGAATATGGAAGGTGATTCCTTGCGCGCAACATTCTCAACGGTTTCTCAGGCTTTGGGCTGTGCAGCCATGATGCAAAAAGTCTTGCATGGTGCAGGTTTTGTGGTGCGGATTGGTTTGGATATTGGTGATGTCAAAATTACCCATAACGAAATTACCGACCAATTGGATATTGAGGGCGATGCACTGAATTTCGCCGCCCGTTTAGAGAGCATGGCCGAGCCAGGAGCGGTGCTGGTTTCTGAAAATGTCCGTCATTACGCCATTCAAAATGATGCGCCATTTATATTTAAAGAGCAGCGTATACCGCTTAAAAAATCCGTTGGTGATCGTCAAGCGGGCGATATAGTGGTGTGCTTTATGGCGCAAGCGGTAAGCGAATTAAAATAACAAGATAATCATTATGAAATTAATTAAATTTATCATTGGCTTGATAATTGCTTTTAATGCTTCTACGGTTTTGGCGCTACCCACAACCGACATTGCGATTTTTGATTTAAAAGCACTTCTATCAAAAGACAAAAAAACTGTTAAACCATTTCATCTAACTTATCGTGACGGCTACGATAATCAGCCTAAATTCTCGAAAGATGGTCAAACTATCTATTTTACTCGCGGAATTACAGCTAATGGTAAATCGCAAACTGATATTATGGCTTATGACTTTGAGTCTAAGCAGTTAACTAACATTAGCAATTCCCCCGATTCTAGCGAATATTCACCAACACCATATCAAGATGGTTTTTTAACTATTATTGGTGTGGCGGATTCTAACGGTAAGCAGTACTTGAATCAGCTTGCCATAGATTCAGGCGCACAGAAGACCTTTACCACTGCTATTGAGCCTATTGGCTATCATGCTTGGCTTAACGAAAATGAAGCTGCTGTGTTTGTTTTAGGTGATTTTATGACCTTACAAGTGCTGCATACCGATGCTAATCGCAAGCCTATGGTATTAGCAGAGAATATTGGCCGCTCTTTTCATCGTATAGCTGAAAACAAAGTCAGCTATACAGTAGAAGAAGTGGGCAAGCACCGTATTTATTTACTAGATGGCAATCATCAAAGTCATGATACGGGAATAGTCCTACCAGAAGGCGTACAAGATTATGTATGGCTAAATGATAAAGAAGTTATTTTGGGCAAAGATTCAAAGTTGTATCGCAAAAGTGCTAAATCTGTTTCTGAGATTGTAGATTTATCTGAATTCGGAATTAAAGGAATTAGCCGACTAGCTATTGACAATAACCAACTATCGGTTGTTTATAACCGTCTATTTTAAAATCACAACGAACCCCCAGCGAAGGCTGGGGTCCACTTAGAATTTTTGCGCGATCTTTGGGTGGATTCCAGCCTTCGCTGGAATTTCTCATCAAAAGATGTGTACTAGCAAACTATGATTCATTAAGTAGATTTGAGTTTACTTAGCTCATCTTACGTTTGCCTAACAATTTTTTGAAAAGCATGGATGTTATCAAATAAAAAGGGACATAGAATGCGCTTCCAATAATTAGTCCCTGCAGAAAATGTCCTTTAAACGAGGCAATAATAATAAAACTTGAAAGAAAAATTATGGCTATCAGTAATTCTAGCTTGGCTTTTTTTGTACTCAGTCTTTTAATTATCCTATATATCAAAAAAGGCGTGATAATAGCAATAATCGAAATTATTTCTGTACCCATAAGTTGTTTAATTAGGAAAGTTAATAATATTGTTTAAATATAAATGCTCTGCAATAAAAAGCCCAGGACTAAGAATAGTGCTGGGCTTTTTGTAAAGCTCTGGATAACGCGGTATGACGGTATTATTTATACCTTAGGACCCGCTGCAATCAAGGCTTGAGCTGCATCGTTATCAGCAAAGCGGTTGAAATTATCAACAAACATGCCTGCTAACTTCTTGGCTTTTGCATCCCATTCAGCTTTATCTGCATAAGTGTTTTGCGGATCTAAGATGTTGGTATCAACACCCGCTAACTCAGTTGGAATCGCTAAATTAAAGTATGGCAATTGGGTAAAGTCTGAAGACTCAATTGAACCATCCATAATTGCATCGATAATGCCGCGGGTATCTTGGATAGAGATACGTTTACCTGTGCCGTTCCAGCCAGTGTTAACTAAGTAAACTTCTGCACCAGCAGCTTCAATGCGTTTTTCTAACACTTCGGCATATTGTGTTGGGTGTAAGCTCAAGAATGCTTCACCAAAACAAGATGAGAAAGTAGGTGTTGGCTCTGTAACGCCGCGCTCAGTACCAGCTAATTTAGCTGTGAAACCTGATAAGAAGTAGTATTGAGTTTGTTCAGGCGTCAACTTTGCAACTGGTGGTAATACACCGAAAGCGTCAGCAGTTAAGAAAACTACTTTTTTCGCATGACCAGCTTTTGACACAGGCTTAACGATATTATCGATGTGATAAATTGGGTAAGAAACACGAGTGTTTTCGGTTTTGCTGTTATCGTCGTAATCGATTTTGCCATCAGCATCAACGGTTACGTTTTCTAATAAAGCATCACGACGGATAGCGTTATAAATGTCTGGCTCAGCTTCTTTGCTTAACTTAATCGTTTTCGCATAACAGCCGCCTTCAAAGTTAAATACGCCATTGTCATCCCAACCGTGTTCATCATCACCAATCAAAGCACGCTTTGGATCGGTTGAAAGGGTTGTTTTACCTGTGCCCGATAAGCCAAAGAAGATAGCTGTGTCGCCATCTTTACCAACGTTCGCAGAGCAGTGCATTGAAGCGATGCCGCGAAGCGGTAATAGGTAGTTCATCATAGAGAACATACCTTTTTTCATTTCGCCGCCGTACCAAGTGCCGCCAATTAACTGGATTTTTTCAGTTAAGTTGAAAGCGACGAAGTTTTCAGAATTCATGCCATGTTTTTCGAAATCAGGATTAGTTGTTTTAGAACCATTCATTACTACGAAATCCGGCTCGAAACCTTCTAATTCGCTATCAGAAGGGCGAATAAACATATTCTTAACAAAGTGTGCTTGCCATGCTACTTGAGTAATAAAACGTACTTTCAAGCGAGTGTCTTCGTTAGCACCACAGAAAGCGTCTACTACGAATAAGCGGCTTGAAGATAACTGCTTAGTCACTAAGGCTTTTAAATCTGTCCACACTTCAGGAGAAATGGCCTTGTTATCGTTTACGCCATTTTTTGACCACCAAACCGTATCGCGCGTCACATCGTCCATAACGATGTATTTGTCTTTTGGCGAACGACCAGTGAAGATGCCAGTATCTACATTAACTGCACCTGATTCAGTTACAACGCCACGCTCGTAACCTTCATTGTCGGCACGAGTTTCTTCTTCGAATAATAAATCATAAGACGGGTTGTAGATGATTTCGGAAACGTTAGATATACCGTATTGGCTTAAATCTATTGACATTCTCCACTCCTGAATGTGTTGTCAAAATTAGGGTATTTTGCCGTGCAAATTGGTTGGCAAATAATACCTGTAAAATTGCGCGACATTATCGCAGAAAAAATAAGCAGGTGCGAGCCCAAATAAGAATTATTTGCATTAAAAATCAGAAAGTAAGACCAGTAGATAAATTAGCTATATTTATCGACGGATAGTTTATCTAAGAAGCTCGTTTTAACGATAAATGGGCTAAATCTATTAAGGCTTGCTTATAACTTGAGTCAGCAAGTGATTCTAAAGCTCGGATAGCTTTATCAACGGCTTGCTCGGCAGCTTGATAAGTATATTCAATGGCTCCTGTTTGCTTGATAATGGCCATAATTTCATCCATCTGCTCAAGACCACCATTTTCAATAGCGCTGCGAATTAGAGCTTTGCCATTATCATCGGTATTCTCTAAAGCATGGATAAGCGGCAGGGTAGGCTTACCTTCCGCTAGATCATCACCAACATTTTTACCTAATTCTTCGCTATCTGCGGCGTAATCAAGTGCATCGTCAATGAGCTGGAAAGCGATACCCAATTGCATACCGTATTCTTTTAAAGCATTCTCAGTAGCTTCATCAGAACTGCTTAAAATAGCTGCTAACTGAGTAGCCGCGGCAAATAAAATCGCGGTTTTACGCTCGATGACTTGATAATAACTGGCTTCGGTGACATCAGGATCGTTCACATTCATCAATTGCAGCACTTCGCCAGCAGCAATTTGGTTAGTGGTGTCAGAAAGCACATCCATTACGCGCATTTCGCCCACTTCCACCATCATTTGGAATGCGCGGCTGTAAAGATAATCACCAACAAGTACCGATGCTTGATTGCCAAACATAGAGTTGGCGGTTTCACGACCACGGCGAAGATCGGACTCATCCACTACGTCATCGTGGAGTAGTGTAGCGGTGTGGATCATCTCAATAACTGCTGCCAGAATGGATTGGGACCTGATGAAATCTTCTTTATAATTCAATGCCTTAGCTGCAAGTAATAACAGCATAGGGCGTAAACGTTTACCGCCAGCAGCAACAATGTATTGACCCACTTGATTGACTAAGACCACATCCGATTGGAGTCTATCCAAGATGATTTGATTGGTGTTTTCAAACTCGCTTTCGACTAAAGCGCGGATTTCATCAAGTGTCATAGCGGTATTAGTGTTGGTTTTTGCTAACATGGCTGTGTTTTGGCCTATTTGCGCGGCTGGTCAATTATCATTAAAATGCCCCGCAATCCTAGTGAGACTGGCGGTTTGGGTCAAGTGTTTGTGAGCGATTTTGCCCTAAATAATGCCTGATCAGACCAATTAACTCAGTAAAAGCTCAAAATATCCGCAAAATACCTATTTTTATTGGGTTTTTGCAAGATAGGGCTTGCCTAGAAAAGCTATTTCCCTTAAAATTCGCGCCCTCAAACGGTCTATCTCGTGTTTATCGAGCCTAGATCAGACAGAAATGATGCATATTAACCATTCTGTTGAGATATACAGAAAGGTCGTTAACCGGAGAATAAATATGTACGCAGTAATCAAAAGTGGTGGTAAACAACACCGCGTTAAAGCAGGCCAAGTAGTACGCTTAGAGAAAATCGAAGCAGAAACTGGTTCTAACATCGATTTTGAAGAAGTATTGATGGTTGCTGATGGCGATAACGTGACTTTAGGTCAGCCATTAGTAGAAGGTGCTTCTGTTTCAGCTGAAGTGGTAAACCACGGTCGCGCTAAGAAAGTTAAAATCTTAAAGTTCAAGCGTCGTAAGCACCACATGAAACAAATGGGTCACCGTCAATGGTTCACAGAAGTTAAGATCAACGACATCGTTCTTGGTGGCGCTAAAAAAGCTCCAGCTAAGAAAGCCGCTCCTAAGAAAGCAGCCGCTAAAACTGAAGGTGCTGACGACTTAACTAAATTATCAGGTGTTGGTCCTGTATTAGCTAAAAAGCTACACGAAGCAGGTATCACATCTTTCGCGCAAATCGCAGCATGGTCTGACGCAGACGTTGCTGAGTTTGACGAGAAATTAAGTTTTAAAGGCCGTATCGAGCGTGAAGGCTGGATCGAGCAAGCAAAAGAATTAGCTAAAGGCTAAGAGGAGACTATAAGATGGCTCATAAGAAAGCTGGTGGTAGTACCAAAAACGGACGCGATTCCGAAAGTAAACGCCTTGGTGTAAAGCGCTTTGGCGGTGAAGAAGTTTCTGCAGGCTCTATTATTGTTCGTCAACGTGGTACTCGTTTCCACGCTGGTGCAAACGTAGGTATCGGTCGTGACCATACTTTATTTGCTAAAGCTGACGGCAAAGTTAAATTCGAAGTTAAAGGTAAAAACAACCGTAAGTTTGTTTCTATCGACGCTTAATTCGAATTAGCGAACTCTTAAAGAGATTAAAAAGCCTCGGCACTTGTCGGGGCTTTTTGTTAGATAACATAAATTAATGGCATAATGACACTATGAAGTTCGTCGATGAAGTATCCATAAAAGTTAAAGCGGGCGATGGCGGCAACGGCATCGTTAGTTTTCGTCGTGAAAAATACGTGCAGCGCGGTGGCCCTAATGGTGGCGACGGCGGTGACGGCGGTAGTGTGATTGTGGTTGCCGATCCAGAGCTGAATACGCTGGTGGATTATCGCTTTATCCGTTATTACGAAGCCGAGCGTGGCGAAAATGGTCAAGGCAACAATATGACAGGTGCTAAGGGCGAGCATTTATACCTTAAAGCACCAGTAGGTACGCAAATTACTGACTTAGAAACTGGCGAGATCATTGGTGATTTAACTAAAGCGGGTCAAGAGGTACTGGTAGCCAAAGGTGGTTTCCATGGGCTTGGCAACACCCGTTTTAAAAGCTCAGTCAATCGTGCACCGCGCAAAGCGACCCACGGCACCAAAGGTGAAGTACGCGAGTTACGCCTTGAAATGAAGGTTTTGGCTGACGTTGGTCTGCTAGGTTTGCCAAATGCAGGCAAATCCACCTTTATTCGAGCTGTTTCGGCTGCTAAGCCGAAAGTAGCGGGTTATCCATTTACCACTTTAATTCCAAACTTAGGCGTTGTACGAGTCGATAATGAGTCGAGTTTCGTTGTTGCGGATATTCCTGGAGTTATTGAAGGTGCAGCAGAAGGTGCTGGTCTTGGTATTCGCTTCTTGCGTCATTTAGCGCGTACTCGAATCTTACTGCATATCGTTGATTTATTGCCTTATGACGAATCGGATCCGGTGGCAAATTTCAATGGCATCATGAATGAGTTGTATAAATATTCTGAGAGTAAGGATATTTCGCTTAAAGATAAGCCAGTATGGTTGGTCTTTAACAAGACTGACTTGATGCTTGAAGAAGAAGTGGAAGAAAAAGTTAAAGATTTTCTTGAACGCTTAGACTGGAATGGCCCTGTTTACCAAATGTCTGCGGTGAAGAAAGAAGGCACTCAAGTTATCTGTAATGACATTATGGAATACTTGATTGAAAACCCAGAAGTTCGAGAATTTGAGTCAGAGGAAGTTACTCAAGAGTTTAATTGGCCAACCCAAGGTGAGTCTAAGGTTTCCGATGAAGAGGCTTGGGATGATCTTGACGATGAAGATTTTGAGTCTGGTGATGATGACGATTGGGATGATGAGCACTTTGAAGATGGCGATACATTCGAAGAAGATGGTGTTGAGATCGAGTATAAGCAGTAAAATTTCAAATCATAATCTTGCTACTTTTTCTACTTTTGGATAGAATCTGTCCGCTTTTTATACAAAATTATACATAATTATTAAAATAATATTATTTTCGGTGGCTTCCATGTTTAAAAAATTAGCTTTTCTAGTTGCTATTGTAACTTATCATTCAACAATTTTTGCTTCTACATCAGATAACATTGATACTAATGGTGATGGTTTTAGTGATATTCATGAGAATATAGCTACAAATCAAGGTTTTTTGCCTGTCTTATCGTCTCCGAATATTACAAAAAGTAAAAAATATTTTAATAGGTTAGATGCTGCCGTGACAAGCTATGACTTCAGTGAGTCGGGTACAGTAAGATATGTCACAAATGTAAGTGATAACATTGGTACTTGGAGTAGCGTATTAGGTCATATTGAAATAAACTATGATGGAATTTTGCTTTCAGAAAGTTTTCCTAGTTTAGATTGCCTCCAAACAGGTTCACCGTCTCAAGTTAGAGAGACTATAAAAATAATCAAACAACGCCTTTACAAGTTTTCTGATGGTAAAGAGGGGTTAAATACATGGAATGTCGTTAATACGCAAAGAAAAGAGTACCCCGATAACCCAGAGTGCTCTTCAATTGAAGATGATGTTGAATTAGCTTTAGTAACAGAAAGAGAGTTTTCAAATCTCGCTAAGTATAACTGGAAAGCTGGTACATTTATAAGTTATGTATTGAATAAGTCAGCGGCGCAGGATGATAGTAACAAGTTTTATCCTGGGGCTATTAAATTAAATAGCAATAACACAGGTTTCGATTATTTGAATGACGAAAGTATTGCTTGGTCAATAGAAAAAAATAAAACTTTAGTTCTGACTTATGCCAATTCTAGCAATACAAAGTACACAGTTCTTGAAGATTATGGTTTTTATCAAGATGTTATTGTCGAGCATAATAATAGCTCCGGAGAGCAATACATAAGCCTTGAAAGTCTAGGTTATAAAGATGGGACTGTTTGGAGTAATATTCCTGGCCGTTATCAAAGCGATAATCATCCAAAGCTTTTCCCACTAGCCGGTTTTTCATTAAATTTAGCAGGTGATGGTAGTGGAACACAAGGCGGACAGAGCTGTTTACCTGAGCAAGATCCAAGTTGTGATTGGAACTGGAGTGAATCTCCTTACTCTGTTTATAGCTGGATAGATCAAGGTAGCAACGTAGTTAAATTTACCTATTATTACAATGAAGCGAATGCACAATATGTGAGCTACTGTAATATCGCAGATCCAAGCTGTAAAATTTGGCGTGAAAGATATGTAGAGTTAATTGCGAAATTAGGCAATAAATATTTATTCAAAGTAACTCAAGCAATAGACTTCAGTTTTTCTCAAAATTTTGAGTTTTCAGGCTATGTTGCAGTGTTTAATAATGCTGAACCTGATACAGATAATGATACTATCATCGATGTAAATGATTTAAGTAAGTCTAAATCTGAACTGTATAATGAGAAGAGTGCGGTTTTGAATGTTAATGACATCAATAACGATGGAGTTTCTGATGTAGGCTATTTTGCTAAACACTCTCCCAGTAAAAGATGGGTTTTAAGTGTCCGTTCAACAAAAGATTCTACTGTTTTAAAACAGTACTTTTGGAATGCACTCAAGTTCCAAGCTAAGTCAGTTCATATGCTGTGGGACTTTAATGGCGATGGGTTAGATGAAGTTGGCTTGTTCGCAAAAAACTTGTCAACACAAAAGTGGTCATTACAAGTTCTAGACGGTTCAACTGGAAAATTTTTAAAGAGTTTTCAATGGTCTGGTTTTTATAAGGATGCTAAGTTCCTAGAGTTAGCTGATACAGATGGTGATAACAAACCTGAAATAGCCTTATTTGGTTTAAATGAAAAAACATTTAAGTGGCAATATAAAGTATTAAAAGGCGAAACCAATAAAAACATTAGAGCCATAGAATGGTATGCCAGCAGGTACGTAGCCAACGACATCCTTGTAATAAATGATTTGGATAATGATGGTGTCAATGAGGTCGCATTGTTTGGCTTTGACAAAAAGGAAAATAAATGGAGCTTGTTCATAAGACCTGGCTTAGAAAAAAACTGGGAAATGAAGCACGCATGGGATATCAACTACGATATCGAAAAAGTGTTATATGATAATGGAAAAATATACGTAGTTTATAAAGATATAGATAATGCTAAGTTAGTTATTGAAAAGCGTGACGTTGATATGGGCGGACTTATTTCAACGTTTAAATGGGATTTAAACCGATACCACTATAATGATGTTAAACTTATGTGGGATCAGAACTCCGATGGAGATAAAGAGCTAGGTTTATTTGTATTAGATAATCAAACTAATTCACATAAAGTTTTACTTAGATCTAGTATTGATGCATCTTGGATTCGAAACTTCGAATGGACAGATAATAATTCTAAGTATTTAGAATTCGAGGTTATAAATGATCAAACTGGAAATAGCATCCCAGAAATTTCAATTTTAAAAAATAATAGTGTAGATGATAAAAAAACGATTCACTTGATAAGAGGAAATAATCCAAACTCCACTATAAGAGAAGTAGTATGGTCTAAAAAATACCAATCACTAAAATAAACACTTTTAATAAAACAATCAAGCCTTGCATAGCAAGGCTTGATTGTATGGCAGGAGCTAAAAATATGTGCAAAATATTAGTAGTAATTTCTTTTCTTTTTATATCTCAAGTTACTATTGCTAATACCCCTAAACAGGATGCAATTGACGGTATTACTGATGCAAATCTAAGCACCTGTATCCAAAATCAATTAGCTTCTTATACCTATGCTGAAGAGTTAATAAATCTTAGTTGTTATGACGTTGCAAGCTTAGAAGGCCTAAATGCTTTCACTGAGCTTAATTACCTGGGAATTGATGGAACTGTTAGTGATATTTCACCTTTAAATGGCCTTGAAAAGTTAGCAAACCTTTATTTGTATGCAAATGAATTAAGTACTCTAGATGTTAATACACTTGATAGCTTGACCTCGTTAAAAGAGCTAGCTGTGACTGGTAATAATCTAGCAAGTTTCCCCCAGACAACAACAATGCTAGAAGTTCTTTATATGGGTTCTAATCCGTCAGTCGATCTTTCTGGTTTAAGTAACCAAGTTTCTTTAAAAACATTAAGAATTACTTATAGTGAACTCTCTGATATATCTGCTTTATCAAGCCTGACAAGCCTTGAAACGCTTGAACTATATCAGAATAATATTTCTGATGTCAGTGCACTTAGCTATTTAATTAATTTGAATTATTTAGATATAAGTAATAATAAAATTACTGATATCGGCCCTCTCGATAACCTTAGCTTATCTCATCTAGGTATGAGCGATAATCAAATTAGAACGGTTTCTAATTATTCAAATTTATCAAACTATTCTTCATTAAACTCTTTAAGCATGCGTAGAAATTATATTCATTGTGATGACTATAATATGATGCTTGCTACAAAACTAGAAACGCAGTATTTAAGTTTAGATGATATCTGTAATGATGATACAACAGATAGAGATAATGATGGACTAACTGATTATTTTGAATTAGATAATGGATTAGATCCGCATATAGCAAATTATGATGTTGATAATGATGGTCTTGATAATGCTGGAGAGTTAGAACTAGGTAGAAACCCGCTTGACGACTCAGACATCGATCAGGATAGCAACGATAACGGTTATTCAGATTTACATGAGTATCTAGCGCTAAAGTTTTCGAATGGCAATCATCGATTGACTCAATATGATGTAGGTACAGAATTGCTTTTGTTACAAAGGGATAAATATGACTGGAAAGCTACTAACACAATAGAGCATAGCGTAGAAAAATATTCTTTTTTAGGAGGAGACTCATTAGAGGTAGTTAATAGGCTTGGGGTAAGCCAGTCAAATTTAAGCAATATTTTATCGCATTTGAAAATCACACCTGCTAATCCTGAACAATACCAAGAAGACTTATGGTGGTTAGCTTGTGAAGTTAATGCTCCAACTAGGCAAGTCAAAGTTCGTCAATATCCACTATTTACCTATTTTTTTGATTTAGGATTAGATGAGTCAGGAAATCATAAAGTTGGCTTGTTTGGAAGAAGTAGACTTGAGTTTCCTGATAATCCGGAATGTGAAGGGATAGAATTACCTAACTTTGGCGCGCAACAATATAACTCATTTAGGCGTGATCAATTAGCTACCAATAAATTGGTTAACTCTGGAAAATATTATTTGCACTTACCTGCAAGAAACAATCAGCTGATCGACAATCAAAAAAAGTGGTCTACAAATTTACTTGAATTGTTTGATGACCAAACTGGTTTTGATCACTTTAATCAAGAATTGGTTGATTGGGGCTTTAATAGTAATGACGGCTTAACGGTTTATTACTCCGACGGAGCCATAGCAAATTATTATTCCTACTATAATGATGTAGATAATAACGCTTCTTTAAGCTTTATGGAGTACAGTGATGGAGTCAGTAACAAGTTTATTAGCCTTAGTGGTAAAGCTGAGGACAATCAATTAAACCTGTCAGAAGATGAATATATAAGTAGATTCCAGTATGAAAGCTTGGTTCGGATTCTAAATTACCCAATTGCATTTACTTTCACTGACGATAATTTGCGTAAAGCTGAAAACTTTTACTGTAATTATATTGATGATTGTCAATATCCTTCGTGGAGTTATTGGGATTTAAATGACGAGTCATGGATTTTTGAAGATGGTCAAATGAACTCGTATAGGTATTTTAGTAATACTTTTCCTTATCACTCTGCTGTCCCTTGTGATGGTTCAGACGAATCATGTTATTTACGTTACAAGCGAACTAGCAAGATTTTGTCAAAATCTGGCAACCGCTATATTTTTTATATTAATTTAGAAATTGACTCTAATAATGATGGGGTCTTTACCGTTCATGATTCGTATGTAGCTAGTTTTTATAAAACTGAACGCGATATTGACTTAGACGGCTTACCCGATGTTTGGGAGCAGGATAATGGCTTGAATCTTCTAGACGCATCAGATGCTGCTGCTGATGCGGATGCAGATGGTTTGACGAATTCGGAGGAGTACCATTCAGGAACGAACCATTTAGTTTCAGATACTGATGGTGATGGTTTGCTTGATGGAGAAGATATTTTGCCGCTAGATAGAAGGATTTCGACGAGTAGCAGTAAAAATGTTTATTCGCTTTCGGATATAACTGGCGATGGAGTATCAGAGCTTGGTTTGTTATCAATGCATGTTCCTTCTAACCGTTGGTCACTGAATATTCGTAATGGAGCGACTAATGCTTTTGTAAAGACCTTCTTCTGGAGTGCTGAGAGCTTTGAAGGCAAGGATTTAGTGGTTCTTCACGATATCACTGGTGATGGAGTTAGGGAATTAGGTTTATTTGGTTATGATTCTTCCAAATCGGTTTGGAGTTTATCCATAAAGAATGGTAAGAGCGGGGCATGGCTGCGTCGTTACGATTGGTCGAAAGAGTATACCGATGCTAGTGTTTCTATGATAGAAGACCAAACAGGTAACGGTATTCAAGAAGTAGCCTTGTTTGGTCGTTCAAAATCAGACGGTAATTGGAAAGTAGATGTATTGCGTGGCAATAACGGTAATTCATTGTTTGAATACTCTTGGTCCTCGGATAAATATGAGGCGGTAGAGTTTGCACCCTTATGGGACCTAAACGGCGATGGTCGTCAAGATATTGGTATGTTTGCGAAGGATTTAACGACTTTACAGTGGAGTTTGTTAGTTAAGGATAGCGCCAATGGTAATACTTTGAAGCGTTATGATTGGGGTGGGTCATTGGAATTGCCAGCTTATGCGGTTGATGAGTATCCTAGTCCCTTAGTCCATGTATTCCCAGATGTAACCGGAAATGGCCAGCCAGAAGTTGGTATATTCATGAAGAATACCAATGACCGTTTTGTGATGAGTGTAAAGGAAGGTCAATCAGGCGGTTGGTTAAAAGGATACTATTGGAAAGCCGATTTATTGGAGGGCAAGAGTTTTCATATTTTAGATGATTACAATAACGATGGGCATCCAGAAGTAGGCATATTTGCCTATAATACGAGTCTGCAAGAGCCAGTATTACAGATAAAGAATGGCAAGAATGGCACTTGGCTTAGAAATTACCGATATGGAGCAGGTCAAGAAATACATCGCATGTTGGTAGTGCCGGATATGACAGGTAATGGCCGCCAAGAAGTTGGGATGTTTGGTAAAAACACGCAAACGGGTAAGTGGGACTTTACTTTGCTGAACGGTAACAACGGAAATGTCTTGAATGTTTTTAGTTGGAATGCTTTGAAATTTCAGTGATAATATTTTGCTAATGATTATAGGTGCTTAGCAATTGCTAAGCACCGTGGCGACGAAGGAAAGGGATTTGACGATTCGCTACCATTTTAAAGATACCTTATTATTAGACGCGAACAACTCGGGTGAGCGTCTAATCGCCTTAATCCGTTTAGCCATTTATAGCTGTATCGGGATTATTCCATTCGGCCTTTATTTTATTTTTGATGATAGTCGCCCAGAGGTAATGATCAGCCTCTTTATCTCGGTGACCGTGGTCATTATCGCAGCCCTTAGCTATTGGTTTATTAGTGCTCAAACCAAAACTACTTATATAGGCTGGATTTTGACTGGCCTTGATATATCGGTGGTAACGTTAGTGTTGTTGCTGATAGCGCTGTATAGCAATCCTATTGTAGCGACCAACAGTTTGGTGATTTGGCAAGTCTATGGACTGGTGATTTTCACTACCACTTTGCGCTTGAATCTAAACATTACGGTTTTTGCGGGCTTGCTCAGCGTTATCCAATATACGATTTTGGCTTTATTTCTGGAAGGTCGATTTGAGTTGGTGGAGCAATCGGTTCGCTCTGAAGAATATGGGATCTTCAGTTGGCCATTACAGTTAGGGCGTATTGCAATATTAATATTAATGACCTTGGTGGCCACTGGTTTTGTCAGTCGGACCCGTAAATTGGTTATTTTTTCAGGAACTGATAGTTTAACTGGCCTCAAGAATAGAGCCTATTTTGAACACGTTTTTCCAACCGAAGTAGCAAACTCCGTTAAGAAAACCAATCCACTTTCCATCGCATTTTTAGACTTTGATCATTTTAAAAAGATTAATGATTTGCATGGGCATGCGGTCGGTGATTCTGCGTTGCAAGCGGTGGGCGATATATTGGAAAAGCACAGCCCTAAGCCTTTCCAAGTAGCCAGATGGGGCGGTGAAGAGTTTGCCTTGATCTATCCTGGACAAACTAAAGAAGAAGCAACTGCCTTGGTGAATAAAATCCGTACTGAGTTAGGCGAGGGGGTTAGAGTTGCGCCAAAACTCTCTTTGAAATTAAAGCTCAGCGCGGGCGTTGCGGAATGTCCTATGGAAGAGAAGGATCCTATAAAGTTAATTAATTTAGCGGATGACAGGATGTTACAAGCGAAAAATGCCGGCCGTGATCAGGTTGTCTACAGCTAGCAAATTATAGCTTTTTGTCTTGTATTAAATGCAGAATATTCCCTTCTGAATCTTTAAAGGCGCACAACCAAGTTTCTAATTCGATAGTCTGATGGATCGCCATAGGTTCCTTAATAATCATCACTTGATTAGCTTTGAGTTGTTCAAAGTCTTGCTGCAAATTATCCGTTTGATAATAGATAAAAGCCTTGGACTCATACTCAGGGTTCTTTCCCAAATAGAGGCGTATCCCATTGCAATCAAAGAAAGCCATATTCTGATCGGGAAAGGACATGGTTAACTCAAGCCCTAGAATATTTTGATAAAAATTAATGGCTCTTTCGATATTTTCTACTTGAATGTGGATTTGTTTAATTCCAGTAATCATACTTTTATCCTGACTATAAATCGGATATAGTTAACATAAGTTAAATAATTAACCAAAAGTTGACCGATGTCAAATTTACCTTTACCTGATGGTTTGGAGTTAACAGAAACTAATCAGTTAGCTAATTCGCTGCATAGTTTTGCCATAGGATTACTAAGAGATGCTAGAAAAGCGGATATTGCCACTGGCTTGACCCCAGAACGTTTGTCCATTTTATCGATTCTGTTGTATGTGGGTTCCAAAACCGTCAATCAATTAGCCGAAATGGAGCAGGTTAGTGCGCCCGCTATCACTCGAATCGTTAAAAGTTTGGAAAAAGATGGTTATGTGATCAAGGCTAAATCGAAAACGGATCAAAGAGTAGTGTTTGTGTCGGTGACTCGTAAAGCCAAGAGTCTTATGGAAGCAGCAAGAGCCAAAAGAATCAGCTCGATAGCTTCTAAGCTGGATAAATTGGATTCAGCGTCTATGAGTCAATTAAGCGATGTATTAAGCAAGTTTTAGCTAATGTCTAGTGCGCTTTTACGGCGTTTTGACTTAGATCGAAAGGGAACTTTGAGCACAAATATTATAAGTTCTAGAATAACTATAGCTAACAATGCGAATATTAAACCAAAACCTAAAGCACTTTGGCTAAGCAGTATGGTGAAGTCATAGTTATCCCAAACTTGCTGTCTGATATCGGTAACTGGGTTAAAGGCTAAGTGTGAGTAACTGCTGCTTACTGAACGATTAGTACTTGCAATGGCATCAGTCAAAAGCAGGTGTCTTTGCACTAATGCTTGAATCCCATCTCCGCCTTCCGCAACAACAGGGTCATTGGTTGTTTTATAGTGCTCGACCAGATTTTCTAAACTACCATTAAAGTGACGATCGGCTGTTTCTTGAAACTTAGTTAAGCCAAGTTGAGATTCTGCAAATCTGGCTTGCAAATTCTTCTTATAATCTGAGACAAAGCCTGGAATTTGTATTCCTATCAGAAGCAATAAGCCAAAAATAATAAACTTTGAATATCTTGCGAGTAGGGACATGGGAATAAGGGTAAATCTAAAGTTAACTCATCATATCAATCGCAATAGAAAAATCCAGACTCAGTTAACAAACGCAAAAAGGCCGCGACTGGAAACCAGTGCGGCCTTAGAATTCTTGCTAAGCTACTAAATCTTTAAAGGATTATAGAGCTTGGATGCGAGCGTTTAAACGGCTCTTATGACGCGCAGCTTTATTCTTGTGAATTAAGCCTTTGTTAGCAGCCACGTCAATCATTGGTACAGCACGCTCAAATGCAGATTGAGCTGCTTTCTTGTCACCGGCTTCAATAGCGTAAACTACTTTTTTGATGTAGCTACGTAACATTGAACGACGACTTGCGTTGTGTTGACGACGGTTTTCGGCTTGCTTTGCACGCTTTTTGGCAGATTTGATGTTAGCCAAGGTGTTTCTCCTAAAAAGGTTTCACTAAAAAATACATAAATTTAAGGACGCGAAATATACCTGTATTTGGGCTTTTGTTCAAGTCATAAGCCCAATTTATCGGCAATATTGAGTCAATTCTGGCAATTTTGTGGCTTTTGGCGAGTTTGGCTGGTGGGGATGGGCTTTATCCCTTAAAATTGCCGCATAAGCTAGGGACGGATTTTAGCCGATACCCAAATAACGACAAGACAAACCATGGCAAATTTACTCAAATCCAGCACCATCGTTAGCTTCTGGACCATGATATCGCGCTTTTTAGGTTTGGCGCGAGATATAGTGCTGGCCAATTTATTGGGCGCAGAAGGGCGTGCCGATATTTTCTTGCTGGCGCAAAAAATCCCAAACTTTTTACGGCGTTTATTTGGTGAAGGTGCTTTTGCTACGGCTTTTGTGCCCGTCTTTTCGGAATATCATGAAAAGCGTACTAAAGAAGAAACTCTTGAACTGCTGAGCAAGGTTTCGGGTACTTTAGGTGGCTTTTTATTGCTGATAACGGCTTTTGGCGTGATTTTTCCGCAGCTTTTGATGGGGATTTTTGGCTCGGGTTTTTATTTCGATGATCCTGACAAGTTTTTCCGTGCATCTGAGCTTTTGAGGATCACTTTCCCTTATATTTTCTTTATCTCTCTGGTAGCCATGTACAGCGCGGTGATGAATACCCTGAATAAATTTGCCATTCCGGCTTTTGCACCAGTGCTGTTGAATGTGTCCATTATTGGAATGGCGATTTTTGTTGCGCCGCAGCTTGAACAAGCCAATGTGGCGCTGGCTTGGGGTATTTTTATTGCAGGTGTGTTACAACTGCTTTTATTCTTCCCATTTCTTTGGAAAGCAGGCTATTTACCAAAGCCGCAATGGGCTTGGAAAGACAGCGCAGTTCAAAGAATTTTTAAATTAATGTTGCCGGTGATTTTTGGTGCATCGGTCAGCCAGATTAATTTATTAATTGATTCGCAAATTGCTTCATTTCTAGAAGAAGGCAGCATTTCTTGGCTTTATTATTCGGATCGAATGCTCGAATTCCCATTGGGTATTTTTGGCATTGCCATCGCCACAGTATTGCTACCAACTCTTTCTAAATACTTCGCCAAAGACGATATGCAGCACTTTACCGGCACTTTGGATTGGGGGTTGCGTATGGTCTTGATGATTGGCATTCCTGCCGCTATTGGCCTTTTATGGCTGGCTGAGCCGATAATGATCAGCGTATTCCAGCACGGCGCTTTTGATGCTCATGACTCCTTTAAAGCGGGGCAAAGTTTGCAGGCTTATTCGTTAGGCCTAATCGCCTTTATGATGGTCAAAGTGTTCTTAACGGGCTTTTACTCGCGCCAAGATCCGAAAACGCCAGTGAAGATTGGGGTGATTGCAGTGGTGAGCAACATCGTCCTCAATTTAGCGCTGTTTAAGCCTTTTGGGCATGTGGGTTTGGCCGCTGCCACCAGTATTTCCGCTTTTATCAATGCTATATTGTTGTATCGTTATTTGCACAAACACGATCATTTGCAAATTTCAAAATCTACCGCGCTTTGGATTTTGAAATTGGTGATTGCCAGCGGCTTAATTCTGGCAGCTTTATGGTATTTCGATTTTAGTATCGAGCAGTGGCAAGCCTGGACGCGAATTGAAGCCATTGGCATGATATTTGTCACGATAAGTGCAACTGTTGTTGTGTATGGAGTTCTTTTAATTTTAATGGGAATCAGGCCAAATGACTTCAAAATTGCAAAATAAAAAAGGATATGTGTACGCAACTTTGATAGGTTTGGTTTTCTCAGGAATAGTTGGCCAAATTGCTTGGCAACATAATCCTCAGCAAGAGTATCATATCGGCAGTATTCCAACTTTAGATTTTTTAATCCTTATAACGATTTCATTCTGTATGGGGTTTGCTGTAACTCTATTTATTTTTGCACTGTTTAAAATTAGATGATGCAAACCTCTTTCTGGCGTTTAATTGGCTTGGCGGTGATCGCGGTCTTTTTGATGGCTCTGGTGCCTGTAACCATTAAGTTAACGCAAATAAATCCTTGGATGGTGGGCTTTGCAAGATTACTGATTTCGGTGATAGGGCTTTATCTAATCGCTAAGGGCTTTAAGCAATCGGTCTGGTCACAAAAACAAAACTGGCTACCCATTAGCCTTATTGGCTTCACCTTCGCCGTTCACTGGCTAACTTATTTCTACAGTATTCAGCTTTCAACCGCTTCGATTGCTGCGATTGGCGTTTCTACTTACGGTGCGCATTTATTGCTACTTGGCTGGTGGTTTCATGGACAAAGACCGACCTTATTCGAGTTCGCTTGCGTTTTAGTGGCTTTTGTTGGAGTTTTCTTTGTTGTGCCAGAGTTTTCGCTGCAAAATGAAATGACAATTGGCTTGTTGCTAGGGGTGGTTTCTGGCTTGCTATACGCTTGTTTGCCTATCCTGCATCAAAAATATAAGCACATAAACAACCAGCGCAGGGCGTTTGGGCAGTTTTTTATTGCCATGTGGCTATTTGCCTTAGCTTTACCATTTTTGCCCAAGCAGGCCTTTGAGCTTGATCAAAACGCTATTATTGGTTTGCTGATTTTAGGGATTTTTAGCACTTTAATTGGACATAGTGTTTGGGTAAAAGTGACCACTGAGCTGAACCATGTGGTTTCTTCAATCGTCTATTATTTGTATGTTCCAATTGCGCTGGCGCTGAGTTTTTTGCTGCTAAATGAGCCATTGAGTAACAATAAGATTCTCGGCGCCAGTTTAATCATTGTGGCCAATGTTGCTGGTGTTATTTATCGCTCTAAATTCGTCAAAAATCACAGCTAGTTACATTTTCCATCGATTTGCTCATTGACTATATAAAAAAATATATAGTAGTCTATATCTAAAGTTATATAGTTGGCAGGCACAGAGGTGATTGATGATGGATATTTTGCATGAATTTTTGAGATACACTCATATCATTGGGGGTTTTATAGGTTTAGTCTTGTTTTGGATCCCTATATTCAGTAAAAAAGGCAGTAAAGTGCATCGCCAAATGGGCAAGTATTGGACTTGGCTGGCGAGAGTGGTTGTTTTGTCGGCTTTAGCAGGTTTGTTTCTCTATATTCCTGAAATCATAGAAAAAAATGTATCTGCCAATAACTACGCCTTTTTACTGTTTTTGGGCTACTTGTCAGTGGTGACCTATATTGTTATTAATTATGGTGTTGCGGTACTTAAAACAAAAAGTGATCCGACTCAGTTGAATACTCCATATTGGAATTTCATGATATTGCTAAGTTTTGCTGTCAGTGTTTTTATTATCTTATTTGCGTTGATAGTTAAACCTGACTCGATGGCTGTTTTATTAGCTTTAAGTCCAATTGGAATTGGTTCTGGTTTGGGTATGCGTTCTTATATCAAAAAAGGGAATTCCAAATATGGCAAGAAAGGCATTGAGTCCAATAAAGGCTGGTTGTATGAGCATCTAGGTTCTATGTTAGGTGCGGGGATCGCATTTCATACTGCTTTTGCAGTATTTGGAGTAACACGCTTATTCGATATAGGGTTAGAAGGTATGGTGGCTGTAATTCCATGGATTTTGCCTGCAGCTATTGGGATTCCAGCTCAATACATTTGGACTCGCAAATATCAGCGCAAGTTTAAAGAAATATAAGATAGAAAATATAGGAAGCGAGTTTGAGTTTACAGCATATTTTATTAGGAATTTTGCAAGAGCCCAAAAGTGGCTATGACGTCAAAAAGATGTTTGATGAAATCTTTAGTAATTTTTGGGCGGCTGAGCTTTCGCAAATTTATCCACAGCTAAAAAAGCTCTCTGAGAAAGGTAAACTTAGTGTCACAGAGCAAGAGTCGGACAAGGGGCCTAATAAAAAAGTTTACCAAACGACTCAGCAGGGGATTGATGAGTTGGTGGCCTGGATTGAACAGGGTCCAGTAGTACATACGGAAAAGCATGCTTATTTAGCTCAAACTTTCTTTTTGAATAGTCTCGATGCGACTGAGAAAAAGTTAGAATTTATGCAAGCTTTGCATCAAGAAATGCATCAATGGCATCAACATCTTTGTGGCATTTTAGAAATGGCGAAATCAGAAACGCAAAACTTTCCTTACGATCTTCCTGACGAACGATTTTATCCGCTATTAACGCTAATGATGGGCGTGAAAAAAGTTGGCGCTATTGTGGAATGGTGTGAAGAGTCAGTAGAGTTGATTAAGCTAAGGCTTTAGATTTGTTACAAGCATAAAAAAGCGAGCTCATGTTTTATAACTGAGCTCGCTTTTACTTTTTTTGCTAAAGAAAATTATTTCTTAGCAGCCGCTACTCTTTGACGTGCTAGTTCGTCAGCGATCACGTTAGTAGGACGACCTTCGGCATCTGAAGCTTCAAATACTTCTGTTAATGTACCGTAGATTTCGTCTACTTTTTCAAGTGCTTTAGCTTGGTTGTAATCTTCTTCGAAAGATACGTTGATGATACCACCAGCGTTGATTACATAATCAGGTGCATAAAGAATACCGCGCTGCATCAAGATGTCACCATGACGATCTTCTGCTAATTGGTTATTCGCTGCACCAGCAATGATTTTAGTGTCTAAACGCTTTAAAGTGTTGTCATTAACGGTTGCACCTAAAGCACATGGCGCATAAATATCAACGCTCTGCTCATAGATTTCGTTAATACCAACGGCAGTTGCACCTAAGTTTTCAACTACGCGATCAACGTTATCTTGATTGATATCCGTAACGATTAGCTCAGCGCCTTCTTTACGCAAGTGCTCACATAAGTAATAACCTACGTGACCTAAACCTTGAACCGAGATTTTTAAGCCTTCTAAGTCGTCACGACCTAATTTGTGCTTAGCGGCAGCTTTGATGCCTTTATAAACACCGTAAGCGGTTACCGGAGAAGGGTCACCTGATTTGCCTTCAAGACCTAATACATGGTTCGTTTCTTTATTCACGATGGCCATATCTTTTGGGTTGATGCCTACGTCTTCAGCAGTGATGTACTTACCACTTAACTTATCAACGAAGCGACCAAAGGCACGGAACAACTCTTCAGATTTCATGGTTTTTGAATTACCAATGATTACTGACTTACCGCCGCCCATTTTTAGGCCAGCCATTGCATTTTTATAAGTCATGCCGCGAGATAAACGTAATGCGTCAATCAAAGCGCCTTCATCAGAGTTGTAATCCCACATGCGACAACCGCCCACAGCTGGGCCAAGGTTTGTGTTATGAACGCAAATAATTGCTTTTAAACCAGATTCAACGTCACGACAGAAAACGATTTGCTCGTGATCGTCATACGCTCTAAGGTTAAAAACTGCCATATTATTCTCCTTATTTAGAGCTCAGTTTTTCTCGTCGCTCTATAAAAATTTGGAACAAATAAATAAGGCTGCTTATTTAAAAAAACAGCAGCCCAAATCAAAATACGCTTAGCCTAGGTCGAAAGTGATGCCTTGAGCTAGAGTAGGGGTGTCGCCCCAGAAGATAGTGTTAGTCTGACGACGCATATAGGCTTTCCAAGCGTCAGAGCCAGCTTCACGACCGCCACCAGTTTCTTTCTCACCGCCGAATGCGCCGCCGATCTCAGCACCAGAAGTACCGATGTTGACGTTAGCGATACCACAGTCAGAGCCTACTGATGATAAGAACAATTCAGCATTTGGCACATGGTTAGTGAAGATTGCTGAAGAAAGGCCAGCTTTAGAGTGGTTTTGCATGGCGATAGCTTCGTCAATCGTATCGAAAGGCATTACGTACAAGATTGCGGCAAAGGTTTCTGATTGCACAACATCCCAGTGGTTTTCGGCTTTGATGATCGTTGGCTCGATAAAGTGACCAGGACCGTCGATACGCTTACCACCGAATAATACTTCACCACCAGCCGCTTTAGCTGCTGCTACAGATTTCTCAAAGTTTTGTACTGCTTGCTCGTCAATTAATGGACCCATCAAAGTTTCTGAATCTAATGGGTTACCAATCTTAACTTGGCCATAACCTTTAACGATAGCGTTAACTACTTCGTCCATACGGCTACGGTGAACAATTAAACGGCGAGTTGTGGTACAACGTTGACCGCCAGTACCTACCGAACCGAATACGATTGAAGGAACTGCTAGGTTTAAGTCAGCAGTTTCGTCAACGATTAAAGCATTGTTACCTGAAAGCTCAAGCAAGCATTTGCCCATACGCTCAGCAACTTTAACACCAACCATACGACCAACAACGCTAGAGCCTGTGAAAGACATTTTCTTAACGCGTGGATCTTCGATGAATTTGTTAGCAAGTTCGTTTGTATCGCTATCGATGAATAAGCCGAAGATGCCTTTTAAGCCAGCTTCTTCTAAAACTTTATTACAGATGTTTTGAACGGCGATAGCACACAATGGAGTTTTTGGAGAAGGTTTCCAAACGGTAGTGTTACCACAAATCGCTGCGATGAAAGCATTCCAAGACCAAACCGCTACTGGGAAGTTAAACGCAGACATAACGCCAGTGATACCAAGTGGGTGCCACTGCTCGTACATACGGTGATCTGGGCGCTCAGAGTGCATTGTCTTACCGTAAAGCATACGACCTTGACCTACAGCGAAATCAGCCATATCGATCATCTCTTGAACTTCACCATCACCTTCGGCTTTAATTTTGCCCATTTCAGCAGCAACTAAGCTACCTAATGCGTCTTTATGTTTTCTTAAAGCGTCACCCATCTTACGTACTAACTCACCACGAAGTGGGGCAGGAACGCGGCGCCATTCTGCGAATGCTGCTTCAGCTTCCGCCATTACTTTTTCGTAATCCGCTGCAGATGATGCGTAAACTTTTGCGATTAATTCGCCAGTAGCAGGGTTGTAAGATTCAATAACGCCTGCGTCTTGAGTGTCAGTGTAACCTTCGCCCCAACTTGCAGATTGATTGATGTCTTCGATACCAAGCTCTTTTAAGAAATCCATAGAAAACCTCTAAAATTAATGAAACTAGGGCAAATGGTTGTGAAAGTGCCGATTTATGACGGCAAAATGCCCTGAAATAATATGCGGCGCTACCATACCACCAGAGGGGCTTTTTCGCCAGTGAAATTTAGGGTTTTTGGCTAAGTTTTAAACAGTTTAGGGGCTGGTCGGATATGTGGTTTAGGTAAGCTATTAAAGCAGTGACAATGGATTAGGAAAAGTAATAAACCGTAAGAGTAAATAGTCCTAGCATATAGCTACGATAATCGTTTTTTAGCTATTGATTCCATCTTCATGAAAATGGAATTATTTGAAATATTGCTTTTTATGTACTGTGTTATTTTCAAAAATTCGTTGTACTTTCCGTTATGGAAGAGCGATTTTGCTTCTAAAAATAACTCCTTGTCTGATTTAGGCTCTAAACTCGAACTAACAAATCCGCGAAAACGGTTTAAATTTTTCAACCATACAATCTCGCCGCGAATTTCCGATTCTTCGTCTCTTCTGTGGACTGTTCCGTATAGAGATACATGTGTATTCCTGCCTTGATCTTTCCAGTTGTTTTCTATAGTAACCGAGTTGATTTTAGTTTCGGTATCTATTGAATCGTTAATTTTTTGTGCAACGAAAGCAATAAATTGATCATATTTCCCTATGCAGTCAAGCTTGTAATTTTTATAAAAAACTACTCTTGGAATTAATTTCTTCAACATTTTTTTTTGCATATATGGAATAGGAACTAGCTAGCGTTCTAAAACTCCCACCAGCAAGTTTGCCACCATTCAAGAAACTCATCGAAGTCGATATGACCATCATCATTTTCGTCGATAATAGCGAAGCCGCGTTTGGCATGTTCTTCGGTGGCGTCTGGGCTTAGCACTTGGAGTAGTTTTTCAAATTCATCGACGTCAATTTCGCCGTTGCCGTCACGATCAAAGAAGTTAAAATTCTCTTTTACTTTTGCGATTTGTTCTTCTGCTAAAGGTTTCATTTATAATTCTCTTAATTTGGTTTTAATACAGTTAATTTAGCGTATTATCATCTAAACGGTAACGTACACGACGTTCTTCCAAGTAGTCAATCACTGTTTTGCAACAATCAGCGTGACCACCGATATGTTCAGGGGCAAAAACGCCTTCTTTATCGAACTTGCCTTTTAATAATAATTGGGCAATGGCGGTGGCAGTAAAGCCCGTAGTTCTGGCCATTGATGTTTCGTGTTTGACTTTGTCGTATTCGTCGTAAAGCTCGTAAATGTATTCTTTTTCTTTACCGCCTTCTTGACCACGAATGGTCACGCGCATCACGGTAAACTCTTCTTCTTTTGGCTTTAATTTCCATTCGTTAATTAACACTTTTGAAGTAAATTCTAACGGCGAAATTTCTAAGCCATTAATTTGGATGGGTTCTTCATCAAAAAAGCCGCTGGCTCTTAATGTTCGAATCGATTCCACGTGCCCTGGATAACGTAAAGTTTTTTCCTTCATGTTCGGAATGTCTTTCATGGTAAACATTAGGCTGCGTAAACCATCAGTATTAAAGGCTTCTAAAGTTCCAATTTTATCGAATTCAACCAATTCGCGATCGCTCAAGGCTTCGCGTGTTACCATGCGGCCATGCGCCACAAAGCGTGCAGGGCGGGTATATTCTTCAATCACATCAATGGGCGAAAAGGGCGCTTTATATTCAAAAGGACGCTTACGTTCTTTTGGCAAGCCGCCCACCAAGCACTCAAAAAGCTCCACTTCCATGCGGGTTTTGTGAAAGCCCAGCAGTAAGTTATCCATACCTGGTGCAACGCCACAATCGATAACCGCAGTGACATTATGTTTCTTTGCAAGATAATCGAGCTCCAAACAATTTTCGGGCGCAAAGGAAATATCCACCACGTTTTTGCCAGCTTCAATGATGTTTTTCAGTGTCACAAAACCAAGGTGACCTGGTACGCCGCAAACTACTAAATCAAACGGTTCAATGGCGCTTTTTAAGGCCTCGGGATTCGTGCTATCCAGCTCTAAAGTATTTAATTGTTGTTGGCGCTTTTTCAGACTGTTCAAGGTTACTTTGTTAATATCAGCAACGGTAACATCGTGTTTTTCTGACAGATCGCGTGCCATCACGCTACCTACCATGCCTGCACCTAAAACGATAATATTGCTCATTTAAGAATCCTTGCTTGTAGTTTTGTTATTGAGTTTGACCACCGCTTGTTCGGCTTCAAACGCTTCTTGCTCTTCCAAAGTGGCTTGATAAGGCGTTACTCTGACAAGAATCCCCATGGTCGGATGGTCAAAATAATTGAGCTTATTAACTTTAACTTTACGGTTCTCATCAAGGATAAAGTAGCCTGCCAATTGATCAGGCATTTGCTCGTCCGACTCATCAATGATGATGTTTGGATCGGCGGCTTTAAAACCTGAAATCAAGGCTTCTACCAATAGGCCTTGATTGCGGCTAAAGCGAATATTGCCAATAAAATCCAGTAAGCCTTTTTGTTCGGGTTCATCGCTAACGGCAAAAGATACCCAAGGGGTGTCATCCTTATCATTGAGTGGCTGACGCCAAGCAAAATGAGCAAGCGGGCGCATATTGGCACTAGCGCGTAAACGGTTAAAAACGCCTTCCAGTTTGCGTTCGGCACGCTCAAGCGTGCTGTAATCTGCAGGCAAGGAAACTGGGTTATTTAAAGTGTATTTCTGCTCAGAAACTGAGTTTTCGTCTTTGGCAAGGTAATTAAATTGTCCCGTTACGTCGAGTCGCTTAAAGAAAACCACTTCCACATCAAAAATGGTTTGCGCGGCGATCGGAAAGGCTGCAAAAGTGCTCAAAAGCGCAGCCAAAGCTAACAAAGTTATTCTTTTCATAGTCTTATTAGTACCCATTTGGAGCAGAAAGTTTAGCATGACCACTGAAAATAGGTAGTCTTGACATTTTTAAAATCAATCGGAAATTTTTTCGATGACCAAGCGGATCATTTTCAATAATGGCTCTAGCTCTTCTTCTTCGGTCAAAATCTTCAGCATGACATTATTTTCAAAGCGATAAAGCGCAGGATTCATTTGAATTAAGCGAATTAACTTGGTTGGATCCACTTGAGTATCTTGGGCAAAAGCAATCCGTACTCCAGAGCGCACTAAATCGATTTTATTAATGCCCAGATCGGCCACTTCCAGCGTCAATTGGCTTATATCGAACAGGTTCTTGAGCGCATCAGGCAATAAGCCAAAACGGTCAATAAACTCAACCTGTAAGGCTTCGAGTTGCGCTTGCTCATTGGCATTAGCGATACGTTTGTAAAGCGATAATCGTGTAGCCACATCGCCTACATAATCATCAGGAATTAGCGCCGCAACCCCTAAATCGATTTCGGTTTTGTGTTTTAAGGATTGTTGTAAGCTAGGTTCTTTGCCTTCTTTCAGCGCTTTTACCGCCGATTCCAGCATATCCATATACAAGTTAAAGCCAACCGCCTGCATTTGCCCTGATTGCTCGTCGCCCAGCAATTCACCTGCACCGCGAATTTCCAAATCGTGCGTTGCTAGGGTAAAGCCAGCGCCTAAGTCTTCAAGCTGTGAAATGGCTTCAAGACGTTTTTCCGCATCTTTGGTGATCTTACGCTCGGCTGGAGTGAGCAAATAGGCATAAGCCTGATGATGTGAACGACCAACGCGGCCACGCAATTGGTGCAATTGGGCAAGACCAAACTTATCGGCGCGCTCGATAATCATGGTATTGGCATTTGGGTTATCGATACCCGTTTCGACAATGGTGGTACAAACTAAAACGTTAAAACGTTGATGGTAAAAGTCACGCATTACTTGCTCAAGTTGACTTTCGCGCATCTGGCCATGAGCAAATTGCACCCGCGCTTCGGGTAATAATTCTTGTAACTCATTCGCGGCGCGCTCAATGGATTCCACCGAATTGTGCAAGAAATAAACCTGACCACCACGCAAAGTTTCACGCAAAATGGCTTCACGGATCAGCGGTTTATTGTATTCACGAACAAAGGTTTTAACCGATAAGCGCTTAGCAGGCGGGGTAGCGATAATGGAAAGATCGCGCATTCCAGACATGGACATATTCAGGGTTCGCGGAATTGGCGTCGCTGTCAGTGTCAAAATATCCACTTGTGAGCGGTATTTCTTCAGCTGCTCTTTTTGGCGCACGCCAAAGCGGTGTTCTTCATCGATGATCAATAGTCCAAGACGTTTAAACTCAATGTCGCCCTGAATGAGCTTATGTGTGCCCACCACAATATCCACCGTGCCAGCGGCAAGCCCAGAGAGCGTCTGTTTGCTTTCTTTGGCGGTGGCAAAACGCGATAGCTGCGCTACTTTAATTGGCCAATCGGCAAAACGATCGGAGAAGGTCTCAAAATGCTGCTGAGCCAAGAGGGTAGTCGGCACTAGCACTGCCACCTGTTTGCCTGCTTGCGCGGCAATATAGGCTGCTCGTAGTGCAACTTCGGTTTTACCAAAGCCAACGTCTCCACAAACCAAGCGATCCATCGGCTGTGGTGAGGTCATATCACGAATAATGGAGTTAATGCTGGTGCTTTGGTCGACAGTTTCCTCAAACCTAAATTCGGCGGCAAATCGATGGTAATCTGCTTCATCTAAAGCATAGGTAATGCCTTCTTTGGCAGCGCGTCTGGCGTAAATATCTAAAAGTTCTGCTGCTACATCGCGCGCTTTGTCGGCGGCTTTTTTCTTGGCTTTATCCCAAGTGTCAGTGCCGAGCTTATGCCAGGGTGCTAACTCGGGGTTAGAGCCCGAATAGCGGCTAATCAAGTGTAATGACTGCACTGGTAAGTAAAATTTATCGCCGCCAGAATATTCGAGCATCAAATATTCCGCCTCGATATCGCCCGATTGCAGTTTAACCATACCGCGATAACGGCCAATGCCTTGCTCGTAATGCACCACAGGATCGCCTTCTTTGAGCTCGGCGAGATTGCGAATAACATCTTCGGCTTGCGGGCTAGCTTTGGCATCGCGACGTCTTTTTTGCAGCACCTGCTCGCCAAACAGCTCGTTTTCGGTAATAACCGCTACGTTTTGATAAGCAAAGCCCTGATTTAACGGCGCTATACCAATGCAAATGCCTTGATCTGCTTGTTGTGCCAGATCAGCAAGTGCATTGATGGTAATGGTTTTAATCTCATGTCTAGCTAACAAGTCTTTGAGCGCTTCACGCCGACCTGCTGATTCACTGGCGATAAACAGCTTGCCTTGCCAATGAGAAATAAAATTGCGCAGGGCTTTTAAAGGATCATCAGCTTTATGTTCAATGCTTAAATTGGGGATTGGCGCTGCAACAAAATCGCTGTCGACCTGAGTGGGTTCAAGATGAACACGCAGCTGTTGCTTGAGCTTTTGGTTTAACTCTTCAATCGAAAGGTATAGTTTTTCAGGCGCTAAAATAGGGCGCTCAACATCGTGCCGTCTTTGCTCATAACGCTCGCTGACTTCGTGCCAAAAATTGCTTAAATTGGCGCCAAAATCACTCAAGCTGAGGTAAATCGTGTTTTCAGGTAAATAATCAAAAAGTGTATTTAACTCATTGAAAAATAATGGTAAATAATATTCTATACCCGCTGGAGTAGCGCCATTGGAGACTTCTTGATAAAGCCAGACTTTTTGTAAGTCCACATCAAATTCTGCGCGGAAACTTTGCCTGAATTGGGCGATGGCATTGTCATCGGTCGGGAATTCTTTGGCTGGCAAAAGCTCAAATTTTGTTAGCCTGTCATCAGAGAGCTGCGATTCGGGATCAAAGTAACGAATTGAGTCGATTTCATCATCGAAAAAGTCAATGCGCAAAGGGCGTTCCGAGCCCATTGGGTAAAGGTCGAGAATCGAGCCGCGTACCGCAAACTCGCCATGAGCAAATACTTGGTTGACGTTTTGATAGCCATTTTGCTCGAACAAGGCGCGCACTTCGTGCATATCCAGCGCTTGTCCAGCGTGTAACATCAAGCTGTTTTGTTCGATATAGTCTTTCGGCGCAACCTTTAATAACAAGCTATTGACTGAAATCAGCACAATGCCTTGTTTCAGTCTAGGCAACTGATAGAGGCTCAAAAGACGCTGTGAAACGATATCCTGATGCGGCGAGAAATTGTCGTATGGCAAGGTTTCCCAATCGGGGAATACCAATACTGGGATCTGATTAGATTGATTCTTTAAGAAGTATTGGATTTCTTTTTCCAGCAGCCATAAATCGTGTGCATCTTCAACCAGCACCAACAACGGCGCTTGCTGCTGCAAAGCTAACTGACTAATGGCAAGCGCGCGACTCGAACCGCTTAAACCGCGCCAATAGTTGACATATTGGCTTTTGGCTTTGATTTCTGGAATGGGTAATTGCAGTTCAGTCAGCATGGCTATGAGTAAAATTCTCGCGATTAATAGTTTTAAGCGCTTAAAGGGGCAAAATTATAGCTTAGATGGAATGGACATAATAGGTTGAATTGCAACAGAAAATGACCATTCCAAGCTATCAGTTTGTTTGCACAAAGGCGGCTTTCCCGCTATGGTTAAGACACCTAGAATAAGAATTGTACAGCTAGCCAATGACTTCGAATAATCCTGCGACTGACTCTTTGATGCGATTTATGCGTGCGGATGGTTTTGCCATCAATAAAGCACTGTTTTTGGCCGCTTGGAAAGTGTGGTTTAAGCGCTTTGGTCCTAAACAGACCAGCGGTGCTTTGCAAGACTGGAAAATTGGCAAGATGCCAATTGGCGCTAGCAATGACTCGCTAAGCGATCTGATCCGCGAGGACAAACGTTTCAGTTTGGAAGTCTTGTGTCGCATGATGGTGCCTTGGTCTTACCGCAATGATTGCCAAGTGGATGACGTTTTTTTACGTGATTATAAGGTGTTATTTGAGATCAGCAGTTGGAGTGATGAGGATGGTCATGAGCAGATGGCCGCTAACTTGTCTGCGAGTGCTTTGCAGATCTGGAATGCCATGAGTTTTGCCGAGCAGGACGATTATATGGCTTACGCCGAGTCGCGAGTGCAAGCGGATATTGAGGTTCGTTCAAAAGATCCGGTGGTGCTCGATGATCAAGGAATCGAGTTGATTGGGCAAGATACTTATCCGCCTTATATTCCTGAAAAGGACGCCGATGATATTGTGTTTGTACGCGCTTTGGTGGACTGGATCCAAGATGCGCCATTTCAGGCTTACTATCTTAAAGAGCCTGCGGGCGATACGGTTTCGGGCTGGGATAATCGATTATTGGCCTTCTTTTGGCCCAAGCCGCGGATCGGTTATGCGTTGCATCATGCTACTTTAAATCCGCTTTACTACCGTGCTAATGAATTGGCCAAAACCTTGGATAAAGGCGGTTCATGGGACCAAGAATGGCGCGATATGGCGGTAAAAACCGCGAATGAGCTATTTCAGGTTAGTGGAACGCCGCAAAAAGACGTGACCTTAGAGAACGTCCAAGCGGTGATTGAAGCTGCTGTGCATGGTGATGAAGAGGCTAACGCCAAGATGAATTCTGGTTGGTCTTATTTAGCTGCAGTTTGTACTGACTATTTAAATGATCAAGTAGGTCGCTTGCCAATGGCAACCTGGAACAGCCGCATCGCTGCCAGTGTAATTTCACGTTTGGATTTTTTACTGGCAGAAGCAGGGGTTACCGAATTGGCGGATCGTTTTGAAGGAATTGGTACCATCCCAGGCTGGGGCGGTACTCGCCCGCGTCAATACAGTTTAGATTGGCCCAATGGCTACCGCTCATGGAAAACTCAAGTTCGAGCGAGCCGTTTGATTGGTCAGATGGCTTACATTCTGAATAATGATGAAACTCCAGACGGTCAGCGTAAATATCCACAAATGCCATTAGCGGCGGGTGGTACGGGTGATTGGACGGTTCGTGGAGTGCAGGGTGTTTTATTTGGGGATGGTTACTAATATTTTAGTGACCAGGAGCTTTAGAACGCAGAAATATTAAGTCTATCGGCAATATATCGCTTCATATCCATGCCAAGGCTACCGTCTGGCAATGAACCTGCGATTTTATAGGGCTGGCCGGCCTGATCTTTAGCGCCTTCTTGTAAATCAACAATCAAGGGTGAGCGCATTTTGCCATACTGGTTATAAATCAATTCTACTTTTGGTGACAATTTCGACTCAGTGTCGGTAGAGACCACCATTGCAACTTCACCATTGGTCATTTTGACCATAGATCCCGCAGGATAAATGCCGACCATCTTAATAAAGGCTTTGGCAAGATTGGGATCGAACTGTTTTCCTGCTTTTTCGTAGATTTCTTTTAACGCTAAACGTGGAGAACGCGACTTTAAGTGCGAAATCTCATGGGTCATATCGTCATAAGAATCCACAATCGAAACGATGCGAGTAAATAACGATAAAGGATGATTACGCTGCTTAGCTGGATAACCTTGACCATCAGGTCTTTGGTGGTGATTCAGCGCCACTTCTTTGATGATAGGCTCTAAACTAGTATCAGCGTGCAGTAATTCATAACCTAAAGCAGTATGGCGCTCCATTACGCGTTTCTCAGCTTCAGTAAAGCGAGCACGCTTGGTTAGAATTTCATCAGGAATACGTGTTTTACCAATATCGTGTAATAGAGCCGCAATCCCTAGCTGCTCTAATTCTTGGCGGTTTAAGCCAACATAATGGCCTAAAGCGATCGATAGCACGG
Organism: Gammaproteobacteria bacterium; assembly: GCA_013372875.1. The sequence goes on along the minus strand of JABXIW010000135.1, from coordinate 10,952 downwards.
CAACGCGTAAGCTATGGTTGGCTTCGATTGCAGAGCTATCTTGAATTCGGGTTAACCAGAAGAGGGCATTAGCATTAGAAACGATGCTGGTAATGCATTTGGTCACAATAGACTGAGTTTCTTTAACATCAATTTTGCGATGATTCTTCGCCATATTGAAAATGTGTTCCATATGGCGTCTGGCTTGGAAATAAACGCTATGAGCTCTTGCTAACTCATTGTCCAATTCGGTTTTTGGCTGTAAACCGCGTATTTTTCGAGTGAAAGCCTTTTTGCCGTCCAAAGATGGCTTAAATTCTGGTAAGGCTTGATCCTTATTTAAAGCTAATGAGCCGCTGTAATCGTGTTCAATAAAGACGTATTTACAGTACTTCTGCAGGATTTGGATTTCGAAGTCATCTTTAATGGTTAACCCTTGCAAAGCAAAAGGCAGATCAGTCCATGGGCGATCCAATTCGACCACGCTCATGCCAACTTCTAAGGCAAGGACTGAAATTTTGGTTTTTACTAACACAATTAACCTATTTGATAACTGGCTCTATCGCACTATGACAACTCTATCACAAAACTACAGGATTACAATAGATTAATCTTGTAGCTCAGACTAATAGAAGCCATTGATTTAGCTAAGTTTTTGATTTAATTGTATAAATATGTGTCAAAAAAATTAACACTATTTTTAGGAGTGATTTTAAGATCAAATACTTAGCGTACGCGACTTAGGTTTTGTTTACTTTTTCGGGATAGGAATCAGCTGCAAAATGGCTTTATAACGCGGTTTTTGATGGCGTTCTAAGTAGTAGGTCAGTTGCTCTTTTTGCGGATCATAAGCAAGCGTCCAAACGTTAGAGGCTGCTGCGGGAATAAGCGTAGCCGTATGCTCATCGGCTAAAAAGTGCTGCGAAAGCTCTGAGCCATTGGATTCTTTATATTTGCCTGCATAACCACCATACATGGTGATTTCGTCGGGCGTGCCGTCTTTATGGCGATGATCGTGTTTTAGCAATAAGCCTTTATTGGTATTGGAAATTATCCATGTGCGTGACTTATCTTCGCCGACGGTGAAAGGAATGCGAATTTCTTGTGGGCTGCAGCTTTTGAAATGGGCAACGAGCTTTTTTCCTGCAAAATCATGACTTGGGTCTTCGGGATAGATGGTTTCGCCAACAAAGGTTTTGCCGCAAAGTTGCATCAAGTTTTGATAAAATTGGGTCTGCGTTGAAAGTGAAGGGTTGACTTTGTTCGAAGTGCAGGCGGCAACGGATAGAAGCAACGCCATAATGGCTAGGTTTTTAGATAAAAGTGTCATAGTTAGTCCTTGTAAGCGATATCCTTGCCTTGTTGGCGTTTAACTGCAATGGATTGATTTTTGCTCAATAGAATTTTCCATTGAGCAATAGTTTCTTGTCCTAAAATATAGCGATCAAAGTCTTGCCAGCGTTTATGGTAGAGCTTTTTGATGGCTTTTATGGCATCCGGAGATTTTTGTTTAATTTCGTTAGCAAAAACTTCCGCAGCTTTAACTGGCTCATCTGAAATTTCACTGATTAAATTCAAATTCAGTGCTTCTACGGCAGATAATTCTTGAGCAGTCATAGTCAATCGCATGGCTTGATCTTTGCTCATGCAATCTCGCAGCGCCAAAGTTCCTGACATATCAGGAATCAAGCCCCACTTTGTTTCCATGATGCTGAGAGAACTGTCTGGCGAAGTAATACGATAATCGGCGCCAAGTGCAATTTGCATACCGCCTCCCCAGCAGCGGCCGTGAATTGCTGCAATCACTGGAATGGGCAAACGCCGCCAGCCTATCGAGACTTTTTGCGCCAAATTGGCATTACCAGGCAGCCATTTCCATAAAAGTTTAAGTGCAGATAGCTTATTGCCCATAATCGATTTGATGTCGAGCCCTGAGCAAAAATCCTCACCATTACCGCACAAAATCACCGCGCGGATGCTTTTATCGGCTTTTATTTGCTTTTGCGCCGCCACAATGGCCTTGAACATTGGCATATCCAATGCGTTGCGCTTATCGGGGCGGTTCAGACTGACATAAGCAATCTGCTCTTTAATCTTAACTTCGACTCGAGATGACATGGCTAACTGATTATTTTTGTTACCAAAATGCTCTTTATTGCCGCTCATAATTGCATAAGCCCCAAAACAATACAAACAATAGCCGATTAGATGGATTTAATGGTTAATTCTTAGGCCATTTACCGCTATAATTGCCCGCTTTGATTTTGCTTTTAATTTAGGCTTTATAACCCAATGCGACTGATCCGCGGCCTCTATAATTGCCCCAAGCAGCTTTTTAGCCAAGGCTCGGTTGCCACTATTGGTAATTTCGATGGGGTACATTTAGGCCATCAAGCGATAATAAAAAAGTTGACGGCCAAAGCCATTGATCTGTCATTGCCGAGTGTGGTGGTGCTATTTGAACCACATGCGCAGGAATTTTTTAGACCCGAACAGGCGCCAGCGAGACTGTATAAATTAACCGGCAAAATCATGGCGCTGAAAAAATTAGGCGTGGATTATGTGTTGTGTCTACGCTTTGCCGATGAGTTGGCAAATTTATCGGCACAAGATTTTGTTAGACGAGTGCTTAATCAACATTTAAATATTAAGCATTTGTTTATTGGCGATGATTTTCGCTTTGGGCATAAACGCCAAGGCGATTTTGAATTGCTCAAAAGTTATGATTTTGCGGTTGAAGCCAATCAGTCGGTAACAATCGAACTCGATGATTCGGAAGTTCGAATTAGCAGTAGCTTGGTTAGAGATTTGATTGAGCAAGGTCAGTTTGCATTGACGAGCAAGGTTTTAGGTAAAAATTATCGTATCCATGGCAAAGTAGCCCATGGCGATAAACAAGGCCGACAGATTGGTGTGCCAACCGCTAATATTGCTCTAAAGCGTCGCAAAAGCCCTTTAAAAGGCGTTTATGCGGTTAAAGTTTACATGGCTAACGAAGCTGATGGTAATGATGGCGATGTTCTTAATGGCGTTGCCAATATTGGTCGCAAGCCAACCTTAAAAGATTCGAGTGAAAGGCTTGAGGTTCATTTACTTGATTTTGATAAGGATATTTATGGCAGGCGCATCAGCGTTGAACCGATTGCTAAAATTCGAGATGAGCAAAAGTTCGAATCGATTGAGGCTTTAAAAAAGCAGATTCAGCACGATATAAAAACAGCACAAGCAATTTTTGAACAATAAATTAACACTATAAATAAACAGTGATAGTTAAAACCAAACTGAGAAGACTATGAGTGATTATAAAAACACTTTGAATTTACCGAAAACGCCATTTGAAATGCGCGGCAACTTGCCACAACGCGAGCCAAAAACGCTTGCCCAATGGCAGAAAAAAGATCTTTACGGTCAAATTCGTAAAGCGCGTGCAGGTCGTGAGCAATTTATTTTGCATGACGGCCCGCCGTATGCCAACGGTAATATTCATATTGGTCACTCAGTTAATAAAATCCTCAAAGACATGGTGGTGAAAAGCAAAACCTTGAGCGGTTTTGACTCGCCTTATGTGCCTGGTTGGGATTGCCATGGTTTGCCGATTGAAAACAATGTTGAGAAAAAAGTTGGTAAAGCGGGCGCTAAAGTTTCTCATGCGGAATTTCGTGAAAAATGCCGTCAATATGCACAAAAACAAGTTGATGCACAGCGTGAAGATTTTATTCGTTTAGGCGTTTTAGGCGAATGGGATAATCCTTACTTAACTATGGATTTTGGCTTTGAAGCTAACATTGTTCGTGCGCTTTCTAAGTTAGTTGATAATGGCCATTTGAAAAAAGATGCCAAGCCAGTTTATTGGAGTGTGGTTGGTGGTTCATCATTAGCTGAAGCAGAAGTTGAGTATCAAGATAAAACTTCCTTTTCGATTTATGTGCGTTATCCATTAGCGGATACAGAAGCTTTCCTAAATGCCTTTGGTAATCCAGAAGTTTCAGGTGATACTTCTGTGGTCATTTGGACTACCACGCCTTGGACGCTGCCTTCGAGTCAGGCAGTTACGGTTCATGCGGATTTGGATTATGTATTAGTTAAAGCTGGTGATGAAAACTTTGTTTTAGCGCAAGCGTTGGTTGAAAGCGTGATGAAAGAAGCCGAGATTGAGGAATATTCAGTTATTGCTTCTTGCAAAGGCTCTGATTTAGAAAACTTAAAAGTTCAGCATCCGTTTTATGACAAAACTTTGCCTGTCATTTGTGGTGAGCATGTGACCACTGAAACGGGTACCGGTTTAGTCCATACCGCTCCCGATCATGGTCCAGACGATTTCGTGGTGGGCAAAAAATACGGCCTTGAAGTTTTAAATTATGTGATGGCCAATGGTGTTTTTAATGACGAAACTCCTATTTTTAATGGTCAGCATGTGTATAAAGTGGATCAGCCTGTGGTTGATTTGTTGGTGGAGCATGGGCGTTTATTGCATCAAGACAAGTTGCGTCATTCCTATCCACATTGCTGGCGTACTAAAACCCCGTTAATTTTCCGCGCCACGCCGCAATGGTTTATTTCGATGGATCAAAATGGCTTACAGCCAAAAGCCATGCAAGAAATCAAAAAGGTCAAATGGGTTCCCGAGTGGGGCGAAGCACGCATTGAGTCGATGATGGAGTCGCGCCCAGACTGGTGTATTTCGCGTCAAAGAACTTGGGGCGTGCCGCTGTGTTTATTTATCGATAAGCAATCTGGTTTACCACATCCTGATTCGGCAGAATTAATGCAGAAAGTCGCTGAAAAAATCGAACAAGCAGGCATTCAGGCTTGGTACGACTTAGACGCAGCAGAGTTAGTCGATGCCGATAAATATGAAAAGATTGATGATACCTTGGATGTTTGGTTTGATTCAGGCGTGACTCACTATTGCGTATTAGCAGCGCGAGATTATTTGAATCGTCCCGCAGATTTATATCTTGAAGGTTCGGATCAACATCGTGGTTGGTTCCAATCGTCATTGCTTACTTCTGTGGGTATCTACGAAGAAGCGCCATACAAACATTGTTTAACTCATGGCTTTGTAGTCGATAAAGACGGCAAAAAAATGTCCAAGTCGCTAGGCAATGTGATTGCACCAAAAGATGTTATTAATAAGTTAGGCGCTGATGTACTTCGCTTATGGGTTTCTTCTGCGGATTATCGCGGCGAAATGGCGGTTTCCGAAGAGATTTTAAAGCGCACAGGCGATAGCTATCGTCGTATTCGAAATACTTCACGTTTCTTGTTGGCGAACTTGGAAGGCTTTGAGCCAAAAACCGATTTGGTTGCTAAAGATGAAATGGTGGCGCTCGATCGATGGGCAGTGGATAAAGCCTTAAAAGCTCAGCAAGAAATTATAGAAGCTTATGAAGAATATAACTTCTGGGTGGTGGCGCAAAAAATCCAACACTTCTGCTCGATTGATATGGGCTCTTTCTATTTAGATATTATTAAAGATCGCCAATATACTGCGAAAAAAGGCTCTTTAGCGCAACGTTCCTGTCAAACCGCTATGTATCATATTGTTGAAGCATTGGTTCGCTGGATGGCACCTATTTTAAGTTTCACTGCCAACGAAATTTGGCAATTTATTCCTGCGCCAAAAAGTGGTGAGCGCGAAGACAATGTGTTTGTTGCTGAATGGTATCAAGGTTTATTTGCTTCTGATGATTTAGCTATTGAACAATCTGATTGGGAGACTATTTCTGCAGTAAAAACTGAAGTCAATAAAGCGTTAGAAGCGAAGCGCAAAGAGGGCGTGATCGGTGGCTCATTAGAAGCGGAAGTGACTTTGAATGTTAGCGAAGATTTGTTCAAAGTGCTATCGAAGTTAGAAGACGAAATTCGTTTTGTGACCATTACTTCTCAAGCAAAATTAGTACAGGGCACTGCTGGCGAAGCAACGGATTTGGATGGTTTGTCATTAACCATTGAAAAGTCATCGGCTGAAAAGTGTGAACGCTGCTGGCACTATCGAGAGGATGTGGGTGCTAATGTTGAGCACTCGACAATCTGTAACCGCTGTGTGGACAATGTGGTTGGTGATGGCGAAGTAAGGAAGTTTGCTTAATGGCTTTAACACAATGGATCAAAAACAACTTTAAACCATTGCCATTCAAGCAATCAGGCTTTGTTTGGCTTTGGCTAACGCCTTTAGTATTTGCTATCGATTATTGGACCAAGCAGTGGGCAGATAAAGAACTTGCGCCAGCTTATTTTGGTCCCGCAATTGAAGTGATGCCTTATTTTAATTTAAAACTGGCTTATAACGAAGGCGCCGCTTTTAGTTCATTCGAGGGCATGACTTTTATGCTGATAGCTTTGCCGGTGGTGATTGTGATCGGCATGGTATTGTGGATGTGGCAAACGCCAAAAGCACGAGTGTTAATTAATACCGGTATCGCCTTAATTCTCGGTGGCGCTTTTGGCAACTTGTATGACCGCATTTTTAACGATGGCAAGGTGATTGATTTTATCGACTGGTACATCGTGTGGGATGGGGTGGAAAAGCATTGGCCAACTTTTAATATTGCCGACAGCGTGATTTTGATCGGCGTTGGTTTGCTGATTATTGATGCGATTAAAAATCCAGAACACAAGAAAGAACAAAATAAAGGCTGAAATAAGTGATTACTAAAGATTCAAAAGCCTTGGTGCATTTTAATGTGTTGCTAAAAGATGGCTCAGCGGCGGATTCGACACGTGTGGACGGCAAACCAGTTTGGTTCGTATTGGGTGATGGCAGCTTGACCGACTCATTGGAGTCGCAATTGATGGGTATGGACCAAGGCGATACTAAAAAGTTCGAAATTGCTGGCTCTGACCTGTTTGGCCCCGTGAATCCTGATAACATTCATTTTATGGATATTGACCAGTTTCCAGCGGATTTAAAGCTGGAAGAGGGTGCAATTATTGCTTTTGAACAGATGGGCGGTGGCTCGATCCCTGGTATGGTGCGTGGGATTCAAGGGCACTCGGTAAAAGTGGATTTTAATCATCCGTTAGCAGATCAAGATGTAATTTTAGAAGTGGAAGTAATTGAGGTTAAAAATAGCGAGGTTAAGGTCTAGTGGACATTATTTTAGCTAACCCGCGTGGTTTTTGCGCAGGCGTTGATAGAGCCATCGAAATCGTTAATCGTGCTATTGAGATATTTGGTGCGCCAATCTATGTGAAGCATGAAGTGGTACACAACAAATTCGTGGTAGACGGGCTGCGTGATAAAGGCGCCGTGTTTATTGAAGATTTGAATGATGTACCAAGAGATTCGACTTTGATTTTTAGCGCGCATGGGGTTTCGCAACAAGTTCGTAAAGACGCCAAAGCGCGTAATCTAAAGGTATTTGATGCTACTTGTCCATTAGTGACCAAGGTTCATATGGAAGTGGCGCGTCATAGCCGCCGTAACGAAGAATGCATCTTGATTGGCCATAAAGGTCATCCCGAAGTGGAAGGGACCATGGGGCAATATGACAATCAAGAAAAAGGCATTTATTTGGTTGAAGATTTAAACGATGTCGAAAAACTAGTAGTCAAAGACGATTCGAAACTATTCTATGTTTCCCAAACTACGCTATCTGTGGATGATACTCAGAAAATTGTTGAAGCCTTAAAAGTTAAATTCCCACAGATCAATGGCCCTAAAAAAGATGATATTTGCTACGCCACTCAAAACAGGCAAGATGCGGTTAAGCAATTGGCCAAACAGTGCGAGCTTATCTTGGTGGTGGGTGCGAAAAATTCCTCTAACTCGTCCCGTTTACAGGAGTTAGCAGTAACCGAAGGGCGTCAGTCTTACCTAATTAACAATGCCACCGAGATTCAAACCGAATGGCTTGAAGGTATTAATACTGTTGGTGTCACTGCAGGTGCTTCTGCTCCAGAGGTGTTAGTTAAGGAAGTGATTGATTTTCTTGAAGAAAATGGTGGGAATCAAGCCCAAGAGTCCGACGGCGTAGAAGAAAGCATTGTCTTTGTTCTGCCCGCCGAATTAAGACCCTAAAATAGAGTTATTCAGACAAATATAAGCCGATAAAACCACTTATCGGCTCAAATCTACCAGTTATCCGATAATATAAGCCCTTGAAAAGTCACTCAATTATAGTTATTGGGTCGACAAATTAATAAACAGGGCTCCAATGGGAAAACAACTCAAAAAATCCAACAAAGGCTTCAGTTTAATGGAAGTACTGATTGCTATTATTGTGGTTGCCATAGGTTTGCTGGGATTTCTATCTCTCCAGCTTACCTCTATTAATTCTAACCAGGAAGGTATGGCACGTTCTTATGCTAACTTAATTTTGCAAGATGCCGCATCTAAGTTTAGGAATAACAGAGAGTATATATTCCAGCAACAAGGGGCAAATTTATATTTAAGTGCAAACTCAGATTATAATAATTGCCCTGATGCTGCGCCTGCTGCTTGTAGTGGGGCTGCTGCGAACTGTAATGCACAAAGCCAAGCAGAATTTGATGTTTGGACTATTTGCCAATCCTTGAAATCTTTCACGCCAGCAACGACACAAGATGACCCTTTAATTAATCCGAGGTTATTTGTAAGTTGTGATACTCGTGATGCTGGTAATGCTTGTGCATCTGGTTCAACTTTAAGTGCTTATTTATTTTGGGCTATGTCTGAGCGTAGACAAGACGTTGGACAGGTCAAGTCTGCTAATACTGGTGGTGTCCTGAGTAATAGGTGTAGCGACTATATAGATGATGCCAATATCGATGTTTCTCAAATTGGTGCTGAAGTTGATTGTATTACCATTGATATTATGCCTTAAGGACTAGAAGAATGAAGAAGCAAAAAGGTTATACGCTTATAGAATATATGGTTGCTATCGTAATTGGCTTGATCCTTTTATCTGGATTTAGTTATGTATTTTTGGGCATGAAGCAATCTTTCAATACGCAAAGCGGACTCTCTGAAGTTCAAGAAAACGGTCGCTTTGCCATGTATTTTTTAACTAATGAGTTGCAAAATGCGGGTTATGTCGCCGTTAATAATCCCAGCCAAGTGGTTGATAATGTCATTCCTCACCTTATCAGCGGTGCAGGGAATACTTCGGATAGCGGTGATATAAAAGTTTCTGATGAGGTGGAAATTTCTTATAAGGATGAAAATGGTGTTGATTGCTTGGGTGATGCTCCTGCTGCTGACGGCATTATAAACAATCGCTTTTTTGTGGAAGATGGCCAGTTAAAGTGTGAAGGTATTAATGGGAACCCGCAGCCGCTTATTGGTGGAGTTGAAGCATTACACTTTATTTATGGAGTTGATACTGATTCGGATACTGATGGCGTCCCTAATAAGTTTGTCAAAGCAAGCGAGTTAGCGCTTGATGAGTACTCGAGGATTTCAGCTATTAAAGTATTTTTATTACTTGCTTCGACTGATAATGTTAGCAAATCAGACATAGATCAGGAGTTTACCATTGCTCGTGAAAATGGAACTTTTGATGCCTCTGATAGAAAAATTCGTAAGCTATTTGCAACAACAGTTAGCTTACCTAATCAACCTGATTTTTAAGGGGTTAGTGTGAATAAATTACAAAGAAATAAGGGCGCCACTTTAGCAATCGTTTTAATATTTTTGCTTATTATCACGGTGCTGGGTGTTTCAAGTATGTCCGACTCGATTATCCAACAAAAGTCTTCGACCAATCTGTATTTAGAGAATGAAGCGTTTCACGTTGCAGAGAGTGCCGTAAGCGCGACTATTTACGACTCTAGAGTTAACGATAATCCGCTTTATGGCGTAAGTCTTGATGACGATGTTACTAAAACGCAAGGCTACTGTATCGGTGATAATGGATTAATCGCAAGAGTCGGTGCCGTTGATCCAGATACCAATGAAGAATTTTGCAACAACATCAATAAATTCGAAGATATTGATGGTTTAATTGCAAGCTCAGAGGTTGAGTATTTAGGCTGTATTCCTTGTCCCGGTTATGAACTGCTTTACTCAACCGAAGCAGGTGGTTATGTAGGTTGTAATGCCTGGCAGATTACAGGTACTGGAAACGTTGGTGAAAAAACCAATGTTGATGTTGACTCATGGGCGATCCAATACGGTTTATGTTCCGCGGATCAAATATTATTTAGCGGAACAATCCTTCCGTCTCCATAAGGTTAGGTGTTAATTATGAGAATTCAAATTTCAAAAATATTATTGGGGCTTGCACTGAGTTTTTACTTGTCAGTTCCTTTTATTCAACAAGCTCAGGCTGATGACACTGAAGTTTATTTTGTTGACGGTGGTGTGATTGAGCCTGGAAAGTCGCAAATCATGCTTTTGTTCGAGTACTCTTCTGCAATGGAAGGCGGCGATCGTTTACTTAAAGTTAAAGAAGCCCTAGAAACATTAGCTGGTAATGGTGTAGATCCGCTAACTGATGACCAGCAAGCTATTGTTGAGTCGGTGGACTTTGGTTTAGCTGTATTCCAGAAAGGTAATGGTAACTCTGGTCCAGAAGGCATTATCCGCTACCCGATTGGCGATAGTGTTGCTTATACACCTGACTTTAAAACAGTTTTAGCCGATCTATTGAGTGAACCTACGCAAAAAGGTAATACCCCAACCATCGAAGGTATGTCGGAAGTTTATCGTTATTTCCAAAGCATGAAATTAAATTATGCGGTGACAAACAAAACGCATGGCGGTTCTCATAACGGAACGAATTATACTTTTGCTTCTAGTGATTCTGATTGTGCATCTAAGGCTCTAATCGTACTAGCTCATGGACAAATTAACGGCAGTGAGTGGCCTAATGCCACCGCAGGTGTTACTCCAGCCAATAAATGTTCTGGTAAAAATTGCCTTGGAACAGATATGGTTAAATATATGAGAGAAGAGGGTGATGTTTCTACCTATACTATCAGCCCTGGCTCTAATGGTAACAATATCAATAACCTGAATTCTTGGGCTAAAGCAGGTGGCACAGATGCTG